>CAYGGA010000035.1:0-2029 GCA_964349395.1 uncultured Gammaproteobacteria bacterium | reverse complement strand
CTTTTTATCATCTTCCCCTCCTGAAATCTCAAACAAACTTAATTTCCCTGAACTGATCTCAATGGTCGCTTTTTTCCAAACTGCTCCTGGAACTTGGCGACGGCTTTTAGGGATAAGTCGGATCGCTTCTTTCTGAATAGATGTTCTGACCCTTTTGACTTTAACACTAAAAGCGTTTTCTAGTGCTTCCCGAATCTGGTTTTTGTTTGCCTTGACTGAGACTTCGAAAGTATAGCGACCTAACCTTGCTTGCGCAAGGCTTTTTTCTGTCAAAATTGGTCTGACGATCTTATCAGTTAGCTGCATTATCTTTTTCACCTTTTCTTAGCAAAAAACTCTCTAGTTTAGTAATCGCTTCTTTGGTTAGGAGCAGATTACGAGCGGTTACCACTTCTAGAGTATTTAAATTAGTAACTGTTTGTACTTGGGCATTTTTTAAATTCCGGGCCGATCTGACCACCAGATCATCTTTCACCGGCAGAACTACTAGAGTTCTCCGGTCTTCTTGCAAAGGCAATTTAGCAATGATATTAACAAAATCTTTGGTTTTACCATCTTTAATAGTCAAATCCTTGATTAAAAAGATCTCTTTGTCTCGAGCTTTCAGGCTCAAGGCTCCTAGTAAGGCTTTTTGGCGAAGTTTTTTAGATAAAAGCAGACTCCAGTCCTTCATCTGTGGCCCATGGATCACACCACCACCACGCCATTGTGGGGAGCGTATCGACCCTTGGCGGGCACGACCCGTACCTTTTTGTCTCCAGGGCTTTCTCCCACCACCACGCACTTCACTACGATCTTTCACGCTTACCGTTCCTTGGCGTTTATTAAAGGTAAAGACTCTAATTGCTTGGGCTAAAAGCTGAGAAGAGGCTGGTTTATCAAAAATATCTTTATTCAATGTTTCTTGGCCCACTACTTTTCCAGTCATATCATGAACATCCACCGTCAAATAGCTATCTACAGTCTCTGTTTTAGATGCTTTTCTAACCTTTTTAACAACTTTTTCGTCAATTTCTTTAACTTTCGGCATTGTCTTCACCACTAGGTTCCTTTATTTGTGCTGTTTCTTCTTTTTTAACTTCTAGGGCGGCCTCAGCAATAGTTTCGCCCTCAGATGGTGCTTCCCCTTCGGTTGATTCAGCGTCCCCATCTCCTAAACTAATATTTTGAATAACGGGCTCATGATATTTCTTTCTCTTTTTCTGAGATTTTTTTATTAAAACTACACTTCCAGATGGACCAGGAATTGATCCTTTAATTAAAATCACTTCTTTTTCTATGTCAATAGCTATAACTTCTAAGCCTTGGACAGTCACTTGGTCGAATCCCATATGACCAGCCATTTTAAGCCCTTTTGTTACTCTTCCAGGGGTGGTTCCAGAACCAATTGATCCTGGCGCACGGTGACGGTCGGATTGACCGTGGGTCTTAGGACCACCGTGAAAACCCCATCTTTTGACACCACCAGCAAATCCTTTACCACGGCTCACTCCAACTACATCCACCATGGTTCCTTTAGAAAAAACTTCTTCGACTTTCACTTTTTGGCCGACTTTGACATCGTCATCAAAAGCAACCTCTCTTAAAACTTTAGGGTAAGTATCCATTTTAGATGTTGCCTTTTTCAAACTTCCCTTAAGAGCTTTGCCGATTTTCTTACTATTCCCAAAACCGATTTGGACGGCTTTATAACCGTCTATTTCGCTGTCTTTAACCGCTGTAACTAGATTAGCAGCTGCCAAAACCTGCGTTACTGGTACTGATCGCCCATGACTATCAAAGACTTGGGTCATTTTTAATTTTTTACCTAAGACTGCTTTTAACATTTTTGCCTTTAACCTTTTCAGGGTTAAAAAATGCCCCCATTTGTTGGGGACACTTTTCAATCTTGAAAGTGTTGGCCCGCTTATAAGCGGGCTCTGAAGTTATCTAATTTCAATATCGACACCGGCTGGCAGCTCAAGATGCATGAGTGCATCCAAGGTTTTAGGGGTGGGTTCGATAATATCGATAATCCGCTTATGAGTTC
>CAYGGA010000034.1:0-2168 GCA_964349395.1 uncultured Gammaproteobacteria bacterium | reverse complement strand
ATCAGTTATGTTCCTGGATCTACTAAAGTAGTAGTTCCAACCAGTACTTCAAATGACATTAACGTGTTATTCAATACTGGTCGTAGGGAAAACATCGCTGACGTGGGTAACATCAGTGCTCTTATGAGCTCTGCTGGATACCAATACGGTGTCTTACCCTTCTGTTGGGAACATCAAAGGTTCGTTGAGTTCGATGTTAAAGTTGCTTCAACAACTCTAACTCCGACTCCGACCCCAACTCCGGGGCAAGTGAAAGCCTTTACCTTACCTGATACTGGGGCTACTGAAACAGTTATGGTTGGTCTTCTTGGATCAACTATGGCTGGGTTATACCTCAGAAAGTTCCGTATCTTAGGCTAAGATAGCCAACCGAGCTGCCCCTCGGTACGAGAGTTTTTCTCTAAAGAAGAACTCTGGTACTGAGAAAAGGTTGTTGACAACCTAGTAGTCATGTGTTTTAATCCAAATTGTTCCCCCCTGAAAAATTCAAAAACTTAAGGTAGGAAACAAAAAATTCCAGATGGTTAAAAAAGAAGAAGAAACTCCGCAGCTAGAAGATGTCCCTACGCAACCAGTAGTGGTGCCTTCCACTGTTAAAAGTGAAGATTTGCCCCAAGAGCCTCTCAGTAGTGAAGGCAATTTTGGCGCGCCTATCATCAAGTCCGGTATTTTAGAAAATATGCCCGAAGGGTATGGCTTTTTGCGAGCCAATGGTTTTAATGGTGGACCCGGAGATATTTATATCTCGGCGTCGCAGATTCGCCGCTTCGATATAAGGGGCGGGGATGAGGTGTCTGGGAGTGTGCGACCCCCTAAAGAAAATGAAAGATACTATGGTATGTTGAAAGTTGATAAGGTGAATGGCATGGAGCCAGAGAAAGCTGCCAAAAGACCTAGATTTGAAAGACTGACTGCAGTCTATCCCAATAAACAACTTAAAACTGAGACTGGTAAATTACCAATCTCCACCCGTTTAATTGATCTCGTGGCCCCAATCGGGCTTGGGCAAAGAGGAATGATTGTCTCACCGCCAAAAGCTGGTAAGACCACGGTGATGAAGGATTTAGCCCACGGTATTGCCACCAATTACCCTGATATTCATTTGATGGCCGTTTTGATTGGGGAAAGGCCCGAAGAAGTGACTGATATTTCTCGCAGTGTTAAGGGAGAAGTAATGGCCTCAAATTTTGATGAACCAGCGGAAGTCCAGACTAGGATTGCTGAGATCGCTCTCGAGCGGGCCAAAAGACTAGTGGAAACAGGCAAAAATGTTTTTATCTTACTTGACTCCATGACCAGACTGGCTCGAGCCTACAATCTAAGTCTGCCACCATCTGGTCGAACATTATCGGGTGGTTTTGATCCGGTCGCTTTGTACCCTCCCAAGAAGTTCTTTGGTGCGGCCCGCAATTTTGAAGAGGGTGGGTCTCTCACCATCTTAGCGACGGCTTTAGTAGATACTGGGTCGAGAATGGATGATTTGATTTATGAAGAGTTTAAAGGAACAGGGAATATGGAGCTTTGGCTGGATAGAACCCTGTCTGAGAGAAGAATCTTTCCTTCGATTGATGTCTCTAAATCTGGAACTAGAAATGAAGAGCTTTTGCTAGGTCCTGAGAATACTCAAAAAGTCTACCTCCTGCGGAGGATGGTGGATACTTTGAATGAATCAGAGAGAACAGAAGTGCTGATGGATAGACTCTCTAAGACTTCTACTAACCAGGATTTCCTGGACACCCTAAAACAAGGAAGTTAATTGGCAACACGTAATAGAAGCTGAACTTCGTTCACTTCTGCACCAGTATGATTACTGGCTAAGGCAAGACGCAATACGTTTTACGTGTTTCGTGTCTCCTGTTGCCTTTTGACCTGCTATAGCAATCAACCAAGCGCTTCTTGTCACCTGTGGTATACTAAATGCTAACAGGTATTTGAAGGGCACATCAATTCTTGACCCTAATTGTACATAAGCGTCTGCCATTATAGACAATTTACTGATGCTAAATTGTCTGCGATAACTACGCTTCGTTCTAGAAATCGTTGTTTTAGAACTGCGCTACATTATCTAAAGGGAATTTTCGTGGGTTATTTAAAAAAATTCTTACTTAAATCACTATTATTAATTCTCAATTTTACTTCGTTTTTACTTTACGTACTAATTTACACTA
>CAYGGA010000033.1:0-4072 GCA_964349395.1 uncultured Gammaproteobacteria bacterium | reverse complement strand
ATAGGATCCATAGTATGTCATTTGCCTTTCGTTAAATTCAGATGTTATATTCATGAAACTGGTTGAATTTTAGTCTTTTTTCAGGAGAGTGTCAACGACACGACTGACCACCTCCCAGGAGTAACCTTTCCTTATCAAATATTGACCCATTTTTATTTTAAATTCTTTTGGTGGTAGCTTTTGGTAGCTGTAAAGTTTCTTTTGAGCAGCTTGCAAGGCTAGCTTTTCTGGATCTTCAATATTTTCCGCTAAAAGTTCCTCAACTAATTCTTTACCAATACCTTTGGCAAACAATTCTTGTTTTATAACTTGGTCCCCTGTTTTTTTAAACTTTCTCCTGCCTTCAATCCACCACAAGGCAAACTGCCTATCATCAATTTGTTTATGTTTAACCAAGAATTCAATTGCTTCCTGGGTACTTTTTTTGTAGTTTTTCAACTCTAATTCACTCTCTTCTTCCATTTCGCTTTTCCCTTTTCGCTTATACAACAAGTGTTGCTCTACCTCACGGGTAGAACGGGGTCGATAGGAAAGAAATTTGAGTGCTTTCACTACTAGTTTATTAACCTGATCTTTTTGAATTAATTTTTCCACTTGGGCCGGAGTTAAAGTGTCATCAATATGGAGTTTGGAAAGAAATCTTAGTTCCGCGGATATTCCAAAAGCAAATTCCCCATCCAGAAAAATATTTTCTCTCAAAGGATTTTTCTTTTGCGGTTGGATTGCAGTTATATTTGGCATTGGTTATTTTGTTCTTATTGACGATTATAACTCAAAGTTGATAAGATAAATTAATGGGCAAAAACTCTAAAAATGAAAAGGTTCTTGGACTTAAGAAAAATGAATTTCCATTCGTTGTGATCTACTTTTCAATTGGAATTATTAGTGGCTATCTTCAAGACCTCAGAAACGGAGAGATCGAACCTTTCATATTTAGAATTAGCTTCTTTTTAATTGTTTTTTTGCTTGTTAAGTTTTTTTATCTGGATAAGAAATCTTAACTTCTAAAACGGGGCGCCGTTGCCTGGTTCACCATCTTCTTTTTCTTCATGTCCAATCTCTACCGGCACGGGACCGCCTTTACTCACCACTTCTTTGACTTTTTTCTCTACCTCGTCAGCCACTTTTTTATTTTCCTCCAGATACCCTTTTGCCGCTTCCCTACCCTGAGCAATCTTGTCTTTACCATAGCTAAACCAAGCACCAGATTTTTCAATTACTCCCATCTCCAAAGCGACATCTAGCAGCGATCCTTCCCGAGAAATACCTTTATCAAACATGATATCAAATTCAGCTTGCCTAAAAGGTGGTGCCACTTTGTTTTTTACTACTTTCACACGTACGCGATTTCCCATCACCCGATCCCCGTCTTTGATAGAGTCGATTCGGCGCACGTCTAGTCGGACAGAGCTATAAAATTTCAGGGCCCGGCCACCGGGGGTGGTTTCGGGATTGCCAAACATGACTCCGACTTTTTCTCGAAGTTGATTGATAAAAATCACCATTGATTTACTTTTATTGATAGCCGAAGCAAGTTTTCTGAGGGCTTGCGACATCAGCCTAGCTTGCAGACCTATAAATGAATCTCCCATCTCACCTTCCACTTCTGCCCTGGGCACTAAAGCAGCGACGGAATCTACCACCACCACGTCCACAGCCCCACTACGAACTAGTGTTTCTACAATCTCCAAAGCTTGCTCACCAGTGTCTGGTTGAGAAACCAAAAGATCTTTGATATTTACACCTAGAGATTCAGCTCTCAGTGGATCTAAGGCATGCTCCGCATCTACAAAAGCAGCGGTGCCTCCTTTTTTCTGAGCTTCAGCCACTACATGCAGACTCAAAGTCGTCTTACCACTACCTTCAGGACCAAAGATTTCTACTATTCTACCTTTAGGCAGCCCACCCACCCCTAAAGCCATATCTAGAGCCATGGCTCCAGTAGGAATCACATCCACATTCCATTTCTCAGATGGGTCACCTAATTTCATGATTGACCCTTTACCAAATTGTTTCTCAATCTGCCCCATGGCGGCTTGGATTGCAGCTAATTTTTCTTGATCCATAAGTATATTCCTCCCACAACTATATTAATTGAAGTCTAGCACACTGAATGTTAGAATAGAAGATTCTCTGACGAGAACTTCTGCACCAGTATGATTACTGGTTATTGTATACTCAATTAAGCTTTTCGGGGTGTAGCTCAGTGGTAGAGCACTAGGCTGGGGGTCTAGGTGCCGGAGGTCCGATTCCTCTCACCCCGACCAAAGTGCAGAGCTAAATACAATGCCGGAGGTTCGTTTTTTCGCGAAGCGAAAAACTCAAGAAGTTAGTTCCTCTCACCCCGATCATTTATTTGCAATTGCTAAACTGTTTTTCTGCTGAGATTATCTTACTGTAATAAGCAGCTTTTAATTCAGTTGGCAATACGTCAAAAGGACAGATAAAATTTTTCTCTTTACCGTAAACTGACCCCTCATCGGCGGGTAAATTTTCATTGATATGGTTTAGATCAAAGACACCAAAATCAAAATTATGTGCAGTAGGAGTACCTGTAGTGTAACCAATAAATTCCCCAGCTTTAACCTTTACTACTTGTTTTAACAGGCCATTATCCCTAGTATCAGTTCGAGGAGTGGCTGGAAAAGCTGCCCTAATTTGATCTGCTGGATCAGTGACATGATTTATCAAATACCAAATCTCACAAGAAACTTGAAAATGTAAATCGTAATCTATAGCTCCACGAGCATTCTTATAAACACCTCCTACCAACTCTGAGTCAACTGGTGCATAAACCGGAACCTTTCCTCCTTTTGCAGTGTTTATATTTAACCAAGCTCGATGACGAGAATTACCCGGAGTAATAATAGTTGGCTCAACTGATTTAATCTGAACTACCTCAGTAAAGTCATGAGTAAACTGTACTTTAGGATTGCTATCACAAGGAGTATTCAAATAAGGATTCAGTTTGGATTGATTGGACTTTGTGTGTTGCTCTTCCTGGTATAATTTTTTTTCTCCTTTAGACTCATCTAAGGTAGTTGTGGTTGTTGAAGTGTTTGGGTTTGTTTTTTGACTTTTTGATACTAGAATAAATGAAGCAACAGTAGTAAAAATTAGTGAGACAAAAATACCAGCTACCATTAAGAGGGTTTTCTTATTTTTAGCTTTAGTAAATACTGAAGTTAAAGTAGTTAATTCTTGGGGCATTAATATTATTCTTGGCTAGGAATGGTTGGTTGTCAACTAAAGCCATGTTCTTCATATCATCCAACCACCCCAAACATTCAAGGAAACTAGTTTAATAGCTACCACTATAGCACTTTGGTGTTAAAATTCGAATATGACTAAAAATGAAATCTCAGGTGGTGTTGTCCACGATTTGCCAGCGGATTTACGACAAGCTTTAGCTTCTGATCCAAAAGCGCTCGCAGCTTGGGAGAATATCACACCACTCGCACGCAACGAATGGATCTGTTGGGTTACATTTGTGAAGAAAACAGAAACGCGAAGGGAACACGTCGAGAGGACGGTTAAGGAACTTAAAGAAGGACTACGCCGACCTTGTTGTTGGTTGGGCTGTATTCACCGCACTGATAAGTCGTTGAGCCCGTCAGTGCGATGGGTGCTCGATAAACAATCCAAAAAAAAGTTAATTGGGGCCAGAGGTCCTTAATACTGTCCAAACACCCGACATTGACTTTTGTACACCAATATTGTACATTGATTCTGTAATGCCAAAGTCCATTGAAACTACAAAGTTACGCAATAACCTCTCTTCAGCTATTAGTGAGGTTAACTCCAAAAAAGACTACCTCATTGTTACTAAAAACGGAGAGCCTGTGGCTGGAATTGTAAATTTAGATATTCTAGAAGACATCGAAGCTGCAAATAGTAAAGCTTTTATTACCTCTATTAAAGAAGCTAGAGAACAATTTAAGAGAGGTGAATTCTATACCCACGAAGAAGTGTTTGGCGATTTGTAAGTAATGGCTTTTTCTCTTCGATACTCAAAAAATGCAGCTAAAGAAATTTCCAAACTAGATAGTTTAGTTAAAAGAAAAATTAAAGC
>CAYGGA010000032.1:0-4356 GCA_964349395.1 uncultured Gammaproteobacteria bacterium | reverse complement strand
ATTGGGGTCTGCAATTCGACCCCATGAAGCCGGAATCGGTAGTAATCGCAGATCAGCATGCTGCGGTGAATACGTTCTCGGGTCTTGTACACACCGCCCGTCAAGTGGGGAAAGTTGGGGGCACCCGAAGCCATGTTGCTAACCTGCAAAGGAAGCGCATGTCGAAGGTGATTTCAGCGATCAACACTAAGTCGTAACAAGGTATCGCTAGGGGAATCTGGCGATGGATCACCTCCTTTCTAAGGAGATTTTTCTTACCTTTAGGTGAGAACAGAAAAGCTCTCTCACGAGTCTTTTCAGGTCATTCTCCGCCAATTGGCGGATGAAAATTATTGACGTTTTGCAGTCTCTACCATCTCTTTTGCCGTCAAGATATATTTGACGAGCCTCGCTTTAAGCGGGCTGTTAAAGGCATATGAAAAGACCTTCCGAAAGGAGGTTTTTTTCTTTGGCTAAAAACAGAGGGCAGGGCCGTTTTTCTTTTGGATTTTAGCATTTTGAGCAGCTACATTTAATAGCTTTTCCCGAAGACTTGGGTATCTCGTAGAAATTATAAAAATAACAAGCGAAGTGGTATAATCACGCCACAGAATTTTTGGTCAAAATTGAGAGGAGAAGGTAGATGTCAAAAGACCAAGATGCAATGGTTCTGTCTCCAGAAAACGCTCAAGACCTGAGGTGGGTGTTATTGACCCTCGGTTTAAAGCAGACGCCCCTGAGTAAAAGAGCCGAGGTGAGCCAAAGCTGGATCTCAAATTTCCTCAACGGCAAATCAATCCGGGGAAAGGACCTTGTCTTCCAGGTTATTAGAGCTCTTGAAGCAGAGCTGGCCGAAGCTGTAGGAACGGGAGTAGTGGAGGAAACTGACTCTCATAAAATAATGGAGGTATTGGAAGCAGTTCGGGAGGCATTTGCACTGCCATCTACGAAGCGCTCCTCTACCCCTGGACTTGGAGTTTCACCCACTCATGAAAACTACCTGAGCCGACGGGTGCAAATTAATGGCTTCCCCATGTCCATGGGAAAAGCGGTAAACATTGTTGCCAAGGACTGCGCGCTACCGCTTACTTTGGCCATCGTCGGTCCGCGAAAATCGGGGAAATCTACCATTGTGCAAACCCTTAAGAAAAAACTGAGCGGTTTGGGGGTGGTGGTCCTGAGCGTTTCCGTTGATCAGCTAGGGTACGAAGAGGATATCGAGGTCGAGACAGTCCTGGGCCGTATCGACCGTTGGTTGAGAAGAGTGATGGCTCGGAACTGGGAGTTGCAACCCGAAGAGTCAGATGAGGAGTTCTTCCTTTGGTTCTCTAAAAGTGCCGCCCTCTTAAAGCCAGCGGCGCGGATGTTGGTTGTGGAGGGGATCAGTGCGCTTCCCCAAGAGGTGACCGAGCGATTATTACGGTTTCTGCGTGAGTTCCATCGGATGCGCGCGGTTGACGTAAACCTACCAAGCCTCTGTATTGTCGCGCAGGACTCAACCTTTCTGAATAGCTTTGCCGATCCGATTATCGAGGTTGGCAGCCTTCAAGAGGAAGAAGTACAGCGTTTCGCAGAACAAATGGGTATTGGTGGTGATCTGGTCAACGGGCTGTATGACCTTTTTGCCGGTCAAATCTACCTGACTCATATGGCTTTGGAAATGCTTCGTGCTGGTATGGTTAGCTCCGTAACTCAGATCCAAGCAATGAAGGAAGAAGGCAGACGTCCGTTTGAAAAGTCGCGCCTTGAGTTAATGGGACTGGATTAAGGAGGTGAGACCTTAGAGGCCGCGTTGTTTTACCAGAAATGGTTGATAGCGCGGTTTTTCTTTTGGTAATCTTCAATTAAGAGTATAATGGCTATAAACTTAAGGGGGAGAGAATGAATAAAGTGCTTATTTTGGAGGGTAATGAGCGTTTGCGGGCGGAATACCCGAGGATACTTGAGGGGTTGGGGGAGATTATGCTAGCCAGGACCCCTTCACAGGCTTCCCAGTTATTCCAGCAGAATCGATCAGGTTTTACCTTTATCGTCGTCGACGCGGAGAGGAGAACTTGGAGGACTGGTTGGCAAATATGGAGGGTGTGGGCAAATAGAAAGTTCCTCAGAGAAATGAGGGCAACCCCGACGCGCATTTTCGCCACTTATAACGATGACCCACGACTGGATAGTGGGCTCATACAGCCAAATAGTGAGCTGATGAGATTTTCAGGTGCATGGCGGGGTAAGAGTGGGATGGCTCATGATTTGAGGCGTCTCCTCGAAATCGTGTCGTCTCGTGAACCTGCTTCTGTAAGCGGTTGAAGTTCTTGCTGGTAGATTGGTGTGACACCAAGGGGAAGCTCTGTTTTGCAGGCTTCCCTTTACTTTTGTAATAGAGAGTTGGTGTGGTAAAATGAGGAACGTTAATTTCTTTTGGGCGGTTAGCTCAGTTGGTTAGAGCGCGTCACTGATAAAAGCAAAATGGGCCAGTAGCTCAGTTGGTTAGAGCGCGTCACTGATAATGACGAGGTCTCAGGTTCGAATCCTGACTGGCCCACCAAATAAGGGCCCATTTTCTCTTCTATCGCTTTTAATCGGACTTTGCCAAAGGCGAAGTGCGATATAATGACGAGGTCGGAGGTTCGTTTTGCGAAGCAAACTCGCGAAGGCAGATCCTCCACCGCCCACCATTAACTATGTTATTTATTCTCCTGACAATTTTTATTATCTCTGCCATTTTATTTGTCATTTCTTGGCAACACAGGCATTCTGGTTGGGGAGTAGTAGGCTCCATCCTCTTTGCTGGGATAGTCCTAGCCATATTGATAAAAGTAGTTTATGAAGAGCTGATTCCTTGTGTCTTTATTGACCCCAAGTACTGCTCCTTCTGGAACACTCAATACTGGAATCTTTTTAACTTGGATTTTTAAGCTACTATTGCTTGATAGATTGTTTCCATGTAATATTTAGTTATGCCTGAAGAAAATAAACCTACTCAAGTAGAACTTACCCCAGAAACTCTCACTCAACAAAAAGTTGACCCAACTGATATCTCATCTTTACAGCAAAAGCAAATAAAAGCTTCCTACCATACTTTTTGGTGGCAGTTAACCAAAGCTCCATTACCAATCCGGCTTATTAGTTGGTTGGGACTTCTGTTTTTCCTTTTTATAGCTGGTTGGCTGGTGTTGGGGTTTGTACAAGTATTTACAGGTCAATACTTTTTTTGACGAGATAAGTCTTCCTTAAGATTATTTTCCAGTTATCCAGCTTACAAATGTTTCTACTGGAGTTCCAAATTGGTAGACATGAAGAATCAGTTCCTGAGGCACTTTGGTGAGCCAAAGTAGAAACAACACTACTGCTAGTCTTTTCCCACTGTTTAGCCACTTGTCTTTCTTAAATTTCTTCACAATTACAAAGTAGATAAAGAAGTGTTCAAAAAGATTGGGGAAGATAAAGAGTAGGGGACGGATTTGGGTCAGCTCAAAAGCTACCACCCCAACTAGTCTCCAGACATAGAGAAAGATGCTTGTTTTCTTGGCCCAAGTATTGGCCCATCTCAGAGAAACAATTAACTCTATAGATAAATAATACATGTCCAAAATTTTATCAGTGGAGACATAATGGGGGATCTCCACCCCAAAAAGCTTCACAATATTGGTGTCTAGGGCATCGACTACAGCTGAGGCAAGTCCTCCAGCCAAAGGCCATCTAAAGATCGTAAGCGGTACTAAAAGCCTGAGAGAAAAAACAACCAGCAGTCCTAAGGATAGGTCCATACTTTTAGCTTAACAATAACTTGGAAAAAGGACAATAAATTGTACTCACTTGTCCCTTGACACTAAAACTTTCTGATGTTATGATCCGGGCTGGTGATAAATCTAATTAGCTCAGCTTAGAGGGTGAGGCTAAAAGTCTTTTTCTTTTATTCCCTGCTTCTTACTCCTCACACACTTCTCTAAGTTAGAACAATTAAATATATACCTTCCTCAAAGAACAGATAGAGAACTATTATGTTCTTTGTTGCACCTTTAACTTTAGCAATTGGGGGCTGTAGCTTAGTTGGTAGAGCGCCACATTTGCAATGTGGAGGTCAGGAGTTCGAGCCTCCTCAGCTCCACCAAGACACCCAAACTTTTCTTTGAGAAAGAAAGTTTGACAAAGAAAAGGTTAGGACTGGAGTTAAGAATTTAGTTCAGAATTCTGGATTAAATTCTCAACTTCCAGTTGAGAAAGCACTTTGACAACTGGAAAGAAAAACGCGTTTCATGTCTTCTTTTTGGGACATGAAACAGGGAAGGCAGCTTAAACTTTGACTAGGTTTACTTAGTCAGAGCGTAGCTGTAATCAAAAAATACTCAGGTATATGATGGATGCCTTGGTAGTTAGTGC
>CAYGGA010000031.1:0-5157 GCA_964349395.1 uncultured Gammaproteobacteria bacterium | reverse complement strand
AATTTCTAAATGGTCACCTTATAAAACTTATGCGTGTTTAGTACTTTGGAAAAGTCTAGATATGGATTAATCTGGTAAGAGGGTTGGTACCGGATTGCCAAAGCTAAAGCTTCTCGCTTGCGTTGCAAGCTCGAACCGAGCGGCCAAATCCGTAGGAGAATCACAAAAACAAAATCGCCCGTGAAGGACGATTTAATTTTTGGTGACCCGACCTAGATTGCCGAAGCTCACGCTTCTGGCTTGCTGCGCAAGCGCGAACCGGGCGGTTCAAAAGGCTCGGGATCAAAATCTAACTAGACTAAAAATAGCCTATTTAGATTTTGGTGACCCCGACCGGATTTGAACCGGTGATCTCCTGGATGAGAACCAGGTGTCCTGAACCGCTAGACGACGGGGCCAAAATTGAAGCTAAATTATAGCACAGAGAGCCTTATAGTGACAATTGATGGATCCTGGGAAAGATGTATAATCTCCCTATTACTATTCTAAATGTGAGATTGCGCTAAAAATAGCTAAATGAGCTTAACCTGCCAAGTTAGAATATGGTAGGTTTTTTGTTAACCAGATGTTACTTTTTAATAAAGGAAGATCGATAAGCGCATTTGTAGAAAGTTAAATATTAATTATGGCCAATCCTAACTTAGATAATGCCAAGCTGAATAAACAAGACGAATTTTATACGCAATACAGCGATATTCAAAAGGAAATTGAGGCGTATCTAGAGTATGATAGTAATACTTTTCGTGGTAAAGTCGTCTATTGTAACTGCGATGATCCGTTCGAGAGTAACTTTTTCCGCTATTTCGTACTTAATTTCAAAAGACTGGGGTTGAAGCGACTCATCACCACCAGCTACAAACCGTCTCCAATCGCCAACACACAGCTTGAACTTTTTGTCCAGGGAAAGACAGTCGAGGTGCCTAAAGGTCGGCTGAAAGTAACCGCAAACAAGTTTATTATTAACGAAGTACATGATATGGATGGGGATGGTGCGTACAATTTGAAAGATATTGCCGAACAGTTAAAAGCCAACAAAAACAATGAATGGACACCAATAGAAGGTGATGGGGATTTTCGCAGCAATGAATCTATAAATCTATTAAAACAATCTAGTATTGTGGTAACAAACCCACCATTTAGCCTGTTTCGCGAGTATGTAAAACAACTCGTTAATAATGAAAAAAAATTTCTAATCATCGGTAACATGAATGCGATAATCTACAAAGAATTATTCCCATTGCTTAAAGAGAATAAGGTTTGGTTGGGTAATAACTACAAAGTCAATGCTGGTGCTATGTTTTTTGAGATACCAGAAAAGATTGCCAATTTGGAACAAGTCCGTGAAATAAAAACGAATGAAAGTGGTAAAAAGGTGTATGTCACCAGAGTGCAAGGTGTTCGCTGGTTCACCAATATTGACCATGGGCGTCGCCACCAACCACTACCACTAATGACCAGAGCTGAAGTGATCAAATTTGTAACGAAAAAACCTTTTGAAAAATATGATAATTACAACGCAATAGAAGTATCGTTAGTAAAAAATATTCCGAGTGATTACGATGGTGTAATGGGCGTTCCAGTTAGTTTTCTTGATAAATATAATCCTGAGCAATTCGAAATCTTAGGAATGTGCGAAAACGAAGACCTATACAACTTGAAAACCAAGAAATATACTGGAGCTGAATGTAAGCAGGCCTACCTTAACAAATTTGGCAAGAAGGGTACATACGATTTAAATGCAGGAGGTGTTGTTGTTAGGAACGGCCTATTTGAAAAAGTATACTCCAGAGTACTTATTAGGCACAGGAAAAGGACAAAATGAAACCAACCTTAAAGACCGATATCACTATTAAAGACATTTGCGATGGCTTTGAATATAACGAACTTGAAGGTAAAGGTTTGTTTGGCTTTGCAGGTAAACTTACTATTCAACCAGAATATCAACGTAATTACATCTATGCAAGTGATGGTGGTAAAAGAGAAGCGGCAGTAGTCGATTCGCTATTAAAAAACTACCCTATTGGAGTGATTTACTTTAACAAAGTTAGCGAAGATAAATTAGAGGTTCTCGATGGGCAGCAGCGCATCACAAGTGTAGGAAGATTTGTAACTGATAAATTCGCAATTAAAGATGAAAATGGTAATGAACAATATTTTAGCGGTATTGCTGCTGACAAACAGACCAAAATCATGAACACGTCTCTTCTTATTTATGAGTGTGAGGGCACGGAAAGCGAGATAAAAGAATGGTTTAGGACAGTCAACATTGCAGGTGTACCGCTGAATGATCAAGAACTTTTGAATGCAGTCTACTCAGGCCCGTTTGTCACTCTTGCGAAAGAAGAGTTTAGTAACAGCCAAAATGCGAATATTCAAAAATGGAGTAAGTATATATCGGGTAGTGCAAATCGGCAGGATTTTCTAGAAAGAGCTTTGGATTGGGTCAGTAAGGATTGGGAGGACAGTAATAAAGATCCTAAGCACCCTAGACCAATCGGAAAATATATTAGTAAGCATCGCTTCGATCACAACATTAATGAACTTAAGACTTATTTTAATGATGTTATCGATTGGATCTCGAGTGTATTTTCCGATGTTGAAAGTGAGATGAGAGGTTTGGAGTGGGGAAGGATCTACGAAACCTATCACAACCAGTCTTACAGTCCTGCACAGGTATCCGAGGAGGTTCATAAACTTCTCAGCGATTATGCTGTCAAAGATCGGCACGGTGTATTTGAGTACATTCTTGGCGGCTCGAAAGATGTGAGACTCCTAAATATACGAATATTTGAAGACCCAGTAAAAAGAATAGTATATAACACACAAACCGAGGCTGCCAAAGCCAAAGGTGAATCCAACTGCCCCCACTGCGTAATCGAAAACAGCACCAATAAAAATAAAATCTGGAAACTCGATGAGATGGATGCTGATCATGTAGCTGCTTGGAGTAAGGGTGGGGATACTTCAATCGAAAACTGTCAAATGCTTTGCAAAACCCACAATCAAGCAAAAAGTAACCGTTAAAAAGTATTCTCGCCTTGACTCCTAACCACTCAAGCAGTAAATTGTGATTAATGCCCACTAAGAGTAAACCTAAAGAATTCCTCCCACCGGAACTAACCATATTCAACTCATACCTAATCTATTTCCTTACCAGAATCCTTCACATTTTAACCAGATTTCCTCCTTTTTCCTACCTATGGCAAGATAGATTTTTCCACCACCAAAATTTGGATATTTACCGCGCCCGCGAAAAAGTCCAACAAATAATGGCAGACTTGGGAGGTTGGTTTCAAGTATTGGAAGTTGAAAGAGAGCATCATTTCTTGATTCTGACTGGTAAGTTCACTATGGCTAAGAAAAGTAAATCCTTGAGGGGTGAAATTCCGACAATTATCGATAAATTGGAAAGAGAAGGTTATTTTATGAGAAAAGCACAGAAGGGCCAGTTTTCAGTCTTCATCAACCAGAACTAGTTCCTTGACTCCTCACTGGATTGGTCTTAATCTTGATTCATGAAGAAGTTAATCAGAATGGATTACGGTGCTTTTGGTTATACCGAGGGGTATTATCGGTTTAAACAGGGTCTACCCTTTATTAAAATTAACCGTTACAAAGCAAAATGGCGCCAAGATGCATTTACCACTGGGCTGAAGATGGGTTGGGATGATGCCAAAGCCGGCAGGAAATCAGCTGTCTATATCTACCATCCGAAATAGCTTCCTTGACTCCAAACCACTCAAGCAGTACAATCCTGGTCACATGGATAACTATAAGGCCCGGACTAGAAATCTCTTTGATCCCAAAGCCCCTTCTTTCAAATTCTCCCGCAGTGCTCTGGACATGTTTATCCGTTGCCCCAGGTGTTTTTATCTGGACCGAAAACTCGGGATCGGCCGCCCGGACACGCCGCCTTTTTCACTAAATTCAGCCGTTGATAAACTACTCAAAAAAGAATTTGATATTCACCGAGCTAAGAATAAAGCCCACCCTCTGATGAAGAAGTACAGGCTTAAAGCAGTGCCTTTTGCCCATGAAAAACTAAATGAATGGCGCGAGAATTTTAAAGGTATTACCTACCCGTTACCTCATACTAATTTTATGGTGACTGGGGCAGTGGACGATGTTTGGATCAATACAAAAGGTGAGCTCATAATAGTGGACTATAAAGCCACTGCCAAGACTGCGGAAGTGACTTTAGATGCAGAATGGCAAGATGGGTACAAAAGGCAGATGGAGATTTACCAATGGCTTTTTAGAAAAAATGGTTTTCCTGTTTCTAGAACTGGGTATTTTGTCTACTGTAATGGTAATTTAGATGACAAAGCATTTGATGGAAAACTAAATTTCAGAATCAAACTGATTCCTTATCGAGGTAGTACTCTTTGGGTTGAAGGGGCTTTACGACAAGCTCATAAGCTTCTAATGGGTAAAAGAATTCCCACTCGCAGCGAAAAATGCGATTATTGTCTTTACACTCAAGCAGTTGAAAAATTTAGCTAAGTTAGGAAGCGGGGTCTTCGGTAGGGAAAGGAATGTCTTCTTCGGGTGGCTCGGGTCCATCATAGGCCTTAGCTTCTACCTGGTCTCCTGCTTTAAGCCATTCTACATAAGTACAGCCAGTAGCTTTACGCTCTTTGCTATCCCAGCCTGAAGTGGAGCATTTTTTCATTCTTTTGCCGCTAGATGTGGTAAAGAGAACTAGTTTGTTACCACAAGTAGGACAGTCTTCGTCTAGCTCTTCCGTGGTGCCGTTTATCCACTCTACAAAATCACAACCTTCAGCTGTTTTAGTCTCGCTGTTCCAGACATTGGTGGAGCATTTTTTCATTTTCTTTCCTGTGCGCGTGGTCGCCAAGATAAGTGGAGAACCACATTTTGGGCATTTTTCATCAAGCTCTTTTGGAGGAGTAGTGATCCACAAAACATAATCACACCCTTCATTCTTTTTAGTTTCCGGATTCCAAACAGCCGTGGAGCATTTTTGTAGTTGCTTACCAGTACGAGTTTCACTGATCTCGGCTAAGGGGGATCCACATTTAGGACAAATTTCTGCCATATTGAAGATAATACAGACTAAAGGAAAAAATGTATACTCCTGTTTTTTCTACTGATTTTGAGTTAAACTGGTAAGTACTATGGCTCACAGTCAAGGCA
>CAYGGA010000030.1:0-5334 GCA_964349395.1 uncultured Gammaproteobacteria bacterium | reverse complement strand
GAAAATGGGCGGTTTACCAAAAAAGGTTCATAAATTTGAGGCTCAACTAGCTGACAAAATTACCAAGATCTCCGGGTCGATGAATTTTGTCTATCTGCACATTTTATTTTTTGCTTTATTCTTCCTTTTCAGGCCTTTTGATGAAGCTTTATTTAATATCATGCTCTCTTTAGAAGCAGTCTTCTTGGCTACCTTTATTATGGTTGCCCAAAATAGAGAACTGGAAATTGCCGAAGAGAGAGCCGTGATGGAAGATAAAGAGGAAGAGGAGGCTCACGAGGATATCCAAGAAAGTTTCGAAGATTTGCAGGACGAGTTTGATGATCTGCAAACAGATCTGGAAGAAATTAAAAGACTAGTAGAAAAAATAGAAACCAGACGAGCCGAAAAGACGCATCTGCCTTCCTAAATTTGTGGTAAAATATCCCAGATGGCAGATATTTTACTGTACAATTACTTAACCACGCAGAAAGAAAAATTTATTCCCCTAAATGATTCTGAGATTGGTCTTTACTCTTGTGGACCGACTGTTTACAGTTTTGTTCATATTGGAAATTTGAGGACTTATCTTTTTGAAGATATCTTGAGAAGAGTTTTGGAGTACAACTCTTTTAAAGTAAACCAGGTAATGAATCTTACTGATGTGGAAGATAAAATCATCAAAAAAATGAAAGAGGAAAACAAATCTCTTGAGCAGATAACACTCCCGTACACGGAGGCTTTTTTTAAAGATTTAGAAAAATTAAATATCCAGAAGGCGAGTATTTACCCTAAAGCTACTGAACATATAGGAAAAATGATTGAGATGATCCAGAAATTACTGGACAAAGGGGTTGCTTACATCAAAGAGGGGTCAGTTTACTTTTCTTTAGAAAAATTTCCTGAGTATGGAAAACTCTCAAAGCTAGATAAAAGAGAAATTAAAGTGGGAGCTAGGGTCAATGTGGATGAGTACACCAAGGAAAATGCTGAGGATTTTGTACTCTGGAAAGTAGCGGTAGAGGGGGAACCAAGTTGGACCGCACCTTTTGGTGAGGGTAGGCCGGGATGGCACATTGAGTGTAGCTCTATGAGTATGAAGTATTTGGGTGAGTCTTTTGACCTCCACACTGGGGCAGTAGACTTGGTCTTTCCTCATCATGAAAATGAGATCGCCCAATCAGAAGCCTACACTGGTAAGAAATTTGTGAACTACTTTCTTGAAGGAGAACATTTACTTGTGGAAAATCAAAAGATGGCCAAATCTTTAGGTAACATTTTTACCTTAAAAGATATTGAGGAAAAGAAAATTAACCCTCTGGCTTTTAGGTACCTGATTTTAACTACCCATTACCAAAGTAAACTAAATTTTACTTGGGAGTCTCTATCTGCTTCTAGTAATGCTCTAAACAATCTCTACAGTTTTGCTTCTACTTTAAAAGAAGCAGGTCCTGCTTGTTCCGATTATGAAAAAAGATTTTTAGAAGCTATTAATGACAATCTAGATCTACCTAAAGCTTTGTCGGTAGTTTGGGAACTAGTAAAAAGTGATTGTCCCAAATCAGCCAAGGCAAGGTCTTTATTGTTGTTTGATAAAGTTTTGGGACTAGGGCTAGAAACTGTTATAAACCAACCTTTACCAAAGGAAGTTGAAAACTTACTTGCAATGAGGGAAAAGTTAAGAGGTGAGAATAAATTTGAGGATGCGGACAAAGTAAGAAGTGAAATTGAAGAAAAGGGTTACTTGTTAAAAGACACAAAAGGCGGGGTAGAAATCTCCAAAAAGTTCAACTAATTATGGATCTAAAAGAAACTTACAATTTAATCGCCAATGGTTGGGCTGAGGCCCACTGGACTAAACACTACGAGTGGTGTGATGACTATTTAAATATACTGGCCGCTCGGGTAGGTAAGGGTGGAAAAATTCTGGATATTGGTTGTGGAAGTGGGGAGGATAGTAAATTTTTTGCTGACAAGGGGATCACAATGGTTGGAATCGACTTTTCTAACAAGATGATTGAAGAAGCCAAAACTAGATTTCCTAAGGGTAAATTTTTGGTTATGGATATGCAGAACATGGATTTTCCAAGTAGTAGTTTTGATGGTGTTGTTGCCAAACACTCTCTTCTTCATTTGCGTAAGAAAGACCTACCAACCTTGTTAACTAAAGTGAATTCTCTTTTAAAACCAGGCGGGTGGTTTTTAATTACTTTAAAAGAGGGTATTGGGGAGAAAGAAGTTACCGAGATTAGAGTAGACAAAGAAATTACCCGTTTTTTTGCTTTTTATACCAATTTTGAGATCAGAAAATTGCTGGAAGCAGCAGGATTTTTGGTAGTAGAGGAGGCTCTAGGCAAAACTACTAAGGATATGGCCCTTAAATTTTTAGTCCAAAAGGTGTAGAATTAGATGTTACATGAAAAATATAATCCAATATCCAAAATTTAATATCTAAAGTCTCTGATCTTTAAACTATGTATAACTTAGTTGGTATTTTACACAAGTCTTCTTTCAGCCTCTTTTTATTGGGGTCTAAAGACCGATTTGAAGAAATAAGAGTAGATTTCCCCGAAAGTGTGGTTAGTAAGAGCGATATTTTTGATGTGGAGAAATTTGCTTTTGCACTCAAAACAGAGTTAATCAAAAGACCTGATCTGAAAGGGAGCGAGATTTTGTTTCTTATCCCGGAAGAGAAAATTTTCACTAAGACTGTAAGTCTTACCTCTACTACACTAGAAGCAGAAAAAGCGCGACTTTTTACCGAAATCCCGATCACCGAGGAGGAGACTTATCTAACAATTTGGTCTAAAGGCTCAAATACTGAATTTGTGGCAGTCCCCAAAAAATTAATTTCTACTATTGAGATTAGTCTTTCTAAAGTAGGTTTTAAATCTGTCTTTCTACCTCTTTCCCAGCTGATTGCTTTTGGTTTTGGCACTAATAAAAAACAATTAGTGGGTTTTACTCTTGATAATCATTTTAATCTTTTGGGAGTTCAGAATGAGTCCTTGATTTTTGGTAAAGAAATCGATTTGGAGAAAGAGAAAAAAGAGGAAATTGCGCAAGAGATTAAAAAAGTACAAACCACTCCTGGAATGAGTGAAGTAGAAGGGGTAATTTTACTAAATCCGGATGAGGAAATTAAAACTGTAATAGAAGAAAATGGTTTGAAAGTAGGTTTGGTAGAGATTACCCCCAATCTTTATGCTACCTTGTTTAAAATAATTCAGAATCACAAAACTAATATTACGAAATTTTTGCTGGGAGAGAAAAAACCCTCTCGCCGCCTTAGAGTGAGCTTTCCCTTCAAAAAAATACTTAGCATGATCGCAATTATTGGTTTCTTGTTCTTACTTGGTGGTTTATTTGTTTACTTTAAAGATTTGGGTTCCAAAAACCCACCCCCTGTGGCACTTAATCCAACTCCAACAGTTACTACTGTAGCTTCACCATCAGCCACTACTGTTGCTAGTCCCTCTGCTAGTTTGGTCAAAAAAGCTGATTTGAAGATCAAGATTTGGAATGGGAATGGTATCCCTGGGGATGCCGGCAGGTTGGCCAAAAAACTAAACGAGTTAGGGTACACGAATAGTGAAACTGAAACCAAGTCAGTGCAGGGTCAAAGAGTAACTGATTTGAAATTGTCGTCTAAGGTAACTGAGGAATTTAAACAAGAAATATTGACGGCGGTGCAGCAAGACTACATGGAAGTTAAAACTACCGCTGATCCAGCCAGTGGTTTGGATATAGAAATTAACACTGGTACTAAAAAGTAATAGCAGGCTTTGAAGCGACCTTTTTCTCCTTTTCCATCCAACCCTACTTTTGTGAGACAATACAGGGGTGAAAATCATAAAAACTTTTTTCATTTGGGTTCTTTTTTCTCTATTTTTAGTTACGCCTGTTTCTGCGCAAAGTGAAATAATAAAAAGTTTTGATGTTCAAATTGTCGCTCAGTCTGACGGGAGCATGGATATGACTGAGACTATTGTGGTGGATTTTCATGATATCTCTCACCATGGTATTTACCGCTATATCCCTACGGTCACTAAAGTTGGGGACTTGTATCGGAAAAGCGACTTCCAATTAACAAGTGTCACGAGAGATGACAAAAAGGAAGTTCACACTACTACAAGAAATAATAACCAACTTTATCTAAAAATTGGTAATCCAGATAAGACTATCACGGGTGAGCATACTTACACTATTGTCTACACGGTCAAAAATGGCGTCGGGTCAAACTATACGGATCATGATGAGATTTACTGGAACATCACTGGGAATGGTTGGGAATGGCCTATTCTAAAAGCGACGGCTACTTTGAGTGCCCCAGTCTCTTTTGATAAGGCCATTTGTTTTACAGGGAGTGCTGGGTCTACCTCCAAAGCCTGTACTACTAGTGACAACAAATTCCAAACCAACTCTCATCTTTTACCTGGAGAAGGGCTGACGATCGTGGCTAGTTACCCTGTGGGAACTTTTCCCAAGAGCACCTTGCAGAAAAATGAGCCTGGTAGTTTCACGGAGTTTATCTCCAACCCACTAGTTCAAATCTTAGGAATTGGGACCTTGGTATCCCTGAATTTTGGTCTGGCACCCTATGCACTCTACTGGTATGGGCAGAACAGGAGTAAGAAAAAGTATGGCCCACCAACCGTTAACTTTGATTTTCCCACCGATGGTGAAGGGAAGAGAATCGCTCCACTGGAAGCAGGGATTATGGATAGTACCAAGATTGAGCAGGATGATGTCTTGGCCACTATCTATGATCTAGCGATTAGAAAATACGTGAAAGTTGAGCAAATCCAGAAAGATCACAAATTATTGGGAATCAAAGTTGGTGGCAAAGAAGAATTTGTGATTAAGAAATTGAAGGACTACCCCGACCTGCAGTCTTTTGAGAGAACATTACTAGACAGACTGTTTCAAGATGGGGATGAAGTGGAAATCAAGTCCTTGAAAGCTGATTTTTATAAGACTTTCTCGGACATGGAGGAAGATGCCTTCAGTGTTTTGAAGAAAAAAGGGTTTTACACTAAGAACCCTAAGAATCAAAAGGGTGGTTTAGTAGTAGCCGGAATTTTCAGTCTGATTGCTCTAAGTCCAATACTAGCGGGAGTTTTATTTTATTTAGCAGTCAAGATGAATGGTAGGACCCAATTGGGTGACAGCACTGACTGGAATATTGATGGACTAAAATTATTCTTAAAGGGAAGAGGTCGAGAATACAACTGGAATGCTAAAAATTTGCATGTGGTTGAGGGGATGATCCCTTATGCGGTTGCCCTAGGATATATAAATCAATTTATTAAAGAGTTCCAAATCCATTACCCAGACTACAGTCCTACTTGGTAT
>CAYGGA010000029.1:0-7537 GCA_964349395.1 uncultured Gammaproteobacteria bacterium | reverse complement strand
GCTCACAGTCAAGGCAAACAAAAAAGAGAAGTCAAAAAACCCAAAAAAACTAAAGAAAAAAAGAAGTAACAATTTATAGTAAAATTTCCTGATGGACATTCTTCAGACTTTTATTGTTGCCGCTTTAGCTGTAGTCTCGCTAGTTATCTTACTCAAAGGGTATTATGAATCTACCCATAAAAATAATCCTTTTGGTCTAACTCCCAGACTTTTTTGGCTAGGAATGTTTGTCTGGGGTGACGCGGTTATTCTAGGCATATTTTGGTTGATAACTAGTCTTGTGGTTTTGGTATTAGGGGACTGGCTGCTTTTTCTTTTAATCGCCTCTGTCTTTTGGGTGATCAGAAGCCTGGGGGAGATAATCTACTGGCTAAACCAGCAATTTTCAACTATAAATAGAAATCCTCCAGAAAATCTGAGAAATTATCACTTTTTTAAAAATGATTCTATTTGGTTTGTCTACCAAGTCTTCTGGCAAAGTGTGATGGTGTTTTCTATCATTTTGACTATTTATTTTTCATCTTTATGGGTGAAAACTTTTAGTTAAAAGGTGCCAGGTTGTTGATTCAAATTTTAATTTCTTTATTGACAAGTAGGACAAAGGCCAAAAAACTCCAAGTTGTGACTCTCAATTTTAAAAGAGGTTCTTTTTCCAGTCTCTTCCACAAATTTTTCCGAAAAATCCTGCAGGTCTTCGACCTTGCCACAGTTTTGACAAACCACATGATGGTGATGGGGGCGATCCACTAATAGTTCATAAGTAAAGAAGGATTTATCATGGCTGAGGCGGCGGATAAGATTTAGATTTTCTAGCATTTCTAGATTGCGGTAAACCGTCGTCAGATTGGCTTTGGGATAGTCTTTTTGCAGGGAGGTATAAATTTCTGCAGGTGAGAGTGGGAACTCAGCCTTTTCCAAAATTGCCAAAATCCCCCGTCTTTCATCGGTAATTTTGATGTTGTTTTCTTTCAATAGATCTAAAAGGTCTGTTTTCATGTTTAAAGTATACCAAAAGGCCCCAATTACTGAGGCCAAGTGGTTTGTGTTAAGAATTGTGCCCAATGAGGAACTAACTATGATTATATGCAAATGATTTGCAACTGTCAAGTGATAAAACTTGAGTTTCCAGGCTGGAAAATGCAAAACAGACTGATAGAGCAGTAAAGTAATCTAATTTCCAGAAGAGATCTTACATTGACAATGTCACCTTCATCTGCTATGATCAGATGTGTAAAACTGACTCAACGTCAAGCACAATCGGGTTGAGAAGAACAAACTGCCATCAACTGAAGTCCCCGACAATATTAGCGGGGTTTTCTTATCCCTAAAACCCCTAAAAGGATTAAAATGAAAGATAAAACACTACTAACCGCTGCTGGATTGGAAAAATTACAAAAGGAATTCGATTATCTTACTAAAGTTAAGAGACGTGAGGTAACAGCGCGTATTGGTAAAGCTAGAGAATACGGTGATATTTCAGAAAACTCTGAATATGACGCTGCTCGGGATGAGCAGTCTTTTACCGAAGGGCGCATCCTAGAACTCCAAGAGATTCTCAAAAAAGCAGAAGTAGTCCAGCATCAAGATAACGGTCTAGTGACTCTCAGTTCCAGAGTGGTAGTTGAAGCCAATGGGGAAGAGGATGAGTTTGAGATCGTCTCCTCAGTGGAATCTAATCCTTTTGAAGGTAAAATTTCTGATGAGTCCCCGGTTGGTAAGGCCCTCTTGGGAGCTAAAGTAGGGGATACAGTCACTGTAGCTTCGACTGTAAAGGCTACCTATAGAGTCTTACGTATCAAATAGATTCGTAAACTCTGCGTCGTTTCACTCCTAAAGAGTGCTAAGGATTAAGTAATTAATTTCCTAACTACAACTTAAACATTCCCAAAAATATTAACATGGTATATTCATCCTGTCTGTACCAGGACTCATTACCACTTGCGTGGTATATTCACGGGCTATGAGCCCGTTCATTACCATTATCATGGTATAATTATCCACAATGGAAGCTCTAATTGAATTTTTTATTTTAGTAGGCCAGCTGAAGGTCAGGCCTGGTTGGGTTCTGAAGGGTGTGAAAAACCCGGAGACCTTTGCTGACCATTCTTTCCGTCTTTTTGTCTTGGGGTGGATTTTTGGCCGTGGTCGGGACTTAGATACTGAAAAAGTTCTCAAAATTATATTGGTTCATAGTTTGTCAACAATTTTCGTTGATTATCTTAGCCCTTACGACAAGCAATTAGGGAGTATTTTGGAAGTAGATAAAGGAAAGGCAAAGCCGCTTCTAAACCTACAACCTCCAGCCTCACTTAAAGGTCGGGCGGCGAAAAGTAAACCAGATGAAGAAGAAAAAGCCATCCAAAAACTAACTGCCAAGCTAGACTTGGAGGATAGGAAAGAACTTTATTCTTTGTGGTTGGATTTCCAAAAACGCAAATCACCTGAAGCTAAACTAGTTGGTGCTCTCGATAAGCTTGAGAATTTTATCCAAGCCTGTGAGTACCGAGAATATATTGATGACACTAGTTTTGAATCCTTTATGGACGAAGTAAAAGAAGAGGGTAATGATAAAGTAATTGTCGCTTTTGCCCAACAAACGAGAGATTATTTTGCAGGCAAAAAGATTAATAAGCAAGATAATGACCAGATCGAATTTATTTTAAATATTGGTAAACTAAAATTTCTCAAGCGAGTGGGCTGGATATATGGTGGTGCCAAAGAAAAAGACACGGAATCAGTGGCTGATCATTCGTTTAGGTTAGCAATTATGGTTTGGTTTTTGTCCCAACCAGGTTTAAATGTGGAAAAAATGATGAAAATGGCAATTATGCATGATTTTGCCACGGTTTATACTGGTGATGTCACTCCTTTTGATAATTTAATTACTCACAATCTTAAAAAAGACAAGCCCACTTTGGAAAAATGGCCCCAAAGAAGTCGAGAAGAGAAAGAACGCCTGACTCTGGAAAGACGACTCGATGAAAGACATGCCTTAGATAAGCTTTTTACAGGCCTTTGGGTACTATTACAAGATGAAATGTTGGCTCTATGGTATCAGTATGAAGAAGGTTTCTCTAAAGAAGGTAGATTTGTTCGCCAAGTAGACCGAATTGAAAAATTGATTCAGGCCCTTGAATATAATGTCAAAGGTATTTACAAACTAGATATCGCTCCTTATTGGGTCCAGCTCAAACAATTAATTGATGAACCGACTTTGAAAAAATTTGTGGAAGAAGTGGACATCGGTTTCTACGGCCGCGAAAAACACCCCCAGTTCATTGACAAATTTATCCTGGAACTGTAAAATCTAACCCCAATCTGGGAAAGGAGAAGGTCAATTGGCACCGTTGGGTCGGTCTCATCGGGCTGTGGGAAAAAGCCATTCTGGCCTTTTCCCAAAACAGCTGAGTTCAGTCGTGAGGTCAGTAGGTCACCTTTTTGCTCTTCTTGGCCTTATGTTCATCAAGACCGTGGTTACACCCAGTAATGAATGGCGACACCGCAAGTTTTTGGGAACAACGGAGACTCGTCTGCGACGAATCGAAGCCTCCGGAGCGATGGCTATTGTGCGGTATCAGACCTCCAAGCTTTATCGTCGAGGTTTTGTTCAGCTTTACTTGCGGATCGAGACAGTGGAAGAGCATATGCTGGACTGCGTGGTTGAATTCGAAAAAGTCGCCGAAAAACTAGGGTTGAGCCGAATCGACAGGTTACGGGCCCGAGTGGGATTCTTGGTCCATGAACTAGATGAGGTCATCACTCGTGTTGACGTACCATTGATCTCAACCACCTCAATGGGTGGTCGTAGTAAAGCCGATCGACTCGCCTACCAGATGAGCATGCCTGTGGATAACCGCCATGAGGCAATAGCCAAAAGGCGAGCCAAATTCGACAAAAACACTGACAAGTACGAAAAATGGATCAACGAGCATGTTGACGAAGCTGATCTGAGAGATCTGTGGATGGAGCTCCTGAAGGAGTTTCACTACGTCGAAACGAGATTGGCCGAGATCTGCTTCGAGATCCACGCTCTGCAACCTTCCGTTGCTATCGCGCGAGCGATCATGGAAGGGCGTGCTGAACCTCGAGAATTGGCACAACCATTCTTCCGGGTGTCAGAACCGCTGATCACTCTAGAGGAAGTGTTAGACCGTTTCGAAGAGGTAAAAAGACGGTTAGTGAATTGGGAGGAACTACCGCAGTGAGCGACGACACCTTGTAAGCCTCTGACTGTATCAACAATACACTCAGAGGCTTTTTTATTGCCTTGCCTGAAAGCTCCCCAACAGGTACAATCTAGGATATGTTTTGGGCAGATTCTATTTCGTTAGAATTAAAAGATAAAGGGCCACAATTAGTGGATGATGCTAAAACTCCATCCGGGAAAATCCACGTGGGTGCTTTGCGAGGGGTCATCATTCATGATTTGGTCTATAAAGCCTTAAAAGAAGTAGGCAATAAGGCTATATTTACTTATATTATTGATAATTTTGACCCTATGGATGGTTTACCTAGTTACCTAGACCAAGAAAAGTATACCCCAGAAATGGGTAAACCTTTGAAAGATGTTCCTTCTCCTGATCGCAGCAGTGAAAGCTATGCTGACTATTATGCCCATGATTTTATTAAAGTTCTAGATAAACTGGGGGCTAAACCTGACATAATCTGGATGTTTGATATTTATAAAAAAGGGTTGATGAATGATTACATTAAGCTGGCTTTAGACAACCATGAAAAAATCCAAAAGATTTATAAAGATGTCTCTGGCAGTGCCAAAAGCAAAGACTGGTATCCTTTTAGCCCAGTGTGCGATTCTTGTGGGAAAATTGGAACTACCAAGACTATTGGTTGGGATGGTAAAGATATTACCTATATTTGTAGTCCTCACCTGGTAGAGTGGGCGAAAGGGTGCAGCTTTGAGGGCAAGAAGTCACCTTTTAATGGGGGTGGGAAAATGCCTTGGAAAGTGGAGTGGCCAGCGCGAATGAAGGCCCTCGGAGTAACCGTGGAGGGTGAAGGTAAAGATCATGCTAGCAAAGGAGGCAGTCGAGATATTGCCAATCATTTAATTACCGAAATTTTTGGTGGCACCCCACCTTACGATATTCCTTACGAACATTTCCTCTATGGTGGAAAGAAAATGAGTAGCTCCAAAGGGATTGGGGCGTCAGCCGAAGAAGTTTCTAATATTTTGCCTCCAGAAGTACTTAGATTTCTTATGACGAGAACTAGGTATTCTCAAGCAATTGATTTTGACCCTGCCCAAGAAGACACCATCCCAAAACTTTTTGATGAATATGATCGGTGTAGTCAAATTTTTTGGAAAAAATTTGCAGGAGAAGAAGAGTTGGCTAGAGCCTATGAACTCTCGCAAATCTCTAAACCACAAGATGTGTTTGTGCCTAGATTTAGTTTACTGGTAAATTGGGTACAAATGCCCAATGTTGATGAGTTGGACGAGGCTTCAAATCTAAAGGGAGAAAAGCTAACTGATGAGGATAAAAAAGCAGTTCAGGAAAGAATCAAGTATGTTAAAATTTGGTTAGAGAAATTTGCTCCTGAAGAAGTAAAATTTTCTGTTTTAGAAAATTTACCAGAGGAAGCTAAAAACTTGTCTCCCAAGCAGAAAGAGTTATTAGATAAAGTTGTGCAGCTATATCGGGGTCCGGCCCTGACAGCCGAGGACCTGCAGAACAAGATTTATGAACTAGGTCAAGAGCTAGGGCTAAAAGGGAGTGAAAGTTTCCAGGCAGTTTATTTGAGTTTATTAGGGAAAACCCATGGACCGAAAGCTGGATGGTTGCTG
The DNA here is from genome assembly GCA_964349395.1 of uncultured Gammaproteobacteria bacterium. Classification (GTDB taxonomy): domain Bacteria; phylum Patescibacteriota; class Microgenomatia; order Woykebacterales; family RBG-16-39-9b; genus CAYGGA01. The sequence goes on along the minus strand of CAYGGA010000029.1, from coordinate 1,731 downwards.
CACTCTCTAGATAAAGATTTAGTAATTAAGAGGTTTAAGGAAGTAAATCTGTGATTGACCCAAACATCATTAAAGATAATCCCGAACTAGTCAAAAAAGCCGCTCTTAGCAAGGGCGTGGAGCTAGATGTGGAGAAAATAAATGCCACGACTTGGAAAGCAAAGGAGCTACAAACAAAAGTGGAGTCTTTGCGTGGTCAGAGAAATAAACTCAATGAAGAACTAAGCAAAAGTAGGAATGAAGAGAGTTTAAAAAGAGCAACAGAGCTAAAAGCTGATCTGGATAAATTAGAAAAAGAATTAAAAGAGTCAGCTCCACAGATAAAAGCAGAGTATTACAAAATCCCCAACTTACCTAAAGAAGATGTACCTGTAGGTAAAGATGAAACAGGTAATGAGATTATTCGCAAACACAAGGAACCTACTAAATTTGACTTTACTCCCGTTGATCACTTGGAGTTAGGTGAGAAGTGGGATTTGATTGACGTCACTAGAGCCGCCAAAGTATCCGGGAGCAGATTTGCTTATCTAAAGAATGAGGCAGTCCTGCTAGAATTTGGTTTGGTGCAATTTGCTCTTAAAACTTTAATTAAAGAAGGTTTCACTCCGATAGTGCCCCCAGTTTTGGTGAACCAAGATATTACTGAAGGATTGGGGTATTGGCAAGGGCCAGGAAGTACTGATTATTATCATATCAAAGAACCAGAAGGGGAGTCAGATTTGTATTTAGTGGGTACAGCGGAGCATTCACTAGTCCCAATGCATAAAGATGAAGTTTTAGAAAACCTACCCAAAAGATATGTCGGTTTCTCCACTAGTTTTAGAAGAGAAGCCGGTACTTATGGCAAAGATACACGTGGGATCATGAGAGTCCATCAGTTTGATAAGGTGGAAATGGTCAGTTTTGTAAAAGAAGAAGATGATGACAAGGAGCATGAATTTTTACTCTCTCTAGAAGAAAAGCTTTTTCAAGAACTGGCTGTCCCCTACCAAGTAGTCAAAATGTGTACTGGGGATTTGGGTTTTCCGATTGCCAGGAAGTATGACATTGAGGCTTGGATTCCATCTCAAAACAGGTACAGGGAAGTAACCTCTGCTTCCACTACCACTGATTTTCAAGCCCGACGGCTCAACATTCGTTATAAAACTGAGTCCGGAACCAAATTTGCTCATATTCTAAATGGAACTGCTTTTGCTGTGGGCAGAACTATTATCGCCATTTTGGAGAATTACCAACAAAAAGATGGTTCCGTGAAAATCCCCGAGGTACTAGTGCCCTATGTGGGAAAAGAAATTATTGGTTAAATTCCTAAACAACTGGGAAGAGTACTGGCGGGGGTCATCCCCCATAAACACTGATCTACAAGTTTTACTTCTTGAAAAGACCATAAGAATTACTTCCGGTGGGTATGCTCAGTCCAAAAAGATCGATAATTTTAATTCAACTGTGGGTTACTGGTATTACCAAGCCACCGCTGCGGATTTAAGTGGTATAAAAAAGCCCAGAATATTAGTTCTTGGTTTTGGTGGTGGGACTATTGGGATGCTTTTAAAGAAAAAATACCCTCAAGCAATTATTGATGGAGTAGAAATTGACCCTAAGATGATTGAGCTAGGCAAGAGTTATTTAGATTTAAAAGAGGGGGACTTTAATATTTTTATAGAGGATGCCATGTCTTTTCTTAAAAAAACTAAAGAAAAATATGATTATATTTGTGTAGATTTATACATT
>CAYGGA010000028.1:0-7839 GCA_964349395.1 uncultured Gammaproteobacteria bacterium | reverse complement strand
CTATAGGATAGTATTATGATATAATTAAGTTATAAAGGGAGAGAGAAACACACTTTGGGCGCAAGCCACAGACTTCATGTTTCTCAAATTTAATACTCCCTGGAGGAAACCCTTTTGGAACTGGCTGACGCTGTTCAGTCCTCCTCTCAACTGGCGGTCCTGGGCAGCTACGCTGTACCCTTGGTCGTCACCATCCTCATCGGCCTCTTCACCATCTGGATCTGGAAGACTCGGTGACCTGGGTCATCATCTTCCCCATCCTCACCGCCACCTTCGGGCTCATCGGGCTTGGACAACTCCGCTGGGGTTGGCTCAACGCTCACTGACCCTGTCACCCGCCGCCGGAAATGCATTGTTCCCCAAAAGAACAAAAGCAGCCGACGGTCTTTCATGCAGAATCGAGGTTCGACCTCGATGTTTCTCTTTATCCCCAAGTTTGGTAAACTCATGAGTTCATGAAAACAAAAGAATTTGATTACTATTTACCCCAATCCTTGATTGCCCAAACTCCAGCTCTACCTCGAGATACCTCTAGGCTGATGGTGGTTTTTAGAGATACCCACAAAATTATTCATGACCATTTTTACAATTTAGAAAAATACCTCACTTCTGATGATGTGCTGGTTTTTAACCAATCCAAGGTCATGCCCGCCAGACTACAGGGTAAAAAAGAAACTGGGGGCAAGATTGAGGTTCTACTCCTAAAAGAAATCTCCCCTGACACTTGGGAAGCTCAAATCAGAGGTGAGCTGAGAGTAGGTCAGAAAATCTTGTTTGAAAAAGACTTAGTTGGCGAGTTATTTGAAGATTTGGGTCTAACTAAGTTAATTAAGTTCAACCTCAGAGGAGCTTATCTTACCTCTAAATTCCAAGATATTGGTGAGGCTCCACTACCTCCCTACATCAAATCAGATCCTAAAAAATTCCCACTTTATCAAACTATTTATGCTAAAGAAGAGGGATCTGCGGCCGCTCCGACAGCTGGTTTTCATTTTACACAGAGAACTTTTAATACACTGAAACAAAAAGGAGTATCAACTGAATTTGTCACTTTACATGTGGGATTGGGTACCTACAACCCGGTAAAGACTGAGAACGTGGAAGACTACCAAATCCATTCAGAGTATTTTGAAATTGACCCTGAAGTAGCGGAAAGGCTAAACATTGAGAAAAAAAGTGGCAAAGAGATCTTGGCAGTTGGTACCACCACTCTTCGTACCCTTGAGAGTGCTGCGGTCAAGGAATCATTGACCAATCTTTCCGGTGACACAACGCTATTTATTTACCCTGGTTACAGCTTTAAATTTGTGGATCATCTCCTCACCAATTTCCATCTTCCTAAAAGTAGTTTGCTCATGTTGGTAAGTGCTTTTGCAGGCACAGATTTTATCAAAGAGGCTTACAGTGAGGCTATTAAAGAAAAGTATAGACTCTTCTCTTTTGGAGATTGTATGCTAATACTTTAATCAAGGTCGCACCTCGATTCTATTGGTTTTTTTGCTCTAAAATGGTATTATTCCCCCATCAAAACAGGAGATCTCTAGTGGCTGTAGTAACTACTACCCAAGCAGTCGTGAAGCTTGGAGCGGACAAAGTAACCCAAATATCAGAGGCTTTACTCAGTCGAGACTTTGTGACTCTTCCCATCCGTTTGAAGAGCGATTTCGAGTCTGAGGTCTTTAGCCCCGATGAGATACGATGCCTGAAAACGCGACTTGGGGGTAAAGCTCTTTTTTGGGTAAAAGGCATCCTCGTGGTCAAACCTCACGCAAGAACTCAGTATTTGCCAATCGTGATTACCTTCGAACATAAAAATAGTGAATTCGGCGACGCGCAGATTGAAGGTTTGGAGAGATAGCACTACCTCACAACAAGGGTTGGCCAAAAAAGCTAACCCTTTTCTTTTAAAGGAATGGGAACAGTAGAAAGTGAGGTAACTAACTCGAAATCGTCATCACCCGCAATTCTATTGTATCTTTCAAATCCGCACTGATCACACTTGTGCACCAAAACATACTCCCCACTTTTTCTAGTAAATACTCCAATTGGCTTCATCAGCCCCCGGCAGTCACTAGCTCTATCCCCCGGGATATCAGAATCTACGTGTTTGGAGTACAGACAATAGGGACAGTGGTTTCGATAGCTGCCACCATAAAGGACAGGATTTACTGGCCTCTGACAATGGCCGCAAGTAAACCCTTCGTTTTTGGCAATAAATCTTTTTCTGGTCTGCATATGTTTTCTCTGTAATTACAATATTACACCATTAAACTTGCTTTTTGGCCATAAAAACAGTATTATCCACTAATTCCGAATTAGGAGTGAGCATGGACGCACGCTATCCTCTGGTGCAAAGACCACCCGAGCTAGCCAGGGAGAGTGTTATTGGTAAGACCTTCGATCTGGAATGGTACCAGGAGAGGATCCATCGAGAGGGTAGTTTCTTGATTGTGGAGAGAAACTGCCAAAATGGTGTGATCCGTCTGGATGGGATTCTAAACATTAAGTGGCTTGGGATCCACAAAGCAGTGGTGACCCTAACTACGGAGAGCGATCAAGCTTGGATTCAGGTAACTGAAAAAATCCGAGGGTGAGTAGCACAGTTTGTGTGAAAGCCCTTTTTTCTTTGAAAAAGGGGGCCAATTTTCTGAAGCGATGGCCCCTTACCGCTAGTTAACTTCAAACTTTCTCCTCAACTCAAGAAGGAAAGATCCGATCATGAGCTTCTTGCGCCAACCCTCTCCAACCAGCCTGATTTTTGAAGCTGGGAACTTTAGACACCATCCCCATGATATAGTCTTCCACTTGCTTGGGGTCATCAATATCTAGTGGACCAGCCCTCCTGGTAACACTGCCTCGCAGAGAACGACCCACTAGCAACTCGAGACGATCAAGCCATAAATCCCCAGGCCAAGTTGAGGGTTCCTTCCCCCACTGTACGACTTCCTGGTAACGTGCTTCTGGTGTCATCCCCCTTGGATCAGGCAGTTTTCGGAAATAGGTTTGGGAGCAGCTGTAGCACCATTTTTTGGGTACCACCACCCGATCTTCGCCACAGTTACCACATGGATAGGTGCTCATTACCGTGAGAGTGCCCACGCTTTTCTCCTTTAATTGTTAGCTTGTTTTTAACAGAAACTGTTTGTAATTGAAAGGGGGTTAGCGTCCTAAAGGTTGCCTTCGGATATGATCGGTAAAACTTTTGACTGTTTCCTCTTCGACTCCCAAACTATCAAGTAATTTATGCATGAGAGACACTGAGGCTTCAAACTCAGGCTGGACGACTTTTTCAATCTCCAAATCTTTTAGACTCTCGACGTCTAGATCTCGGTGGGCCCGCGCCATGATTTTCAAATGGGGGTTTACCTTTTTGGACCGATAAACAGTCAAAAGAGCCGAGGCATGATCAGGATGAGTAATCACTAGAGCCCGCGCATTTTTCAAACCCGCTTTTTCTAAAACCTCGATCTCACTCCCATCTCCATAAAGAGCCTCAATTCCTTTTTCCCGGGCACTCTTTAGAGACTGAGGGTCCACATCCACGACCACATGCGGGATATTGACATGCCGGAGAGCCTGAGAGATGTATTTCCCCACTCTCCCAAAACCTAACAAAATCACATGGTCTTTAAAGACTTCAGGATCGACGGGCATAGTCGCCTGTCTTTTTTGGAAAAGGATTTCCTGCAGGGGTGGCACAATCCCCATTAGTTTTTTAAACCATCTAAAGATTCTGTCCTCACTAGTGATCAAAAAAGGAGTAGCTAAGATAGAGATCAAAGCTACGGATAAGATGAGATTGTAATGATACTCCGTGATCAACCCTTGACTCATCCCCATTTTGGCTAAGACAAAACTAAACTCTCCAATCTGCAAAAGATATATCCCCACCAAAAAACCAACTTTGGCATGGTAGCCAAAAGAAAAAATCCAAGCAAAGATTGGTAAAAATTTACCCAAATAAAGAAGGGTTAAAACTAGAAAAATCACCCCTAGATTGCCAACTAAAAACTGGGGGTCGAGCAGCATACCCACAGACACAAAGAAAACAATTAGGAAAAGGTCGCGCAGCGACTTTACTTGGGCTAAAGCTTCCTCACTCATCTGCGTCTCCGAGACGATCAGCCCCGCTAAAAAAGCCCCTAGTGCGAAAGACAAACCCGCCTGGAAGGTAAGGTAAGAGACTCCCAAAGTCAAAAGGACAATACTCAAAAGCAGTACTTCGCGGCCATATTTTGCCACCAGATTTAAAATCCAAGGCACCAGTTTGTTCCCCAGGTAAAAAGTCAGTCCTAAAAGGATGGCTGCTTTTAAGATTCCGTAAACAAGCGCTGAAAATCCCCCATCCTTGCCACTCAAAACCGGTAGCAAAATAATCAGTGGTAGCACGGCTAAATCTTGGGCTAAAAGCCACCCGGAGGACAGTCTGCCGGCAACCGTGTCAAATTTGCCTTTGTCAGTGAGGATTTTGATCACAATGGCGGTGGAGCTGAGAGACAACAGTGCGCCCACAAAAAAGGCTTCGAAATTGGTCCAACCTAAAATAAAAGTCAGCGGTAAGGCAAATAAAATCGAACTAAAAATCTGACCGACCGACCCCACCACTGCGATCTTGCCGACGCCGGTGAGATTGCGCAGATTGAACTCTATCCCCAGTGTAAACATCAGAAAAGCAACCCCAATCTCGGCTAAGAAAGAGATCTCATCCCCACTTCTGACTAGTTTGAGAGCATTGGGACCTAAGAGTAAACCAGCGATGAGATAACCAACGACTGGCGGTTGGCGTAAAGCGGAAGCTGCTACCCCACCTAAAAAAGCAGCCAGCAAAATTGCAGTTAAATCCAAAACAAGGGTTAGTTCGGGCATTGATTTTATGTTAGTTCATCTAAGAACAGTTGTAAATCTGAAGGCAACGCAGAGGTAAAGGCTAGCTTCTCACCACTGCTGGGTGAGGTAAATTCTAGAGCCGTAGCATGTAAAAACTGCCTTTTTAAAAGCCTCTTGCCCCCATAAAGATTATCTCCGACAATCGGATGTCCTAAGGCGGAAAGATGAACCCGGAGCTGGTGAGTGCGCCCAGTTTTAGGTTTGAGTTCCAAATAGCTAAATTTTGGGGTTTCCTTTAAGACTTTATAGTAGGTCTGTGCATCTCTCCCCTGGGGCGAGACCATAAACTTCATCGGATTCTTGGGATGGCGGTCAATTTTGGCATTGATGGTGCCCTCAGTTGGGTTCATCTGCCCTTCCACTAGAGCCAAATAGGTTTTTTTTACCAAGTGGTTTTCAAATTGGGTCTTCAGATTCGCTAGACTGCCTTGGGTTTTAGCAACTAATATCAAACCAGAGGTGTCTTTATCAAGGCGGTGCACTATGCCCGGCCTAAGACTTTCGCCCGCTTCAGGTAGTTTTTTCCAGTGGAAAAGCAAACCGTTTACTAAAGTACCGCTGGCATGGCCCACAGTCGGGTGCACCACCAAGCCCGCCGGTTTATCAATCACCACCAAGTCAGAGTCTTCATAAACAATTTTTAGAGAAATATCTTCCGGCTTAATATCGACTGCGGATGGAGGTGGCAGATTGATATCAACTTTGTCATCTTTACGCAGGGTATAGTCTGGGTCCACGGCGTGGGAATTTACTAAAATGTGGCCATCATTAATATGATGGTGAATTTTATTACGAGAGAGATCTTTAAGCTGGGTTTGTAAATATTTGTCGAGCCGGTCTTCTTGGGGTTTGATTTTGATAACAATTCTCATAAGTAGAGGTTTGGAAGTCTAGAGGTTTAGTTTCTAACTAACTTTGTTTTAGAAAAACTTTAACTTCTGCCAAGACTTGGTCTGGAGTCATGGCACTTTTGATAATGTAGCCGGTGGCCCCTAAAGAGAAGCCTTCTTTGATAATTGCATCTTGCCCGAGATTGGTCAGTAGGACTATTGGTCCATTGGGACTTTTGGGGTGATTTTGTTTGACCCGTTTGAGAATTTCTAAACCATCCATTTTTGGGAGCATTATGTCGAGTAAAACCAGGTCATAACCCCCCGTGGACACTTTATTTAACCCCTCTTCACCATCTGAACCCAACTCCACAGTGTAACCAGCCTCGGTAAGAAGCTCGTTATATAAGTCTCTGAGAAATTGATCGTCCTCAACTACTAAAATTTTAGCCACAGTAAGAAAAATTAAATATCAAATCTAAAGTATCAAAAAGATTTTTGCTTTTTGCTTTTTAATATTTGATAAACCAAACCTCCGACACCTAATAAGATGGCAACGTCCGCAAGATTAAAAACTGGGAAATTTGCTCCAGGAATAATCTTACTAATATCAATATAATCCACCACGTACCCAAAACGCAAGCGATCCATGAGGTTACTTACTGCTCCACCAATCAGTAGAGCTGCCCCAGAGCTTAGATTATTTTTCCAAAGCAGGATGGTGAGCAGGCCAAAGCCCAAAATTACAAGGTTAAAGGTCTGCCCGCTAAAAAGCCCCAACCCTAACCCATAATTTTTTACAACTGCAAAAAATTCTGTTGAAACAAATTTAAAACCTTGGTCTAAAATGATTACCAGGAGGATAACAAGAAGGTAGCCTAACGTCTCTGACTTACGTGATCTAGACATACTCGAGCCGTGGGCATAGCCTCTAGTCTCTCCGGGGAGATTTCCTCACCACCTACGCTGCATTTGCCATAAGTACCGTCCTCTAACCGTTTTAAGGCGGCTTCTACCTCAGCTAAGTCTTGCTTCATTTGTAGTCTAGTCGCTGTGATACGGTCATGCCCCTCAATCTCAGTGATGTCATCATCTAACGTATTACCTGCATCAATCGCATTTCTGTCTAAAGATGGATCTGATTTTTTAAGATAAGCCACACTTTCTTCTAAAGAAGTGCGTTGTTTTTCTAGAGTTTCTTTAAATTTAGTTCTGTCAATCATGCTTTTTCTTTCTCCAGAATTTTAGTTTGGAAAAATTCAGCCTTTCACTTCTCACCAGTAAGTAACGGAAATCGCTTTTCCAGTCTCTCCGTGAAAAATAGTATAGCCCAACCATACCAATTAAGACAAGAACTAAAGACACAATCTGGGCCACTTTTACCCCTAGTAAGTAGGTTGAGTCTCCACGGAAGAATTCAAAAAACCATCTCCCCATCCCAATAGCTAGTAAATAAAAGAAAAATACCCCTCCACTTCGTTTTTTGTCTTTATCAAGCCTGCGCAAAATAAAAAACAACCCAAGGTGAAAGAAAGCTTCATAAAGTTGGGTGGGGTGACGTGCCCCCAGCTGGCCGAGCTGGTGGGTTCCCCAAGGCATGCTGGTGGCGGTTCCAAAATCGCTGCCTGATAAAAAGGCGCCAATTTTAGCAACCGCGGTAGCCAGGGACGCTGCGATCGCGGCCAGATCAGCAATCTGAAAAAGAGGCCATTTTACTTTTTTGACGAAATACCACCCACTGGCAAAACCACCAAGCAGTGCCCCATGAAAAGCAGACCCACCTTGCCAGAAATAAAAGATTTTCAATAGGTCGGAACTAAAGGCGTCGAGATTTAAAAGACAGTAGTAAAGCCTGGCTCCAACCAAAGCACCAATCAAAACGGCAACGCAGAAATCAAGCAGCTTTTCCTCATTGTACCCTCCTCTTTTGCCTTCCTTCCAGACAATATAAGTCCCCAAAATAAAAGCTAGAACTAAAAATAATCCATAGCTTCTGATGGTGAGCGGCCCCAGGTTAAATAAAATTGGATACATACATTCAAGTATACAAAGGCAAAAGTCAAAAGGCAAAATTGGAAAAGTAAACGCCAGAATTACGATGGCTTCGCAATTCTGGCGTAGT
>CAYGGA010000027.1:0-8888 GCA_964349395.1 uncultured Gammaproteobacteria bacterium | reverse complement strand
GTTAAGTAACACTGCGTTGGTGGCGACGATAATAGAAGAAGCACTCATCAGGAGGGCAGCAGCTTCGGGGCGTAATGATACTCCGAAATTAGGATACAATACACCAGCCGCAATGGGAATAGCTAGTATATTGTAAATTGAAGCCCAGAAAAGATTTTGTTTCATTTTTCTGACTGTTGCTTTACTTAATTTTATTACCCTTAACACGTCAGCTGGATCTGACTTCATTAACACTACTTTGGCAGTTTCAATCGCCACATCAGTACCAGCTCCAATCGCAATACCAATATCAGCCTGAGCCAGTGCGGGTGCATCATTAACCCCGTCCCCAACCATGGCGGTAAATTTACCTTCTTGTTGAAGTTTCTTAATATATTTTGCTTTGTCCTCAGGCATAACATCAGCAAACACGCGCTTGATACCAATCTTGTTGGCAACAATTTGAGCAGTTCTTTCGTTGTCTCCGGTAATCATGGCTGTCTCGATGCCCAACTCACCAAGGCGATCAACTGTTTCTTCGGCATTTTCTTTAATGGGGTCAAGTGCTCCAACAATTGCGGCTAATTTGTTATCAATTGCTAAAAGCATTATCGTTTCACCTTTTTCCTGAAAGTCAGCTATCTCTTTTTCAAGACTGGAAGTAGCTATTTTATTGTCAGCCATCAGCTTCTTAGTTCCCACCAGAACCTGCTTCCCCTCAACTTGTGCTTTTACCCCTAACCCTGATAAATTTTGGAAATTCTCAATCTTTTCTGTAAGTGTTAGTTTTCGTTTTTTTAGTTCGTCCAAAATTGCGTTTGAAAGCGGGTGTGAAGATTTTGCCTCCGCCGCACCAATTAGTTTCAAAACAGTATTTTCATCAAACCCTTCTGTGACAGCGACACTGGTGATACTTGGCTTTCCTCTCGTGAGAGTTCCGGTTTTATCCATTACTACGGCTTGTATTTTTGAAGTTTGTTCCAGTGTAGCGGCATCTTTTATCAGAATATTATGCTTGGCACCCAGTCCGGTTCCGACGGCTACCGCAGTCGGGGTTGCTAGCCCTAGAGCGTCCGGGCAAGCAATAACAACAGTGGAAATAGCAAAAGTGAGAGCGAAAAGTAGGGGCTGGCCGAGAATGAAAAACCAGGCTGCAAATGTAAGTAGCCCACCACCAACTGCAACGATTACTAAGTATTTTGCAAACTGGTCGGCCAACTTTTGCCCTGGTGCTTTCGAGTTCTGGGCCAGTTCTACCATTTTGGCTATCTGGGCTAATGCCGTATCTTGACCCACTTTAGTGGCCTTAAACTTTACTGATCCAGACTGATTAATAGAGCCACTAATGACTGGGTCACCAATAGATTTAGAAACTGGCAAACTTTCCCCAGTCACTAAAGACTCGTCAATAGCTGTTTCTCCACTGGTAATCTCCCCATCTACCGGCACCTTATCTCCTGGTTTCAAAATTAAAATATCGCCAACTCTCACCTCTGAAGTGGGGACTAGTTCTTCTTTACCTTTTCTCAAAATTCTTGCCTGGGGTGGCACTAACTTAAATAGTGCTTGCAGCGCGTCAGTAGTACCTCTTCTTGACTTCATCTCCAGCCAGTGTCCAAAGAGCACGAAAGTGATCAGCATGGCGGCGGCTTCATAAAAGGTTTCGTTACTTCCTAAAAGTGTTAGAATCACACTAAATCCATAGGCTGCCGTGATACCCACGGCTATCAGAACCGACATTCCCAATCTTCCGGTTTTTAGCTCAAAGTATGCAGAATAAAGAAATAGCCAACCACCATAGAAAAAGACAGGTGTCGTTAAGAGAAACAATAGCCAAGGAATAGGTAGAGGAGTCGGTAAATTCCAGCCTAGGAGCATTCTGCCCATGGTGTAAGTCAGAATTGGAAGTGTTAATAAAAGAGAGAAAAAGAACTTATATTTAATGTCTTCTTCCATCAACTTGGCCATTTCACTACCAGCCAGGCCCGTGTGATCCATCCCCATGGTCATTTTCATTCCCATTTTAAGTTTTTCCCAGAAACTCATTTCAGCTACCGGTTTCAAAACATGACCCATGGAACCATGCTCATATTGTCCACTTTTAACTTCCTCAAGGTTCATACCACACTTGGGACACTGGCCTGGCTCAGTAGATTTCACCTCTGGATGCATTGGGCAAGTATAAGTTTTAATTATTTCTTCTATGAGTCTTATACATACCCCACGCGTGCATAAGCACACCGACAATAATAATCAGGAAAGCTAAACTCACAAAATAACTTGACAGTAGTACACCTAAACCAAGGCAATTAAGATTGCCCCAAAGAGCGACATCAACCACTCGCTATACTTAGCGCTATACATTTTTTCCATATTCAATTCTCCTTAAAATAGCTTTGTTAGTACCCAAATTACTAGTAACACCAATATCGGCCAACATAACCAGTACAATAATTTCTGCAGATTTAGGTTCTTCATTTAATAACCCCAATCTTTTTGCCACTGCCGCATCATTTCTATTTCTTTGGATTGTGCAGTGATAATCTCATCAGCCATTTTTTTTATTTCATCATGCAAAGCATTTTTCTTAGCTTCATTGGCCATATCAATTGCCCCTTGGTGATGCTCGATCATTGATACTATAAAAGCCTTATCAAAGTCATCTCCAGATTTACCCATAAGGGAATTCATCATTTCATTCATACTGCTCATATCGTGCGTAACAGTTGTAGAAGTTTGATTAGAGTTTGATGGAGCAGTAGCGGTTTTAGCGGTTGCAAAATAGGTAACAGCTACACCAATAAGTAGTCCAACTACAGCATACATTATTTTTTCCTTTTTCATAGTTATCACCTCCTTAATTTTGCTTCTTAAAAACTTTCATGACTTCTTCAATGGAAGAGTCAACATGACCATTTTTAATATGGTCTACCATACAACACTTCAGGTGGTTTTCTAGCATTATTTGGTCAGTTTCTTTTAAGGCTTTTTGGATTGCTTGTGATTGGTGCAGAATATCAATACAGTAGGTATCGGACTCAACCATTGAGATTACTTTATTTAGCTGCCCCTGAGATATTTTTAAACGGTGCAGAATTCTTTCTTGAGTGTCTTTCGGTCGGTAAGCCAAGTTTTTGATCCTTTCAAAAAGGTAGGTTCTGCATAGCAGGTTCTAATATATCCCCCTATAGGGGATATCATAAGGAAAAAAGCAACACAACGCAAGCTCTAAATTCGAGGCTATAGTTCGAAACTATCAGTGCCTTGTTACACTATTGGATATTTTTTAAGGCTATAATTTATGGCTGGCCAGACTAGACTATGTTAGAACTTATTATCTTACTGTTAGTTAAAAGGCTTGAGATTAAATGCAGGAGTAATCGTAGTCATACTGACCAGAGATATATTGGGTTAGTGTGACTTTTCCACCTATCGTTAGAGGATTTTGTGAACAATTTGCTTTAGCACTATTTAGACTTCTAGCCCCAGGTAACCAACTATTTAATCCATTTAGATTGCTCCCTGCAGTTACTGCTGTACTGACAATCTGACCCCATTGATAACTAGTAGAATAAAGTCCCACAGAGGCTCCAATTGATTGGAAATAGGCAACCATTCCCTCTAAATCAGCAACATTGCTTTGATAAGCAAAAGTAGAACCAGATTTCCATGTGTTTACTGTTTCCACATCCAACCACCATGGATAATGTTCGGGATTAGAATTTACACCGGCTGCCGTAGCAGCAGGGATAAAGCGTATTTGAACATCTTCCACAGCCCGATTCCAGCCGTATTGCCATGCACAAGCTAGCAAGTCACCGCCATCACAGACTCCATATGGATTATTGGTTACATTTCCAGATGGATCAGTATTGTTTTGTGGCCAGGAAGGGGTATTTAGACCTCCCGGATTAGCAGTATTTACATATAGTTGTGCTTTGACTTGATTGGTGCCTCCTGCGGATTTATGTGCCCAAACTAGCTGACTGCTTAAACATGGGTTAGTTGTGTTTGCCAATCCACCATTTACACCAATAATGCCAAAAGCTTGTCCTTTTGGATATGTTTTATTACATTGCGGATAAGAGATGTCATTCCCCACTGGAGTAGAGGGTTGCTTAGCAGCTAAAGCTGGAGAAGAAAGGGTTAGAAAAAGACCGAAGGTAAAAAAACTCAAAATCAGTTTGCGCATTGCAAAGAGTGTAACAAATCCAAAATATTTAAACAATTGTAAACCAGGGCTTGTCAGGATGACTATGTTCGGAATAGTTTTTAACATTTATTATTAGTAGAAGAAGAAACGGCCAATCTTATCTTGATAGTAAAATGGCCGTTTGTCTATTGTTACCCTATTGTCACGGTAGGTCGTCAGTGCCGTTTAAAAGGAATGATTGTGCATACCACAGCAAACACTGTCTCTACCGCGACACTGATTGCACTTTCCCCAATCACCTCCAGGGCCATAATTTGAGGAGATTGGCTGACCATTGTCATCAGTGTCGTAGACAAGCTCCTCTACTGAGTTAGGGTGTTTGCGACACTGGTGGCATCGTAGTTTAGGAACTTGCGCTTTTGACCAACCCCTAAACATGAATGGGTATCCAAGCACTGTTGCATCTCTCCTTTTAGTTTTTCGTATTATAATACTATTAACGACTATTGACTATAAGGTATGCTGTTAAGTTTTTTTACAAACGAGCTAATCAAAGAACTGGGTTGGCTGGGGAGCAGGGATACTTTCACCATATGAGTTTCTCAGTTTAGAGTAAAAAGGGGTTGTTTTGTCAGTTTTGGGCCCAAATAGTAAAGGTGATGAGTTTGTGGCCACCGCCAAAATCGCGTTCGTAGACGGCTAAATGGCCGTTATTTTTTAGCTCCTTACCCCAGTCACTTCGGTTTTCAAAATTAGCGCCCAATACCTCACCAGCCACTGACCGGCCAAGTGGCAATTTTTGAGCACCACTTTGGAGGGTAGTAAAGCTATCAAGGTGAGCGTAAATTGTCTCCAACTGGCCGTAATCATGGGCATTGGGGTGTTGGTTGGAAGTGGGGTTACTAGTGTAGTCCATACAAGATCCCAAATTGTCGTTGTCGAAGTTCTCGTCCTGATGATCCAACCCCAAAGTGTGACCCACTTCCTGGCACAGAACCAGGTTTCTCCAAGCGGGGGTATTGTATTTGGCGGTATTGAAATAAGTGTCATTAACCTTGGTGGTGCCTTGGGTGATGTGATTCCCACTGATCCAAATTTGGGCGATTCCGAGCCAACCGTTACTCCCATAGCTAGAGTTACAGACCTCCACGCGCCCACTAGTGGGTCGGCAGCGTCTACCGGTGGTATTGCCAGGAACAATCGTAGTATCTAGCACCGACGAAACTGTCCAGTCACTAGCGGTGGTCACTAAATATGAATCCCAGTTTGAAGAGAGATTATCACCCAGTTTGAGGGTGAAGGGGTTGCTTGTGCTGGCCCAGTGATAACTGCCCCAGGAATGGTTAGCCAGAGCGGTTGGAACCAGAGATACTAAAACTAAAAAAATACTAATGGGTATTAAAAATAAGGCCAACTTTGGTAGATTCATTAGGGATAATGTAGCAGATTATTTTGGCAAAAGCAAATAGTTGGCTGGCCCTAGTTGATGATCCTTCGACTTTGCTCCGGATGGTGAGCTTGTCGTACATCGATTTCACTCAGTACAACCCTGAGTGTCAATCGAACGGGTCGAACCATTTCCGAACTGCAAATTGGCCTGAGATAATTAAATATCCTGAATTAGTTTACCAGAAACGCCAAAATTATTTGAACACTGTCTGAATATTAGTATTGACTATAAGTAGTTCATATGTTAAACTATTAATATAGTAAACTACATTATTAACTATGGCAAGCAAATTAGCTGACATCGAACAACTTTTTAATTCAATGATGCAGTTGGGAAAGATTTTTTCGCAACAGCCAATAATGTCCGCCGAGGAGAAAAGCCTCACCCCTTGGCAGTTTTCAGTTTTACATCAACTCGCTGACCAACCGGGAATGCCAATGAGTGAGTTAGCGCAAATTAAGCACCTATCTAAATCATCTGCCACTCAGATTATTGAGAGACTGGTGAAGTCCGGTTTTGTAGAAAGAGCCAATGACACCCATGACCGTCGGCTGATCAGGCTTAAATTAACTCCGGTTGGGGAAAAGGAACTAGAGACCATGAAAATGGTCATGTTTAAAAAAATGCAGGAGGTTTTTTCAGTTTTATCTCAGGAAGATATCCAAACATTAATTCGCATCCAAACCAAATTAATTGAAACATTAAATACTGATTCCGCTAAGTCATTGCGGGGCGGGGCTCAAAAGGAGTCTAACAATCTATGAAACTAATGAGTGTGATTTCAAGACCGTCGCAGTGGTTCTTAAAGACACGGCGGCGCACTAAATTTATAATCATCGTCCTTTTAATGGTGGGGGGCTTTATTGTCTATGGGCGGATAAGTAACGCCAACCCTCAATCGCAAGTTCTTACCGAAACGGTCCAGAGACAAACTCTTATTTCTCTAGTGTCCGAGACCGGTAACGTCAGTACTGTCGGTAAAGCCGATGTTTTTTCCACCTCAACTGGCATAATTGAAGAAGTTTTTGTAAATAATAGTGATGTTGTAAAAGTGGGCCAGAACCTTTTTAGAGTGAAAAGTACGGCCACGGATCAAGAAAAGGCGGCCGCGAACGCGACCTACCAAAGTGCTGTTAGCGCCCTTCGAACCGCTGAGCAAACCAAGCTCAGTTTGCAAGCGGCGTTGACCGCGGCTGGGCAGGCTAAAATTGATGCTCAAGTTAAGGTCGATTTTAAGAATACAAATGTGATTAACTCCGCCACTGGTCGCGGTTATACAGTGCTGGAATCTGAAAGTATTGATAAGGGGTTGCTGCAAGCTAACCAAAATTTGGAACTTGCTCAAAAAAAGGCAAACGAAGCGGATGCGGCTATAACCGCCGCACGAGCGCAAATAAACTCGGCGCTGCTCGCTTTTCAAGCTACTCAGACAGTTACTATCAAGGCACCGACCTCGGGTACGATCGTCAATTTGACGACCAAACCTGGAGATAAGGTCACCGCCGGAACTGGTGCCGCTACTACTGTTGCTACTAGCTCCGCTCCGGTTTTAACCATTGTCAACTTAGCTCGCTATGAGGTCAGTCTCCTGCTCAATGAAGTTGATATTCCCAAAGTTAAAGTAGGCCAAAGCGCGCAGTTAACCCTAGACTCTTTTCAAGACCAAAAATTTGAGGGAAAAGTAACTCACGTTGATACGGTGGGGGCTAATGATCTAGGTGTGGTTACCTACAAAGTTATCATTGAAATCACCAATCCTGACATTGCCATCCGGCCAGTTATGACGGCGAATGTCGATATTGAAGTCGCTCGCGTCGAAAATGTCTTGTCGGTGCCAAACAGCGCAATAAAACCTTATAAAGGAGGGAAAGCTGTGCAGGTATATGATGCAAAATCAAAACAGCCAGCATATATACCGATTAAAATCGGCGTTCGAGGAATTGATAAAACAGAAGTTGTAGAGGGTGTGACCGAAGGGATGGAAGTTATCACGGCGCTTCAGAATGGACAAGTGAATCGTTCAGGATCAACAATTCTTGGCGGAGGACAATGACATACTATGAAACAGACAAATGGACATGCCCCTATTATCTCACTTAATGATATTACAAAGACTTATGTAACGGGAACACATGAATATCAGGCATTGAAGGGAATTTCTCTTGATATTTATGAGGGTGATTTTGTCGCCATCATGGGTCCATCAGGTTCTGGAAAATCGACTACCATGCACATTGTGGGAGCACTTGATACTCCTACTTCAGGAAGCTTCCTCTTAAAAGGGAAAGAAATCAGTAAGTTTTCAGAAGACGAGCTGGCAGAAATAAGAAATAAAGAGATAGGTTTTGTTTTCCAAGCTTTTAACTTACTTCCCCGTACGACTGTTTTCAAAAATGTTGAACGCCCAATGATGTATGCAGGTATTCCTGCAAACGAACGGGAAAAAAGAGCTATGGAGTGTTTAAAACTTGTTGGTATTGAAGACAAAGCCAATAATATGTCAAATCACATATCCGGAGGGCAAATCCAAAGAGTTGCCATTGCTCGAGCTCTCGTGATGAGTCCAGCAATTATTTTAGCCGATGAACCAACGGGGAATTTAGACAGTAAAACAGCGCATGAAATTATGGATTTTTTTCAAAAGCTCAATCGAGATGGACACACTATCGTTCTTATTACTCATGAGCTGGATATTGCTGCCTTTGCCAAACGAATCATTATGTTAAAAGACGGTCTCATTCTTTCCGATAAAGAAAATAAACAACATGTCGTATCCTGAACTCATAACATCAGCGCTCACTGCCCTAAAAAGTAATATATTACGGACGCTTTTAACCATGCTTGGGATTATTATTGGTATTGCCGCAGTTATTCTTATTGTATCTTTAGGCGCTGGTGCAACCAAAACTATTACCGACCAAATATCATCATTCGGGACAAATTTGATTGTCGTTATACCCGGTTCAATCTCGCAAGGTGGCGGGGCAGGGATTGCCTCGATAAAAACGCTGACTCCGGAGGACGGGGAGGCTATTTTAAAAAGCGGTAGAGTAGTAAACGTTGCTGCCGTAACACCGCTTGTCAGCAAACCGACAAAAGCTGTTGCAGGAGGAATAGATGCTCAAACTACAGTACAAGGGGTTGCGGCATCATATCAAACAATTCAAAGTATAGACATGGCTCAAGGAGAATTTTTAACAGAAGATCATGAGCAAGCGTTGTCTCGGGTCGCGGTAATTGGAGCTGATATCGCAGTAGATCTATTCGGTGAAGGAGCAGAGCCGGTTGGTAAAAGTATAAAACTTG
>CAYGGA010000026.1:0-9692 GCA_964349395.1 uncultured Gammaproteobacteria bacterium | reverse complement strand
TCAGGAGTAAATTTCAGTAAACCATGGAGGGAGGCAAACATTTGTTCACCAGCAATTGGTGTTTTTTCATTTTCTTTGGGTAATTGGATCGAAAGCAACACTCCCTGACCATTTTCAGGGGCGTCTGAACTATGGCTCAGGTCAAGCTTGCGAGCAGACCGAAAAGCCAATAAAAAGGCAATCAGCAAAATAACGGCGACTAGAATAAAGTAAATCATGCTTACCCCACCTAAGTGGAGGCTGTCCTCTCCAAACCTGATTGTACTCCTAAGTTAGGCTTGAAGTCAACACAAGTAAATTTAAAATTCAAAATGTAAAAGTCAAAATTACAATGTAAAATTCAAAGGTGCCAAACTTTTGAGTTCTAACTTGAACTTTTGAGTTTTGAGCTTTGACTTATTATTTTCCTCCAGGAACGTTAAAACCCCGCCTTAGCGGGGTTTTAACTTGGAAAAGGACCTAATTTTGGGTCCCTTTCCGGAAGAAAGGAGAGAGATCGCTATGAATAATAGCACAACGGCCTACTTTTGTCAACTTTTAGTTCAAGAAAAAGGGTTAACCTATCTATCAAAACCATGGTAGACAATTATGTTGATATCTAACTTATAGTCTGTTATAATCCCCCCACCTTAACAAATCAACAGGAGAGAATCATGGAAGGCCAGTCCATTTACCTGACGCTGGGAATGTCTTTGCCACTTCTGCGCAACCCGCGTAACCGCGCTCGCTCTGACTGGGACAATCGTCCTCACCTGACCGTCACCAAGGCTAGATACCTGGACCAGACTCTGAGGTCTGTCCGTGAAGCCGCCCAGGAATGTCTGAACCGCTTCCACCCTGTTTCCCAAATGCTGTGGTGGACCCCAGTTGATGAAGATGGTCATGTCGTCCTGAATAAAGTGACGGGTGAACCAATAAAGCGGATCGCTGGTTCTTTGCCAGTCGTTATCAAATTGAGAGAAGTATCTCCTCTGCGGGGTTACGCTCTGCCGGCGGTGGTCAAGGATGGGATCCATCATAAAGTAGCCGACCTGCTTCTCAGCTACGCCAAAAGGATGCTCGACCCAAAGCTGGCCGAAAAGACCAGCTACCCCACGATTGGGGCTGACTTCCCAATCATTTGGCAAGGAGGCTTCGTCTTCTACGAACATGGTGTTACTGGCAAGCTTTACCTCTATCTTCCCTTTTTCCCAAGAGGTGGGCATGAGGAAAGCCTGCGGGACAATTATGACCCCAAAATGGGTCCTCAGCTCCATAATTTCGGTGACAGTGAGATCAAACAACTGCGCGCCAAGGGCGGTCTGCTCTTGCCCTTGCAATTTGACAAATGGGGTGAGGCGACTTTTGTCCGAGATCTGAGCACCAGGCCGGTCTGGAAAAAGACCGATCGACCGTATGATCAGCGTTGGGAGACGGAACTTTGGCATCCCAAGGATTTCAATCCCAAACGGATCGAACTCATCTCCTCCGAGGATCGCTATTTCGTCAATGTCGCCTGTGAGATCCCCTGTCAGACACCAGTGGCGATCGAGAACTTCATGGGCGTCGCCTTTGGGCTGGAGGACCTCATCACCGTGGTGGTTATCAATCCGAACGGAGAGATAATTTACCGCCGGGCTCTGGACGCTAGGCAGTATGAGCAGCAATACATCGCTCATCTCAAAAGGTTATCAAAACGCGGTGGCAGATTTGCCCAAACCCTCGCCCTGCGGCATTATGAAGAGGTTGCCAAAATCACCGCTGAAGCCCGTCAGTTTCAGGCCCGAATCGCTCTCGAGACCGTCGGTACCATCCCCAAGGGTAAGTACTCTCCGCAAATGAATCGACGTTTGTCGTACTGGCCATTTGGTAAGCTGGCTACTATATTGGAGTACAAGTCCGAAGTGGCGGGACTGCCCAAACCGTACTCGGTCTTCTCCGCTACTGTCAAAAGGATGTGCTCCAATTGCGGCGAGACTACCAAAAATGACGGTGAGTTCTCGCTCGAGGGGTTGACTGTCTACTGTGGCCAGTGTGAAAGCAGCACCCGCACCGGCTTCAACACGGCCTTAAATTTGGCAACGAGAGCCAGAGATCTGCATCAAAAAGGAGTGATTGCCCACTAAACCCAGGGAGTAGTTTCCACCCGGAATCTACTCCCTTCTTTTTACCTCAAATATTAGCTTTCTTTTTTCCGAGAAACTATCAATCAGGTAGACAGCGATACTGCTTTTGCTTTTGGGAATTTTGGCTCTTAATTCTTTTACTAACTGTGTATTTAACCACTGATTCAATTCTCCCAAATAAACGCTTTTTTGGTTACGTTCCAAGCCATAATCCAAGCATAAGTCTGCAATCTTCTTCCTTTCCTTATCAGAACTGATATCATAGAGAACTAAAGTTTTCATTTTGAAAGATTTGCAAGGATTTCTCCCCTCTCAAAAAACCAGCGACATTTTGAGTTTGTAAATACAGAACTCGATCCCAACTTGTGAGTACCAATTTTTGGGTAAATCTTTCTTCCATCCTCCGAGTTAAAAACCCGGCAAAATCAAAAATCATCTCTTGGCTGGCCTTTTGGGTCACTATTTTCTTCTTACCTAAAAAGGCCAAGAGTTGCCGATCCACCACCGGCTGCCGAAAGATTTCCATTAGATCCAGGGCTAATGACGCCTTGCCACTACGATCAGTATGCAAAAAACCGGCAAATGGCTGCAGCCCACACTGTAATATTGAGGCCAAAACTCGAGAGTAAAGAATACTGTAACCATAGTTCAAGAGAGTATTAACTGTATCACTAGCTCCTCGACCAACTCTGCCAGGGAAACCCCATTTTTCAGAAAGAAGCTTGCGTAAGATTTGCCAGTAATTATTTGCCGATTTGCCTTCCAAAGCAAACAGTTTACTTCGATAATCATCACCTAGGTCGAGTGCTAAGATTTTAATTCTAAGCAACTTGATTTCCGCCAAAAGTGTGGTTATTTCCCTAGTTTTTTCTGTAGATGCTAACTTTTGGTGTTTAAGGAAATACTCAATCAGTCTTTGTTGATTGAAGATCTTGGCTAATACTACCTCCTGTGCAAACAATTTTGCCTTGGGTGAATTCTCCGACTTTAATTGCGCTCGAGATGTAATGACACTTTGATTCAAGAAAGGTGAGGTTATTACTCCGTAGACTCGACCTTGAGAATCAAATAAATTGATCCTAACACCTTGTCTAACTGCAGTCGCGAGCAGGTCTGTTGATACCTTGAGGCCATTTCCAAAGAGATTGAGTTCCTTTAATTTAAGTAATGAAATTTCTTGCCTAGTACCGTCAGGTTTCTTGATTACCACCCGCCGGCTCGTCTTTCCGATCGACGTCCCTGGGGTATTAATTAAAAGCGACTTTGAGGTTTCCACTATTTACAATACAAATTACAATACAAAAAGAAAAGCGGTTGGTAAAGGGAAAACCAACCGCTAGGAAGGAAGGTGCGACGTAATACCCTGGTTGCAACATGATAAGCTCTGACTGTGTCAGGCAGAATGAGACTGTTGCATTCTACCCTCTCCCACTACCCCTGTTGCAACGTGACTTTCAACTTGAAGATGTCTACATATCGGGTTGCATTCTACCCTCTCCCACTACCCCTGTTGCAACCTTTGACCAATGCTTGAGCAGTCCCAAAGGATTGAGTTGCATTCTACCCTCTCCCACTACCCCTGTTGCAACCCCATCTCCTGGACAAAAACTTCAAGTTCCTAGGTTGCATTCTACCCTCTCCCACTACCCCTGTTGCAACAAATCACCTCTTACTATTGGTTCGTGGGGGACAAGTTGCATTCTACCCTCTCCCACTACCCCTGTTGCAACTTGAGCTCTGCCTGTATGTCTTTTAAAGGCCCCAGTTGCATTCTACCCTCTCCCACTACCCCTGTTGCAACTCTCCATGGATCCGACTGGCATCCGGTGACTGTGTTGCATTCTACCCTCTCCCACTACCCCTGTTGCAACCGTGGACCTTCCTCCTGGGAGAGAGGGTTGAGTCTGAGTTCTCTCCTGGTGGAAGATTCCTTGGGTTAGGTGTGGGAGGGCCCCTCTGTTAGACAAGTACCTTCTGCTACCCCCAAGACTTTTGAGATCCTGGGATTTGTGTAACAGTTGGTTTTGAGGGTGAGAAATGGATACTAATTAATCTGCTGTCTTCAGACTTAGTATCCTTTGATACCAGCTCAGCTGGCCAAGACAGGGGTCCCACCTTCGCACAAAGCTAAGGTGGAGGCTTGTAAGCCCCATAGGCAATCAGCTATGTCCCACTAATCCCTTTTTATTATGTGGAATTATATCTTATAGGGGGAAATTGTCAACTACTTCTAATTTTTCCAGTTTTCTTGAACCTAATGGTTTTATCTTGGATTGATTTTTGACATTAAAAATGTAGCTCGAAATGATCTTGTAAGTATCCAGGTTAAATTTGATCTCTCCCTTTCCTAATCCTTCTAATCTCTCTCCTCCCTCTAACCCTTCTTCACTCCGGTAGCTCCCCAAAAAGCACCACTTATCGACTAAAAATTTTTCCTCTGACCCCTCCAGCTCATTTACTTCTGAAATCAGTATTGGTCCAGCAAAAGGCCAGGGTCTGATCTTAGTATTAGCAAATGCCTCTGCAAACCTCAGATTATATTTTAAAGGTAATTCACCTCCTGTGCAGGCACCAAAACACTTCCCTAGTCTATACCCAAAACAATGAGTCAAAGTGTTTTCTACCCCTAAAACCTTCAGGCATAAATTGTGGCTGTCACTCAAAGTCTTTAAATACTCACTTAACTGTTTTTTGTGTTTAAAAACTCCAATAATTGTGTCCAACTCACTAATATCAATTTCCTCTACTTGGGATGGTTTGACTGTAAAATATCCATCCTTCTCTATTTGTTTTAAAACAATCACTCCTTGGGAGTATCTCAACATCCTATTGTACAGGGGCTGCAGGCTTTTAACCAAAATTGACTCGGTGAGTAGTGCCCCTAGCTCCCCACTAGTTTTAATGGTTTCTACTCGAGTGACCTGCTGGGCAATCTTCATCTCCTTACCGCTGATGTGGTCCGAGGAAAAGTGGTTTTTGACTCTACCCTGGATATTTACACTCTTACCGACATATAGCGGCGCCCCCTTGTCCCCATAAAAGATATAAACTCCCGGAGTCTCGGGGAGAGAATCCATTTCTTTATAAGAGAGCCTGACCGGGACAGTAGGCTTTTTCAGCCCCAAATTAACTGCTTTTATAAATTTTGCTTCTTCAATTTCTTTTTGGGCTAGCTGGAAAAATTCAAGCGTAGCCTGGGCGTCCCCTAAAGCCCGGTGTCTATTTTCCACCTTTAAGCCAAAACGGTTAATCAAACTATCCAGACTGTGAGAAGAGTAACGTGGGTAAAGGTAGCGGGACAACCGGGCAGTGCAGAAATGTTTGGGAGAAAAAGTATGTCCCAGTCTTTTGAATTCATTTTTCAGAAAACTGTAGTCAAATCGGACATTGTGAGCCACAAAAACTGCCCCCTCTAAAATATTCAGGAATTCTTGTTTGATTTCCCAAAAGCTGGGGGCTTTATCTAAATCTCTGGTAGTAATACCAGTCAGTGAGGTAATTTCAGGGGGCAAGAACCCACCCGGATTGAGTAGTGTCTCAAATCTTTTTACTATTTTCCCATTCTCAACTCTGATGGCCCCAATCTCGATCACGCGGTCCCAAGTCGGTCTCATCCCGGTGGTTTCTACGTCCACAAAACACAGTGTGTCCGGCAGCATAGGTCTACAGATTAGCAAATAAGATGTGTGAAAACAAGCTCAACCAAGTACTTGTTTACCTTGCTTAATAAAGGTATATTGAGAGTATAAAATTGGAGGAAAGGTCATGCTTCGTAGACAAATCATCAATGATTGTCCAGATTGTGGTGGCACTGGCTACAAATCCCCACCGCGGCGGCCTGGGGAACCACTCTTCATCGGTGATCGCTCGGTTCTTTGTTCTACCTGTAAAAGGTTGGTCAAAGACTTAGTCAAAATGGTCCCGGCTTTGGGTGACCCAGATTTCATGCTGCTGATTTAGGGTGTAAAATAAGGAAAAAGGAGAGACGCTGTGGTAACGGTTTTAACTGAGGCTGAGAGAGACGTTCTGACTGCCTACTGGCAGGCATTACACCAAAGCCCAAACCTGGATGTCACGGTCAAATATTTGCGTACCCCTTGGTCCCCAAAGGTACTCACAGTTATTGCCTATCTCGATACTTTTGGCCCTGACAGTGGTCTCAAAACGATTCTTGCGGCTGAAGCCGGTTACAATAGGGCAATGTTCCGCGGGGTGTATAGCCATCTTACCTTCATGGTGCTTGACTCAGGCTCCACTCAAGACGAGTTTGCGGGATTGGAACTGGGCACCTTCAATCCTGATCAGGAGTCCATGGTTAGATTGTGAACTGTCACTAGCAGCGTTGAGACACCCTCCCCTCAACGCTGTTTTTCTTTTATGCCGAGGTCGCACCTCGATTATTTGATTCTTTCAAAAAAATCTAGCCCTACTTGGATGACGACATCCCCTCTCACTTCAGTATCTGGTTTTTTATTCTCAATTTTTGCCCCCAGCACCTCCCCTAGTCGATCAGCAGTTCGATATCGGTTTCCATAAACTAAGATCTTGGTTTGGTCAAGATTATCATCCGAATTACCAGTGTAGACTACATTCCCACCCAAATTGGTGATGACTCTAGCCGCCAGGGATGCTAAACCTGCTTTTTTGGTGCTATTTCTGACCTCAATTTTAGCCAAATCAGCCATAATTTTGGGCTCCGCTAAAACCTCTTTTAAGTAGTTATCTAGACTAGCAACATCCATGACAAGATATTTCTGGCTGTCTCTTTCTTCTTCGCCCGTAAAATCACTCAAATCTTTAAACTTCACTTTATCAAACCGCACTCCTTTGGCTTTTAGACTCAGGGAAGCTAGACTCCAGGGGGTCAGTGAGGTATGCACTTTAGTGGTGAGATAGTCATTTACCGCTAGACTTTTCATGAAAAAGGTCGGCCCAAACACGTATTTACGGATTCTGTCCAAACCCTCGTCATCAAATCTAACTGTCGAATCATCGACTGTGATATAGCCATCCACCTTGGCAGCTAAAAGTAGCTCCACCCCTCTGACTAAAACATCCACTCCCTTTTGTTTCTCTTCTGTTTGGCCCAAAAGGTAAGCACTCCTCAGGTCTCCCCACCCATAATCACTAGGCAGATTTAAATAAACTCCGGTGGGAATTTTTAGCCATTTCAGAGTCCCCTCTTCTTTATTATAAGTAGCTAAGACCAAATCTCTGAGGGTCCTCTCTCTATCAGAAGGTATGAGTAATATATTTACCCTATAGTTCTGATTGGGGTTGCTACTGTAGTCAATATTGGTTGGTAGAGGATGGTAAGGATTAACCACCACGGCCCGAAAATAATTCAAGAAATAGAAAGTTGTCAACAGGCCAAAAAGAAAAAGGCCAAAGAAAAACTTGCGGAAATTCTTTCTCTTTTTCTTATCTTTTTGTTCCCTCTGCCACATCGAAGAGCTGCGGGCAGCTGATTTTTTGGTGTCTTTTTTAAATAAATTGATGGTGACAAATTTACGTCGGGCAGACATAGATGATAGTCTAACAACTTTTACAACCTGTAGCAAACAATTTCTTGGTTGCTAGTAAGCACAAGACTTGCTAAAATTCAACTAGCTTTACAGGAGAGGGACCCAGATGCAGCACTGCTCTACTTGTGGAGATACGATCAGGAAGTTGGCTGATCACACTTGCTCCCAGAAACCTTGCCCGCTCTGTGGCCGCAACTTCGTCGTTGTTCGTTTCAGCCAAATGCTGATTGAAGAGGATGGACGTTTTCATTTCCATTTCGAATTAACTGGTAAGCCACTGCGACCGCAGCGAGTGGTAACTACCCTCTAATATTGACTGGCGTATCTTTTTGACGAGATTCACACAAAAGTACAAATTGTGGATACTTGCCAATCGGTACGCCAGCAGCTCTTCAGCCTTAAACAAATGATGGAGGTAGGCACGAGAATAATGTTTGCAGGTATAACACCCACAACTGCTATCAATTGCGTCCTGATCACCCTTAAAACCCGCGTTTAAGATGTTTAATCTGAATTTCCCACCAAACCCCTTCGCCTGTGGGGAGATGTACAAACCACCATTTCTGGCATTTCTAGTCGGAGCTACACAATCAAACATATCTATACCTCTTTCAATGGCCTCAAAAAAGTCCTCTACTTCCCCTACTCCCAGCAAATGCCTAGGTTTGTTCTCGTCCAATCGAGGTTCGACCTTGTCTATTGCTTGGTACATCAGCTCTTTTGGTTCTCCCACACTCACCCCACCAATACAAAAACCAGCAAAATCCAAACTATTTATAAATTTGGCGCTTTCTTCTCTAAGTTTTGGGTAGCTACCTCCCTGCACAATCCCAAAGAGAGCTTGGTCACCGCCTAGCTCTTGATGCCTCTTTAAGCTCCTCTGTGCCCACAAGTGGGTTCTTTCCATAGCTTCCCGACTGTAACCCTCAGAGCTTGGGTAGGGAGCACACTCATCAAAGGCTAAAATAATGTCAGAATTGAGAGCATGCTGAATCTCAATACTTTTCTCAGCAGTAAACCTATGCTTGCTGCCATCTAAATGACTCCTAAAATCCACCCCATCAGAGTCAATTTTAGCCAAGACCTCATTTCCCTTATCTCCACTTCTCTCCGAGACTGCCGACTCCTTCCCGAGGGAAAACACCTGAAAACCACCAGAATCAGTCAAAATAGGCCCATCCCAGTGCTGGAAACTGTGGACTCCTCCAAATTTTTGGATGACTTCTGTGCCTGGCCGGAGATAGAGATGGTAGGTGTTGTTTAAAATAATCTGGGCTCCTAAGTCTTTTAAATCCTCAGGGGTGAGTGATTTAACCGTAGCTTGGGTACCTACAGGCATAAAAACCGGAGTTTCAACAGTTCCATGAGCAGTTTCAAAAACACCTACCCTACCCCTGGTTTTGGGATCTTTTTTTAATATCTGGAAATTCACATTTTTCACATGGAATATTTTACCATAACCTCAACCTTGACATTACTTAGGAGTGAAACGACGCAGCAGTCATCTCAAACTTGACTGCTATGGGTCTTTAGTATATAATATACTGACTAAAGTGAGGGCAGCTTCAAAGCAGCTCAAATTTGCCACTTTAGGAGGGTTTAGTGATTTTCATCCTAATCGCCATCGCATCCATGAGCGTCGTGGTCCTGTCGGCCGCGATCTACCTCGCCCGCCAAAAGCGTGGGCACCAGCCCAACCCCGTGACCTTCTGGGCCACGAGCGGCGTTCTGGTGGGCATCGCGATCCTGCCGTACCCGCTCTACCAGGTGTACAAGGCCCTGCGTGACCTATTCGGCTTCTACACCCCCATCGCGATCCCGATGGTGGTAATACTGGTTGTCCTCAGCTTCGGCTACGCCGCTTGGGAGCTGGGTAACATCCTGAAGGCGCGGCGTCAGTTTAGCACCCCGATCGTCAGCTACGAGGAGATGCGTCGGCGCACCCGCCCGCCCTTCTAACCACTGCCTCCGTCCACTGGACCGCCGGCTCAGAGAACATTGTTCTTTTGACTCGGCGGCTTTTTTTGAACCTAAAGTACTTGACTATAGGATAGTATTATGA
>CAYGGA010000025.1:0-9906 GCA_964349395.1 uncultured Gammaproteobacteria bacterium | reverse complement strand
GATTACTACAAATAACCCGCACCACACCCTCGCGTCTAATAACCACGCACTTTGAACATCTTTTTTTAACTGACGCTTGTACTTTCATCTTATTTTAGCCCCGCTCAGCGGGGCGCAAGTAATTTTGCAAAGCAAAATTATTTATAGCGGTAAGTAATTCTGCCCTTGGTCACGTCATAGGGGCTAACTTCCATTTTTACTCGATCTCCTGGAAGAATTCGTATGTAATGCATGCGCATTCTTCCAGAAATATGAGCTAAAAGGATCTTACCTTTAACCCCTGTCGGTACTTCACTCTCAACTTCCACCCTAAACTGAGTATTAGGCAAGGACTCTAAAACTTTACCATCAACTTCAAAATTCTCTTGATTCATATAATTTCTTTACAAGTTACTTATTTTATCAGTAATTTACTCCTGAGTCAACACTACAGGTCCCTTTTTGGTAACTAGCATTGTGTGCTCAAAAACTGCCGCTAAACTACCATCTTGGCTGACTATTGTCCAGTTGTCAGGTAAAAGCGCGACTTTACCATTCCCGCGGTTATAGATTACTTCCACTGCAATTGTCATCCCTTCTCTTAAAATGGGTCCTGTCCCTTTTTTTCCAAAACCAGGGATCAGTGGGTCTTCATGAAGAGTATACCCCACCCCATGGCCAGTTAATTCTTTGACAATACTAAACCCATGACCCTTTATCTCTCTATTGATCAGATTACTGATATCTCCCACCCTGGTGCCGTCCTTAACTAAATTAATCGCTTTTTCTAATGTTTTTTTGCCGTCTTCTAGAAAATGGGCATTCGCAAAGCTCACTGGTCCTTTGTCATCTTTTGACTTAACTTCAAAAGAGGTGGCAACATCGGTATGCAAACCCTCATTCATCACTCCTAAGTCGATACTAATGATGTCACCTCTTTTTAATTTGTAACTTGATGGTAAACCATGAACCACCTCTTCATTTGGGGTAGTGCAGATTGCAAACTGGTAATTCTCTACGGTTTTAAAACCAGCCTTCATACCGGCTTTTTTTATCTCATTCTCGGCGATAGTGTTTAATTGTAAAGTACTTGTCCCCGGGATACTAGCTTCAGCCAGTTTTTTTAAAATCGCTGCAGCCACTTTCCCTGCCGCTCTCATTTTTTTAACTTCCGTCTCAGTTTTTAAGGTAATCATCAATATTTTTTCTAACCACCTCTGGATTTGGTAAGTTATCTATTTTTTTTACTTCTACACCACTCTGTTTATAGTGATCCAAAACTGGCTGAGTTTGGTTTTTGTAAAAATTCAACCTCGTTCTGATCCCCTCTTCGGTGTCATCCTCTCGCCCACGATCCAGTAATCTCTTAATAGCCACTTCCTCAGCCAAAGCCATATAAAAGATCTTTTTAAAAGTGTACCCTTTTTCTTCCAATGTCTTGACTTGATTTAAATTCCTTGGATAACCATCTAGTAAGAAACCATTTTTAGCAGCCTCAAGTCGTGGTTCCAAAACTTCCCAGGTAGTTTTGTCATCAATCAAAATGCCTTGGGTCATCCGCTCCGCCACCTTTTTGCCAACCTCAGTCCCTTTAGCCATCTCGTCTCTAAATATTTGCCCAGTGGTCAAATAACTCACTCCTAGTTTTTCGGCAATGTAAGGTGCAAAAGTAGATTTTCCCGACCCTTGGGGTCCATAGATTAGGTAACCGTTCACTTTCTCAGGAAACCCTCATAGCTACGCATAATCAACATTGACTCTAATTGCTTGGATGTTTCTAAAATTACCGAGACTACGATTAAAAGTCCAGTCCCACCAATTGCCAAAGTGGAAATTCCTGTTATATTTTCGACAATAAAAGGCAAAACGGCAATCAACCCTAAAAAGATGGCGCCCACAGTCGTAATACGATAAAGAATATGAGAGAGGTAGTTTTCCGTTGCTTTCCCAGGGCGGATACCTGGAATAAATCCACCATATTTTTTGATCTCATCAGCAATTTTAGTTGGGTTAAAAGAAACAGTGGTGTAGAAAAAAGTAAAGACCACCACTAGTAAGAAATAAACTAAAGAGTAGTAGACCGTGTTTTGAAAGAAAGCTTGCAAACCTTTAGCAAAATTGGCAACCCAAGGAGTACTAGCTCCGGATAAAAAAGTTCCAATCATACTTGGCAGTAAAATCAAAGACACTGCAAAAATAATTGGGATTACGCCAGCTTGGTTTACTCTGAGAGGTAAGTGTGAAGTCTGACCACCCGTGAGTCGATCACCGCGGACACGGCGAGCGTACTGAACCAAGATGCGCCTTTGACCTTCATTAATAAAGACCACTCCTGCAATTACTATCAAACCTAAAAGAATAACTGCCAAAATAGTTAAGAAGTTTTCTGGGGTAAAAATTGCCTGGACTTGGCCAACCGTGACCAATAACCTACCTAAAATACCTACCAAAATAAGTAAAGAAATCCCATTACCAAGTCCTCGCTCGGTGATTAGTTCCCCTAACCACATTAAAAAAACCGTTCCCGCGACCATGGTAACTAAAGTTGCCGCAATCTGCAAAGGATTCATCGCGCCAAGAACATTTACCCCACTTCCTTGATTTAATAGAAAGATCACCCCATAAGCCTGCAACACACTAAGTGGAATAGTCAGAAGGCGGGTGTACTGAGTAATTTTGCGGCGACCATACTCCCCTTCTTTTTGCATTTCTTCAAGTCGAGGAACAATCATGGTCAAAAGTTGCATTACAATGGAAGCATTGATATAAGGGTTTAGACCTAAAGCGATGACTGAAAAATTTAGCAGTGTTCCCCCAGAAAATAAATCAAGCAAGGAAATGAGTTGGCTAGAGGCAAAAAGACTACGTAAAGAATTAATATCTACCCCTGGAACAGGGACATGGGCGGCTAGACGGAAGATAACAATAATGCCTAAGGTAAAGAGAATCTTGCTACGCAAGTCAGGGGTACGCCAAATACTAGCTGTAGTTTTCCACATTACGAAACTTTTCCTCCAGCCTTAGTGACTTGGTCTTTAACAGTTTTCGTAACTGGTATTTCCAATACTAAAGCAACTGTCAACTCCCCACCGGCTACAATTTTCACTTTGGCGTTTTTCTTAACCAGTCCCATGGCCACCAATACTTCTTTATTGATAATGGTCCCTGGTTTAAAGGTGTTTAGTTGGCCAGCCTTAACGATTGAGGTGTCAATAGCTTTGGTATTACCCACACCCCTTCTGAAAGGAAGTCTTTTTATAAGGCGGAGTTGACCACCTTCAAAATCCACTCTTATACTTCCTCTGGCTTTTTGTCCTTTTTGCCCACGAGCAGCAGTTTTACCTTTACCGCTACCGTTTCCACGACCCACGCGTTTGTTTTTTTCTTTAGCTAGTTTTTGTAAATTATTTAGCTGCATTGGTAACCTCGCTTTTTTCCTCTTTGGTAATTACTTTGTTTTTTTCTTCACGAGGCCTAAGGGTAGTTAAGGCATGCAGTGTCGCATAGACATTGGAAGCTTGATTATTGGTTCCTAAAACTTTAGACAAAATATCGCGAATACCAGCAGCTTCGACCACTGCTCGGACACTACCTCCCGCAATAACTCCAGTACCAGCCGAAGCAGGTTTGAGGAAGATTCTAGCCGCCCCTAATTTGATATTTACCTCATGAGGAATAGTCGTACCCACCATCGGGACTTGGATTAAGTGTTTCTTAGCATAGCTAACCGCTTTATGGATAGAGGATTGAACATCAGGGGCTTTACCCAAACCCACACCAACCCGTCCTTTTTTGTCCCCAACTACCACCAAAACTGAAAACCCAACTTTATTACCACCTTTGGTTTTTTTGGACACGCGGTTAACTTGGACTATCTTTTCGGTAAACTCTTTAAAACTGTCATCTGCTGTTCTGTAAGCCATTTTGAATCTCCAAAACGGACTTTGCTAAGCAAAGTCCCTGTTAAAAAACCAGCCCTCCCTTGCGAGCACCGCTCGCAACACTGGCAACGCGCCCATGATAAATATAACCACCACGGTCAAAGACTACTTCTTTTATTTTTTTCTCCATGGCCTTTTTGGCGATCAATTCGCCGATCAGGAAGGCTTTTTCCACTTTAGTTTTGCCATCTTTAATCTCTTTTTCGGTGGCGGATAGTAAAGTCACCCTTTTAGAATCGTCAATCAACTGAGCATAAATATGCTGGTTGGAGCGAAAGACAAAAAGTCGTGGACGAACTGATGTACCGCTGATTTTAGCGCGGATACGAGCATGTCGAGTACTGCGATTAGTTTTTGTATGCATGTTACTTACCTCCTGCTCCAGTCGTGGCCTTACCTGCTTTTCCGACCTTGCGACGGATCACTTCACCGCTGTATTTAATCCCTTTACCTTTGTAAGGCTCAGGAAGGCGAACTTGTCTGATTTTAGCAGACACAAGACCGACTAATTCTTTATTAAAACCACCCACAACAATTTTATTTTCACTAGTTTTAAAGTTGATACCTTCAGGGGCCTTAATCTCAACGGGGTGAGAGTAACCCATTGTCAGAACCAAAGTGTCCCCTTCTACGCGCGCTCTAAAACCAACGCCATTAAACTCCAATCCTTTTTCAAACCCGTCGGTAGTACCAACTACCATATTATTGATTAAAGTTCTCATTAGACCATGGTAAGAACGGGCATCTTTAGTCTCATTGCTGCGACTAACACTAACTACCCCATTTTCTTGGGTAATTTTTAGATGGGGCAGCATTTTAGTACTTAATTTACCTTTTGGCCCTTTGACATTAATAGCTGAAGTAGTAATTTCTACTTCCACACCTGAGGGAACTGGTATAGGTAAGTTGCCAATACGACTCATCTTAGTAAATCCTCAGTATTAACTCGCCACCGAGATTCTTTTTCTTAGCATCCCTTGCAGTCATCAAACCTTGCGAGGTAGACACCACCGCATGCCCCATACCACTTAAAACTAAAGGCATTCTATTTCCCTTGCGGTACACTCTTAAACTTGGTTTTGAAACTCTATCGATTGCAGTTACCGCTGGTACGCCGTTTTTGTATTTTAAATTAACTTGCAGAGAAGGGTGTTTACCCTCTTCCTCAATTTTTTTGACATTCTCTACATACCCAAGGGTATGAAGTAGTGTTAAAACTTCTTCTTTAAACCGGGAGTGTGGCACGCTGACCTCTCCCTTTCTTGCTAGGTACCCATTACGAATTCTGGTTAACATGTCACTAATTGGATCGGTAATCATATCTTCACAAACTCGCCTTAATTACACCTGGCAATTCCCCTTTGTGAGCTAGCTGTCTAAAACAAATCCGGCAAAGACCGAATTTACGGATGTATCCCCGCGGACGCCCACAGATTTGACAGCGATTATGGTATTGAACGCTGTGTTTTAATTTTTTATCTTCTCTTTTAATCTTTGCGGTAGTTGCCACGTTTAGTTCCCCTTCCCTTCTTTGAATTTAAATCCTAAAGCAGTGAGTAATTTCATTCCTTCTTCAGCGTTTCTAGATGTGGAAACGATTGTTACTTCTAATCCATGGATTTTAGTTGTATTACCCATATCAACCTCTGGAAAAACTACTTGTTCAGGAAACCCTAAAGAATAATTACCATTTTTATCAAAATTTGCCAAAGACAGTCCTCGAAAATCTCTGACTCTTGGAAAAACCACGCTAACGAGTTTTTGTAAAAAGCTGTACATTCTTTCTCCTCTCAAAGTCACCATCAAACCCACAGGTTGACCTTCTCTTAATTTAAAACCAGCAATTGCTTTTTTGGCTAGTCGTAGAGCCGGGGCTTGTCCAGAAATTTTACCTAGTGATTCTTTAACAGCTTCAATCGCTTTATTATCAGCCATGTGATCACCTATACCCACGTTTAAAACCACCTTCACTAGCTTGGGTGCTTCTAAACTATTTTTTAAACCAAGATCGGTTACTAAGGTCTTCTTGATTTCGGTTTCGTATTTTTGTTTCAGTGTCATTGTTTCCATGATAAGACTGGTATTTTACCAACTTTCTCTTCCTTTTAAAAGAGATGTTGGCATTTCTTACAAACCCTTTTACCTTTCTCTTTTAGGTCTGACCCTACTCTGGTCGGCAAGTGGCAATTTGGGCAAATAAGGAGTAGGTTACTATTGTTTAGTGGCTTAGTAATATCAATAATCCCACCTTTAGTGATCTTACCACCTGCTTTGGCGTGTTTTTTATAAATATTGATCCCGGTCACAATTACCTGGTTTTTCTTTGGCAAAGTCTTCTCAATCTTTCCTTTTTGCCCTTTATCTTTACCGGTAGTTACTAATACTTCGTCCCCAGTCTTTAATCTCATTACCAAACCTCCTGGGCTAAGGAAATAATTTTCAAAAAACCATGATCTCTGATTTCTCGAGCCACTGGCCCAAAAATACGGGTCCCAATAGGATTACCACCGTTATCAATTACTACCAAAGCATTATCATCAAAACGAATATAAGATCCATCAGCTCGGCGGCGTTCTTTTTTAGTGCGCACAATCACTCCTTTGGTAACCTCTCCATCTTTGACTGTGCCATTGGGAGCGGCTTTTTTAACCACAATGCTTACCACGTCCCCTAAAGTCGCCATCCTTTGGCGAGACTTTCCAGGAATAGCAATGATTTTGGCAGTATTGGCACCGGAGTTATCCGCAACTTTTAAAACTGACCCAATTTGCATCATCTTTTCTTTACCTCAGAATTTATCACTTCAACAACTTTAAAATTAATCTGCCCCGAAATAGGTCTTGTTTGTTCGATTCGAACCACCAGACCCATAGCCAAGTCTTCATTGCTAAAGGCTTTAATCTTTTTAGTATGTTTAATTCTTTTATGATAAAGTGGGTGTGGTTTAAGAGTCTCCACCGAGACTACCACCGCATTTTTCATTTTATTACTAACTATTTTTCCAATCATTTCGAACCTCTGCTAGAAACAGAATCTTCTTCTTTGACTATTTCCTTCAATTTTTGGGTTACTTTTCCTTCCCTAATCTTTACTTGCAAGGCAGTTAACATCCGGGCAGTTTCACGTCGAACACCCATAACTTCTTTGACGTTTTTTAGTTTGCGGTGTTCTTTATCTCCTCTTAAATTTAAAAGCTTAAGTTTATTTTCTTTAACTTTATCTTCCAAACTAGCTTTATTTGAATCTAAAAAGTTTTCTTTTTTCATTTTGATCCCCACGTGAAAAATATGCTTTGCATATTTTAAACAAGGCTCCTACTCACAAACTTCACATCAATTGGCAATTTCATGGCTGCTAAACGAAGGGCCTCATGAGCTAGCTCTGAATTCACGCCACCGATTTCAAATAAAACTGTTCCTGGTTTTACCACAGCAACATATCGATCTACAGCGCCTTTACCAGAACCCATTCTAGTTTCTGGTGGTTTCTTACTCACTGGTTTATCAGGAAAAATACGGATCCAAATTCTCACCCCTCTTTTAGTGTAGTGGGTAATCGCGCGACGGGCGGCTTCAATCTGACGAGAAGATACCCACCCAGATTCCTGTGCCTTCAGTCCGTACTCACCAAATTCTAAAGTTGCTCCACGCGTTGCTACTCCAGCCATGGAACCCCTAAATGCTTTTCTAAATTTAACTCGACGTGGTTGTAACATGATTAACCTCGATCACTCGTCCCTAATGCGGCGGGTAGTAAAGTCTTGGGGTCACGTGAAATCCATACCTTTACACCGGTAATACCGGCAGTAGCAGTCCTGGCATCGACAGAGGCAAAATCAATATCAGCACGAAGTGTCTGCAAGGGGACTGTTCCTAAAACGATTTTCTCGCGTCTGGCGATTTCGCTACCACCAATGCGGCCACTTACCAAAATCTTAACCCCCTTGGCCCCTGCTTGCATGACACGATCACCAGTCTGGACGACAATTCTTCTCACTGGCATTCTTTTCTCGACCATATCAGCGACATTACGAGCGACTAAATAAGCATCAAGATCTGGTTTCTTGATTTCTTCGACATTAAGTTTAATTTTTTGACCAATAAAAGCTTCAATATTTTTTCGCAAATCTTCCAAACCACTACCAGCTCTACCAATCACAACCCCAGGGCGAGAAACGTAAACTGTAAGAGTTATTTGGTTAATATTTCTCTCAATTAGCAATTTACTAATCCCCGCTGGTTTGAGTTGACTCATAATCATTTTTCTCAACTTGTAGTCTTCAAGCAAGAATTTTTTGTAGGTCTTCCCTCGCGCAAACCACTGTGAAGTCCATTTTTTGTTTAAGCTTCGTCTAAAAGCTAGAGGATTTACTTTCTGACCCATTACTTTACTCCCTCCAAAACTATTCTGATGTGGCTAGTTCTTTTTAAGATAGGGTGGGCCATACCCCGACTGCGGGCTTTAAATCTCTTCAGCACTGGTCCTTCATTTACCAAAATTTCTTTGATTATCAATTTTTCCTTGTCCATTTTCAGATTATTGGTAGCATTGGCCAGGGCTGACTTAATGACTTTACCTAAAGGTAAAGCGGCTGCTTTAGGAGTGAATTTAAGCACCTCTAGAGCTTTTTCAGGATTTTGCCCACGCAGACCATCCGCTACTAAGCGGATTTTACGAGGTGATTTTCGAATGTTTTTTGCTTCAGCCATGCTTTCCATAAATATCGTGTCTAATTTTTATACAAACTCTAAGTAGGAGAAGTGGTCCTTTCCACCACTCTTCCATGACTACGGAAGGTTCGAGTAGGGGAGAACTCCCCCAATTTATGACCCACCATCGCCTCAGTTATAAAGACAGAAATAAAATTCTTACCATTATGGATACTGATAGTAAACCCAACCATATCCGGAGAAATCTGGGAACTACGGGCCCAAGTTTTAATTGGGTCTTTTTTGCCCTCAAGTTTCATCTTGTTGATTTTCTTTATTAAATTTTCGTCTACAAACGGTCCTTTTTTCAGTGACCTACTCATTATTTACTTCTCCTAGAAACAATATATTTATTAGAAACTTTAGTTCTCTTTCTAGTTTTCTTTCCCATGGTCTTTTTACCCCAAGGAGTAACTGGGCTTTTCTTCCCAATACCACTTCTGCCCTCTCCACCACCGTGTGGATGGTCCCGAGGAGACATCGCTACCCCACGAACAGTCGGTCTAATACCCATATGGCGTTTGCGTCCCGCTTTACCATAAGTAATGTTTTTGTGATCGATATTACCCAAAGCTCCAATAGTGGCCATGCTTTCCACCGACACTTTTCTTACCTCGCCTGATGGTAGTTTAATATTGGCCCACAGACCTTCCTTAGCCATCAAAGTCGCACTATTGCCCGCGGAACGAGCGAGCTGACCACCACGACCAGGAGTTAGTTCGATATTATGAATAACCGTGCCGATTGGGATATTTTTCAAAGGAAGAGCATTTCCTAAATTAATATCTGCTTTTTGACCAGCCAGTACTCTATCGCCAACCTCAAGACCTAGAGGGGCTAAGATATAACTTTTCTCACCATCAACGTAGTTTATCTGAGCAACCAAGGAAGCGCGGTTTGGATCATACTCTAAGGAATCTACTCGGGCGGGGATATCAAACTTATTCCTCTTAAAATCGATCACTCGGTAGTACCGCTTGTGTCGGCCACCCTGGTGACGCATAGTAATATGGCCAGCGTGCCCACGACCACTTTTCTTAGGTAAAATCTCGGTCAAAGTTTTTAGAGGCTCACTGCGAGTTAACTCCTCAAACCCAACCTTGGTCATGAAACGTCTAGAGGGGCTAGTACCTTTAACTCTTTTTATCATCTTCCCCTCCTGAAATCTCAAACAAACTTAATTTCCCTGAACTAAGCTCGACAGTCGCTTTTTTCCAAACAGACCCTGGTACTTGGCGGCGGCTTTTAGCAATAAGTCTAGTCGCTTCCTTAGAAAT
>CAYGGA010000024.1:0-11568 GCA_964349395.1 uncultured Gammaproteobacteria bacterium | reverse complement strand
CTTGAAGGAAAACCAGGAGGTTATAATAAGAAACAAATGGCTCCGGCGGAGGGATTCGAACCCCCAACCAATTCATTAACAGTGAACTGCTCTACCATTGAGCTACGCCGGAATGTTAGGTGTCAGTATTATATTCTGCGAATAACGAACTTGCAACAGAAAGAGAGTATAACCACAGGGTAATGAACTTTCAAGTGAATATATCCAATATACAATGGCCATCAAAGTGTACAAAGAAAGAATTTGTTTGTTATGATGAGGCCATCTAAAATAGTAAAGGAGAATCCTAATATGTCAGTAGAAAAAAAGACCGCTAAAAAGATTAGTAAGACATTTACAGATGAGGAATTAGCTGCGATGCGGGAGCGCGCCCAAGAGCTCCGGTCAGGCAAGGCCGATGGGGAGGGCTCAGTACTAGCTGCGATTGAAAAAATGCCCGAGCCAGACTTTTCTATGGCCACTAGGCTTCACGACATCATCAAAGAGAACGCTCCACAACTCTCGCCCAAAACTTGGTACGGAATGCCCGCGTATGCCAATAAAGACGGCAAGGTTGTGCTTTTTTTCCAAAGTGCTGCTAAATTTAAATATCGATACGCCACCTTGGGTTTCAATGATCCAGCTAATTTAGATGAAGGATTCATGTGGCCGACTTCATTTGCTGTCAAAAAGTTGACTGCCGTTGAGGAGGCAAAGATCGGGGCCCTTGTGAAGAAAGCTGTAAGCTGAGGACAAAGTTGTCTACGTCTTTCTTACTCTAATTCTGTAATTATGATATAATGATTTTTCTCCCTAACTTTCAAGCTATTAAGAAGCAAAGGAAGGTTCCTTGAGCACAGTAAAGCTTGGGTTGAATTTTTAAATGAAAGGAGGTAGGTTAGGTTTAATGTTTAGACCTAACAAATAACTATGAATGGAACAATTAAAACAAAAACAGACAAAGGGTTTGGTTTTATTTCTCGTGACGGAGAAACCAAAGATCTTTTCTTTCACTCTAATGATTTGAGTGATGTTACTTTTGACGCGCTAGAAGTTGGTGCAGCCGTTGAGTTTGATGTTGTGGACGGTGAAAAAGGTCCAAGTGCAAAGAACGTAAAACTCGCCTAATAGCTCTCACGTTGAAGTACAGAAAGCCTCGCTTTATGCGAGGTTTTTTGTGGGTAGAAGATTCATTTTCTAGGGTGTTTTTGAATAAAGTCTTTTATATAATCCATAACATCCACGCTAGTGTCCCAGCCTAGTTCTTCCCGAGCTTTTTGAGGTGCCTCACCAGACGCTGCCCGACCCGGATAACCATCAATCATTTTTATTTCCCCACCAAAAGCTTCCGCAATTTCCAAGATTGAGTAAGCTTTAGTATTGCCCAAAGAGTACCCATCCCCTGACCCTTTTTCCCCAATAGCTATGATTCCGCGAGCTAAATCTTTCACATAAGTAAAATTCCGCTTTTGAGTACCCGGCTTGACTACTGTCAATGGTTCACCTGCCAGGTACTGTTCTTCAAATTTGGCAATGACGGTGCCATAGGTAGGATCTGATTTTTCTCTGGGTCCAAAACCATTGTAGAAATAGCAAATGGCATAGGGTAAATCGTACCACCGGCCATAGTCATTTACCAAGTCGACATTCATGGCTTTAGTAAAAGAGTAGGGGCTTTGGTGACGGCCGTCACCTTCAATCGCAAATTTAGTGCTGGAGGCAGCGTAAACCAATTTCCCCACTCTGCGTGTGCGGCAAAACTCCACGACCGCAAAAGTGCCCAAGATGTTCAAATCATAGACTTTTTCAACGTCGTCAAAAGAAGTAGAGATGCGCGAATATTCGCCTAAGTGGTAGAGGATATCTGGAGTTTCAGGAATCAATTTAGCAATATCTTTAGTGTGACCTTCCCGATACTCAGCCCCCGAAATATGATTGTCTTTGCTGCCATTAAAATAATTGTCTAGAGAAATCACCTTATTGTTTGAGTCCTGGACTAATTCTTCAATGACATGAGAGCCTACATGCCCCGCCCCGCCAGTGACTAAAATTGTTTTTGCCATGGGCTAATTATATTCCGAATGAATAGGCTTTGAAAGCCTGCGTTCCTAAAATTCATCCATCATTTCGAGCAAAGCGAGAATCAAGCTTAGCGTCAGCTAAAGAAAACTTTTATAGAAAGGAAAAGTTAGGCCAACCAAAGCCAGCCTGGAAAATAAATATGATGCCAGTGGGGCAACAAAAAGACAAATAAACTTACTTTGTCTAAATTCTTAAACTCTGTTAGCATGCAAGTATGCCCTTCTATAAAAGTAAAAGAAACCTAGTTGTCCTAGGGATTTTGGTTTTAATAGTTTTAGCTACAAGTTTGGTATTAATTGCTAAACTAACCCATGATGGTGACGAGCAGGCAAATATCTCTTTGACATCACCCACGCCCACTACTAGTACAACCAACTCTGATGAACCCCCTCTCAAACTAAAAAGTATTGGGGTAAATCTTGACAATTTTGATCCTAAAACAAACAAAGCGGGGGATTTTGTCTTTACTAAACAGAAATTACAGTTTGATCGACTTTTTATGGGGTATGGGTTTGTGATTCCTGGTGCCCAAACTAGTAATGGCCAAAACAAATCCAATCCCCAACCAACTTTTATCTTGCCATTGGGAACAAAAGTTCTCTCCTTAGTGGATGGCACAGTTGCAGCTATGCCTACCATCTGGAGCGGTGATTATTCCATCCAAGTTAGTGCCACTGGTAAAATGGCTAAATGGATGTATGAAACTGAGCATGTTATTAATCCGGTGGTCAAAGTCGGCGATAAAGTAAAAGCTGGCCAAGTCGTAGCCGAAGTAAGTAATTTTGATAAAGGCGCTCCCCAAGGTTTTGGAGCAGTGGAAATAGGGATTCTCAAAGGGGGTAATCCACCGACTCATTTTTGCCCATTTGCCTATCTTGATCCTACTGTTAAAGAAGAAATCCAAACTAAAATTAGAGGATTTTATAAAGCTTGGGAAACTTACAAGGGAAACACTAGTTTGTACTCTGAGGAAGAAGTTCCTGGTTGCCAGCATTTAGATCCAATTGAAGGGTAAATTGTCTTAGTAGGGGCGCCTAAAAAGTCTTTAAATTAAGATTATTAGTCTTATTAATTATTGCTCTTGGGCAGTCTTAGAAACCTCACCTAATACTAGTTCGGGAACATAGATAAATTCCGACTTTTGGTAGCCATTTCTGATCAAGGCATCGTGAACTGTTTTTGACAGTACTACTGGGTAGTAGTCATCAATCAATTTAGCAAGCATTTGCTGCTCAGTCTGATCCTCAAACAAATCATAACCAATTGTTAAAATCCCTGGTTTTTTGGAAATGGCTCTATACCCAAGTAGCTGTAATCTTTTGTAAAATCTGTCTTTATACTCTTTAATTCCTTGTTTAGTTGCTCTGAAAACTATTTTTCTACCACCAGCAATCTCTAAAATCTTTTTGAGCACAATTTCGGTAGGGTCCAGTAAAGTTACTTCTGGGTATTTTTTAGAGATAGACTCTAGAGAAATAACATCTTCAGATTTAGGAAGTGGTTTTCTTTGATCTTCTGACCAGACTACACTTTGGTGAAACCTATCACCCACTATCACGATTCTTTTAGTTTTCCAGCCCTCTTCTTTTTCAATAGTTCTGATGTTTTGACAGAGAATATCTAGTTTATGTGGGGAGAGATCATAAGCAGTACTGCTGGGAAGAAAGATTTGGTCATCTTTAACCGGGAAAAAGAAATACTCGCCACTACTTTCACCATCACTTTTTTCTAGCACTTGTTTTAAATCTTCATAAATAGTGTCCGTGGAGTAGTAATTCCAGATTCTAGTAAAATTAGGTTTGGTTTCAGAGATAGTTATGGTTTGTTCTGGGGAGCGAGTCGTCACAAACTGTTGGCCAATATAGTCCCCCTTACCCACAAAAAGCAGAGAGTGACCTCTTTCCATGCTAAGATTTAAATCTCCTTTAATTACTCTTTCTTCCAGCAGTTTTTGAGAGAGAAAGACTTTATCTAGCCAGCTATGTCTATCTAAGGCCTCAAACAGTTTTTTAACTCCAAAGATTCCAAAAGAGTAGAGGATAAGATTGGGCAAATGGTACAAGATATTTGCTTTTTCTACTGGTTCGGCTAGGATATTCCAGAGATAATCAACTCCATTTAAAAGAGGTGGGGACAAGTTGGTCCAAGAAGGCAAATTTGAGGCTACAATTTCAAATTCCTTTGGATAAACAGTATAGAAAAAACCAAAACCTAAGGAAAGTGGTAGAGCAATATTTTTGACAACTTGGACAAAAAGGTTTTCTTTGCTGACTTTCTCAAAACTTAAGAGATAGTCTATCTCTGAGGGGGAGATCTTCCTGTTTTCTGTGACCTTTTTAGCAAGCTTTAGCAATCTAACTTTGGAGTAAGCCATTTGGGAGGGATTGTATACTTGTTTAACTCCAGTTTGCAACTCTCGTTAAACAAGTGTGTACCCAGAATTATCTTAAATTGTTACAAAAGGGTCTGTGTATAGCAGATTTAGATTGAAAACTATATAATAGCTCCTTAGCTCACTAAGGAGAGAAAAATGCTGATCAGGATTACTAAAGTTCCAGCTGGATATTGAAAGTTGATCGTCTGCTCCAAGAGCTCACATTTGTGGGCTCTTTTTGTTTAACAAAACAACTCGCAAATAATTGTGCTTTTTGCTACCATGCTGGTATGGGCCTGCTTATTTGTCTCTCAATTCTAAGAAAGGGGGTGATTATCAATGGAAAAGAAGTGGGGTATGTGGTTAGTTCTGATTAGTGCTTTAAACTGGGGTTTAGTTGGTGTTGGCTACTTTCTGAGCATGAATTTGAATGTAGTGAATTTATTACTTGGCAGCTGGCCAGTGGTTGAAAACCTAGTTTACTTAGTAGTAGGTGTTTGTGCTCTTTGGCTGCTTTATTTAGGTAGGGGTAATAAAACCTAAAAAGCGTCAAGCAATATCTTTACTGCCCACCATTAAAATGAAAAAAGATGGTGGATAGATCAATATTTGCAAAATGCAAGTACCATTCATTCCAAAGTTTATATTCGCAGAATAATTTCCGCTCATTATTTCTTGACAGAAATATAACCAACTACCACTGATTTATTTATAATCAAAATCAAAGTGTAGGGGAATCAAGAATTTGAGGGAGATTACAAAAAGCAGGGTAGGTAAAAGCATTACTTTAAATATTCTTCTTTAACATCACTATTAAACTGGGTGATCAGTTTTTGAATCTTGGGGTCTATTACTAGGGAACAGTAAGTAGCTCCTTGGTTTTGGTCATAATAATTCTGGTGATAATCTTCAGCCTTGTAGAAAGTAGTGTAAGGCACAATCTCAGTC
Source organism: uncultured Gammaproteobacteria bacterium (assembly GCA_964349395.1). Taxonomy (GTDB): domain Bacteria; phylum Patescibacteriota; class Microgenomatia; order Woykebacterales; family RBG-16-39-9b; genus CAYGGA01. Next base: position 6,185 of record CAYGGA010000024.1, on the reverse strand, counting down.
ACAATTTTATCAGAGAGTTTCCCGGAGGTTTCCATTGTGTCTTTAGATTCTTCGGCCACCCTTTTCTGATCCTCATCGTGATAGAAAATTACCGAGCGGTATTGAGTACCCACATCCGCTCCTTGTTTATTTAAAGTAGTGGGGTCATGAGTGGCCCAGAAGATATCTAGGAGGTGAGAATAGGAGATGATATTGGGATCAAAAGTGAGTTGAATCGCCTCCGCATGCCCAGTGGTGCCTGTAGACACGGCCGTATAGGAGGGATTTTCTTTACTGCCACCAGAATAGCCAGACATAATGTCAGTCACGCCTTTGAGCCTTTTAAAAATTGCTTCGGTGCACCAAAAACACCCACCGGCAAAAGTTGCTTTTTGCATACCATAAGAATATACTTCCAGACAACTTTTAGGCAAGGAGACAAGAGGTGGAGAGTGTAGTTGTAAACCAACTTCCAGAGCTGACCCCAACAGAGTTAGGTGAGTTGCCGGTCAACAAAATTCGTCCCGGTAATTTGCTGGTACCCTTTGGGACCAAGTGGAGACGCCTGGAGAAAATCACTGTCGCGGTGGCGGTGATAAATGGTTGTGTTCAGGCAGGACGCTGGCAACCTGTGTCTCAGGAGGACTTTGAAGCAATCATTGTGCAGGATCTTTACTTCCGGCAGTTTCCGAAGCGCTGTCATAAGGGTTTGGAAGCTCTGATCAAGAAGGGGGATCTGATCTTGATAGAATATCAAGGAAAGCAGTATCTCGTGCCGACAAGGTCGTTGGTACGAGGTGTTTTCAACTCTTCGCCGTTCATGCAGGCGACCCGTCCTCAGGTTGCCACCCACTAACTCTGTGCGTAGGGAGTAGTTTTCAGAGAAAGAAACGCACTTCTTTCTCAACTTCCTTCCCAAAACTTTACAATAGTGTTATACTATCAGTGTTAATATTTGTTCCTTAAATTGAAGACCGTAAGTTTTCCTTCTGTTAGTTTTTTCAAACAACAAGAAATTTGCAGTTAGTAGGTTTAAGAAAAACTCTTGAAAGGAGTTTAAAAAATGGCAAAGCGACTTTTTGTCGGTAGTCTTCCTTACAGTACGACTACAAACCAGTTAGAAGAACTATTTTCCGCAGTCGGAAAAGTAGAAAGCGTTAATGTTATCACTGACAAATTCAGTGGCCAATCCAAAGGATTTGGATTTGTAGAAATGGCTACTGAAGAAGATGCTCAAAAAGCAATTCAAGAACTCAATGGTAAAGAAGTTGATGGCCGCGCAATGGTTGTCAATGAAGCTCGTCCACAAGAAGACCGTGGCCCAAGACCTGGTGGCGGTGGCGGTAGTGGCGGCGGCAACAAACGCTGGTAAACCCAATAGATGTATTCTTTATGCATAAGGTGTGGTAAAGAAAGAATCTTTAAAAAACAGTGGGAGGAAAAGGTGGGTCAGGCCCCACCGATCACCCACGTTTTGACAGTTTGTCCGGACAAGGAATGTCAAAAGATTCTGGACCGTGAAAATAAAGCTAAAGAAGAGAAAAAATTACTTTTGAAAACCAAAAAAACTCCAGCGGCAACTAATTAAGGCCTTACTGGAGGATCTAAAAAAGAGGCCTGAGGCCTCTTTTTTAGTGGGCTAGTTTTCCTCTTGAAATTTGAGCTTCGAAAGATCAGAATGTAATGCGGAGGTTAAAGTATGAACTTACTAGATTTACTACCAAAAGCTTACGCTCATTGTGATGTCCCTTGTGGGATATATGACCCCAAAGCTTCCCAGACGGCGGCTGAAACTATCGTCAAGATGGTCGAAAAAATCCAAGCTTTACCTAAAGACAGCCTCACTATTGAGGAGACAAATTCCTTGACTCGTTATGTTTTGACAAAAGAAGAACATGGCCGTATTGGTAAACACGAGCTGACAGTTCTGTGGGCTGACTTTTTCAAGGAAGAAGACTTAAAAGACTTTCCCAATTTGCACGACATTTTTTGGAAAGCACTAAAGCTTTTCTCTTTCACCAAGCAACATGTTGACTTGGAAAAGGCTAAAGAGTTAAAAGTGGCTGTCGATAATATCGCTGACATTTTCCAGAAAGTTAAAGCTAGCCGAGCGAAGTGATTTTTCCCATCCGTCTCTACAAAGTAGTGGGCCATAGTATGGAACCTAGTATTAAAGATGGTAGTGTGGTTTTGGTGGAAAAAATTACCCACCTGTTTCGTGCCCCCAAAGTAAATGAAGTAGTTCTTTTTAAATTTCAAAATAAAACATTTATCAAAAGAATCAGCAGCGAAGAAAATAACAGTTACTATATGACCGGGGACAACTATGTTGACAGTCTTGATAGTGGGGAAATCGGCAAGATCAACCGAGGTGATATCTTAGGAAAGGTTATCTACTTCTAAATACAAAACAGGGCTTATTGGCCCTGTTTTGCCTCTCTGCAATTTACAACTATTTAGACTGAAGAGGTTTTCTTACCCATAAAAGATACCCAAAAAGCCCAAACCGCGACTACTAAATGAAGAACGTTGTCAAAGGGGTTCTCCAAATTGGTGAGTCCATAGAAGTTGGCACCAGACTCATTTGAGGCGTTAAGGAAACCTAACACCGTAGCTAAAAGGGCAATAATCCCAACTAAAATCACTAACATTCGAGCTAGGGCGTCATCTTTGAGGAAGAAGTAAGCCAGAAGAGCGACTACACCTAAGACTAAGTGAGCGATATTTTCACCAGAATCGAGCCAGAAAGATTCTCCTAAAACACTGTCAGTCGGAGTGGGGCCAAACCCCACTACACCTAAGAGGGCGAGGACTACTAAGATAATACCACCGAGCAGAAGAAATTGTCTTGGATTCATATATTCACCCCCTCTCTTTAAAAAGTTTTGAGTATTATGTATCAAGTATCTTGTATGAGAAAACTTGATTGGTAACTTTTTTAGGGATGAAGTTGTTTCTTACCTGCACATTACTCCTAAGAAACTAGGAAAGCAAATGGTTGCTTCCATGTCTAAATAGTACATAATAGTATTGTGAAACTTGTCCGGATTGCCCAAAATCCAATTTTAAAACCCTCCAAAAATTGGTGGGAAAATAAGGGAGTTTTTAATCCCGGGGTCACAACTTACAATAACAAGATTTATCTGGTTTATCGGGCTTGGGGAGAAGACAATCTTTCTCGGTTTGGGTTAGCTAAAAGTAAAGATGGTGTTAAATTCACGCGGGAAAAAGAACCATTGCTAGAAGGGGTAGAGGAAAATAAGTTTGAAAGACTTGGGATTGAAGATGTAAGAATCAGCCAAATTCGTAATACTTACTATTTAGTCTACACAGCTGCTTCGGTTTACCCAGCCTCTGCCAAAAGTAGTGACTTTGGACAATCTTTAAATTACCCCCATATTCCTTACCGCATCCGAATTAGCTTAACCACCACTCAAGATTTCCAAACTTTTCACCACCACGGGGTAATTATTTCAGATTTTGACACTAAAGACGCTGGTTTAATTCCACAAAAGATAAAAGGATACTATTTTTTGGTTCATCGTCACCTGCCTTCCTTATGGCTAAGTCATTCTCCTAACTTAATTTCTTGGAAAAGAGGGCACCAAATTATGGCTCCGCAAAGGAGGTGGGAGATCAGTAAAATTGGGGCCGGTAGTCAGCCCCTAAAGACAGACTTAGGGTGGTTGGTTTTTTACCATGGTGTGGACCAGAGTCGAGTTTATCGCCTCGGGGCAGCCCTTCTGGATCTGGAAAATCCCAGCAAAGTCTTAAAACGAACTCTCGATCCCATTTTTGAACCAGAAAGAAAATTTGAAAAAGAAGGCAATGTCAAAAACGTGGTTTTTACTTGTGGAGCTTTGGAAAAAGATGATCACTACTATATATACTATGGTGCTGCTGACAAAGTAATTGGTTTAGCCAAAGTTAAGAAAAAAGACCTGCTAAACTACTTGAGTGCTCTCAGGTAGGGGAAGTTGACAGAGATAAACTTGGGTGTTATCTTATCTTAAGATGCGTAAATTAGCTGCCCCAGTCTTTTTACTTCTATTATTCTTAGTGTTAGCTCCTATTATTGCTGCACAAACAAACCAGTCTCCTAAAACCCTTAAAACTGAAGTCAGATCAAATTTAACTGAAAGAAGAGCGAGCGCTGCCGCAGACTTGAGGGCCAAAAAAGAAGCAGCCCTGCAAGATTTCAAGGCCAAAAGAGTCGCCGCTGCCGCGGAGTTTAGGGCCAAGAGAAAAGAAGCCCTAGCGACCTTCAAAATCAAAAGGCAAGAGGCAAAAGAAGCTTTCAAACTCAGATTAAACAAGATTAAAGATGAGGCGAAAAAAGAAATTGCCGAGAATCTAGAAGAAAACCTCAACACTATCAACCAACGACACACTGAACACTTTAGTGATCGACTGGAGAAATTCTCTAATTTCCTAGAAAGAATTATTTCCCGAAAAGATAAAGCTAAAGAGAGTGGCATGGAGGTCACAACGGTTGAAACCGCGATTGCAGCCGCAGAAACAGCCATAACCAATGCTGAAACCGCGGTGGCTACTCAATCAGGCAAGGTGTACACCATTAACTTTACTACTGAAGCTAATTTGAGAACTGCCGCCGAAAGTGCCCGCAAGACTCTTAGAGCGGACTTGAAATCTACTCATGATAAAGTAACCGCGGCCAGAAAAGCAGTGGTTGATAGCATGCAAGCTTTAGCAGCTATTAATGGGGTAGACAGCGCACCCTAAGAAGGAAAAAAAGTAGATGGATGAAAACCAACCAATTGCAGACGAATTAAATCAAACTACTACCCTCACGACTGAAGGGGCAGCTACCCCAGTGGTGCCAGTTAGTCCTGTCCCACCTTTAAATACTGTCAGCAGTGGTAAAAGTAATAAAGGGCTGCTAGTAGTTTTGTTAGTGGTAGTCATCGCCTTAGTGATTTTGGGAGCAGTGACTTATTTAGCTCTGCAAGGAAGTGGAGAGACGACCACAATTACTCAAACTACCCCAACTCCCACTCCGACCAAAGTGGCGACTGATAGTGCCTCTCCCAATAGTGATAAAACTACTGATATTCAAAAAGAGCTAAACCAAACTACGGTGACAGACCCTACCACAGATGTGGATGGTGTTAGTAGTGACATCAACAAACTTTAACCCACTAATTATCGGCATTGCTTGAACTTAAACTCAGTTATGAGTAATATACAAAGGTATGGTTAAGCTTTTACTCATTGTTTTAGGTTTAGTAATTGGGGTCAGTGTGGCGGGCTATTTCTATGGCACCTTGCACAAAGATGTGGTAGTTACTCCCTCAACTACCAGCCCAACACCCTCTGTAGCTACTCAATCCTCAGCTTTAGATACTTATCAAACTTGTACTAATACTAGCAAGAAATTCTCAATTGGGTACCCAGCTGACTGGTTTACCAATAAAACTGGAGACCTTTGTCATTATTTTGGGACCACAGCTGTTGTGGATGAAAAAACTGCCATTTTGACTTTAAACTCTAGTATTACCCCCAAGGAATTTACTGATCTGAAAACTAGCTTAGGAAGAAGTGATGAGGAGAGAATTATTTTGAGCACTAGCAATCTGGAAGTTGGAAGTACTACTGCTCAAAGAGTGGAGACCGAGGCCACAGGTAGTAGTGGCAATGCTAAAGGATCAAGATCTGTTTTCTACCTGATCGAGAATTCTGCGTTCCCAGTAGTTTTTTCTTACGTAGAAAAAACTACTCAGCCAGACCGGGAGAAGTACCTTGAGGTTATGGAAGTGATGGTTAGTAGTCTGGTTCTTAACTAAATAGAAGTTCCTGCTTCGCAGTCCTTCTGCGCCTAGGTAGAAGCTGAACTTTGTTCACTTCTGCTCTTCGTTAAAAACAGGCTATAAATCCTGCTAGAAATTTGTAACATAGATGGAAACTGTAGAAAAAGTAATTACTGACTTATATATTGATGGTCAAGGTCAAAAACATGACTTTGATTCACTTGTTAAAAAAATCGGTCAGTTTATTAAAGAAGACCCTAATTACAATTACCAGGTGACCGTGGGAACTGATTCTGAGATTAAAAAGGGGACAGTGGTGGATTTTGTAACCGCGATTGTTACTCACCGAATTGGTCAGGGTGGGACTTATTTGTGGGCACGTGAAAGTATTAAGAAAAAATATTCTCTGCAAGAAAGAATCGGAGAAGAAGCATCCAG
>CAYGGA010000023.1:0-12704 GCA_964349395.1 uncultured Gammaproteobacteria bacterium | reverse complement strand
GGAGGTAGGAGCGGGGGTCACGGGGACAGGGGCTACTTGCGGAGTTTGGTGGGCAAACATATCCACTGGTGGTTGTGACATTGGTTTAGGGTCAGGTAGATTTGGCATTCCTGCCGGGGTGTAGTATGGCCTTGGTGGGGCTGGGTTCGCAGACATAAGAACTTCCGGTCTGGTCGCTACTCGAGTGGGTGGTTTAACGTAGCGGTTTAACTTTTGCTTGATTTCTTGGCTAACTTCGAAAATTCTTTCCCCTCTGATGGGGAGTAAGATTGTTCCTTTATGAGCTGTCTTGGGGTTTAAGGAATGCGCTCTTTTATTGCTTACTCCTTTGACAAAAATATTTCGGTCCGGGAGTTTGATCGTGGCAATGGGGGTAAAAATTACTTTCGAAGCAATCGTATCAACCGCTTGCGCCTGCTGCTCGACGATGCGGGGAGCAACTTCGGTGTGAGCAGTAACTGGGGGTAGCTCTTCTGGGGCTAGATCAGGACTGACGGTTAAAGAGGTGGGGGCAGGGGTGGTAAAATCCAGCGTATGTAGCTTTCTTTCCTCGAATTGATCTAGGTTATTTTTGACTTGTGTTCGGGCGGTATTTAAATATAGATCTAGTTTGGCGCGGTTATTGGTCCGGGTAGTATGGATCAGCGCTGGCCTGGCTACTAAACTAGTGAATTTATCAGTGAGGAAATCAATATTTTCGACTTCTTTTCTCCACACGCGCCTCGTGGGGGAGTAAATGGCCTTAAAAAAGGCAATAATCCATTTTTCTAAGCGCATGTCATTTACGGGTAAAAAGGCGAGGGCCACACCAAATAGTGCCGTGGCCACGGCGAGGGGAAGCTTAACAAAAGTAAGCAGCGGGGAAATATAAATTATCCAGGCGAGAACTCCAGCTGCGGCGAGGTAGCCAAATTGGCGCAGAGTAAGATTTCCAACCAATTGGAATTCTACCTGCATAATATTTTGTGGGACAGGGTGTGCCTGCATAAGAGTTAATTTCAGTTAACTTTTACACCTTTAGTTACCTTCTGTGTTTATTCGGACAGAAGGGTGTAGGTGGAGTTGAACTGGTTTTATTCTCAGTTAATGGAGGTTAAAAAGCAAGGTGATCAAAATAAGTCATAAGGGGATAAAAAAGATCATTTTGCAGGTAAAACAGCCTCAAAATAGCAGTTTGACAGTAGTTATTAATTGTAACCCGACCCTAGTTAAGGTGCTAAGCTTGCTGGCGTAAGGAAAATTATACGCCAGCGCGCGTAGTGGTCAAACTGATCCTATTTTGACCACTATGGGGTTGACAAAATTACCCGAATTATGCTATTATACGCGCGCAAGGCGAATAGCCTTATATATCAGCAGAATCTTGTCAGAGACAAAGGTGATTTGCACCTTTGTGATTAGACAAAAATTTCTGCTGAAGCAAAATTTCCTGTACCTTAACAAAGAAGCGAGGAAAGAAGCCAAGCTTGTTTTCTCTTTTCATCATACGAATACATTACGAAATAACTGAAAAAAAATAATCCTCTTTCAATGAGGATGGGAATTTGGTTGAAACTTATTTCAACCAGCTTTCCCTCCTCATTGAACTGCGCAAGCATTCTTGAGGTAGGGTGAAGTCTGTTTTCCTCTGCAGCGCCTTTGGCGATGTGGAGTTAACTTTCATCCTGTCTCGAGTGCCTGCTGGCAGCTCGGGAGACGAACCAAACAAACTCCCTAAGGAGGAGAAATCATGGCAGAAGGTGATTTCGATGATGATGTCCTACCCTCAGGGGCAGGGATTATCATCCCGGCCAATAACCCGAGGAGATTGTTCCTCGCGGTCCGTAAGATGTGGGATCGGATCGAGCTCGCGAAGCGGGATACGAACCTGCAACAAGGTAAATTCGGGCTGACCAGTGAGGAGCGTTTGCTCCTACGCTCTAGCGCGCGCGGTAGCAACCTCGACGGTCTCACCGACGAGATGGCCATGCGGTCAACGACCAAAGGCGAGCGTTTGGACAGCGAGATGGGCGATGGGTTTATTCTGCTCGTACCAACTCGCGGGGGTGATGTGCGGCAACCGACCTCGTTTGCCATGATCGTCAATGAACGCAATCGCCAAGGACAGAATCCGCAAGCCCTCAAACAACTTGAGGGTTTGGAGGAAGAAGTTCGAAAACTTGTGGAAGCTGGGCAACCAGTCGACGATGCGCTTCAGAGGCGGCTTAACACTGCCCGAGCGCGGGGTCGAATTCTTCTGCAAAGGTTAGAGTGGGACGAGGATCCGGATCCGGATGCTCCCGCAGGTGCGAAGCCGCCAGATACTATTCTCAACCGACTCCGACACTTTGCTACCGACGAGACTCTAAAGGAGCAGGCCCAGCGCCAAGGCTGGTTTGAAGACCTGGAAAGACTTCTTACCAACCCTGACTTCCTGCGTGAGATGGGGATCGCTTACGGCGGTTCAGTGTCAACACGGTGGTCAAAACCGTTTTGGGCGCGTCTCGATCGTGGTTTCAACCTGGTTCGAGCGGTGCGCTGCGGTGAGGCCATCTGGCATCACGCCCGGAACTTCAACGGTCGCAAGCTCCATGAGTACGATCCGTTCATCGCTCCTCCCAAGGAATACTTGAACGAAAAGATCACGGAGTACTTCGATAAACTGGAAAAGAGAAATTCCGACCTGGTCGTGCGCCTCCGGGAGGACATGGATGACACCAAGCGACCTGGCCTCCGGGAACACCGTTTTGGTCGGGGAAAGTGGCGGCACTACACACACGCCGAGATCACGGAGCTGCCCACGGACACTGACGAAGAAAAAAGGCAGAAGGTCGCTAATCGCGACAACGCAATTCGTCGGTGGAACTTGTGGTGGCACCTTGATCAGGCGATGCAGTATGCCTACTTCTCTTACATCGAGGAGTACAAAACGTCGGTGCTGGAGCATCGGAAGTATCTGCAGGACCAGCACTTTCGAAACCGTCAGTTCGTTATTAATGGTCGGCGAATCGAGGTACGGCAAGACCGGGTAAACGACCAAGGTGTGACCGAACCCGGTATGAGCGACGATGAGCTGCTTCAGATGTGGACGGACGCGGAGGTTACCAAGAATCCGAACAACAGTACGGACGAAGGTTATCTGGGCTACTTTGTCCAGATGCCACCGACTTACCAATACGCTTTCTGGAAGCGACTCGAGAGTAAAATTCGGTTCGCTGATGAGCGTGATGGGGCGTTTGATGGCCAAACTGAGGCGGAGCGCATCTTCGCTTACCACCTGGTGCAAAGGATGTTTACCTGGTGGGAACATCTACCGCGGGTCGACAATCGTGGTGTGGTTCAGTACAAATGGTGGACCCATCCTGACCACACTTCAGACACGTGCAATGGGTGTGCCCACTTTGACGAGGATCTCTCCAAGTCAATGTGGGTGCCTGGTGAGAACAAATGGACTCGTCCGGACAGGGTACCTGAAGATTGGGTCTACGAAGAGGAAATGATCTGGCATCCAACGCGGCAAGCTATCCAGCTGCTGCGTAAAATCATGTACACCCACAACGTGGGTTCGCATTTGGCGGATATCTTTGCTGACCTGATCTTAGGAGAAGGGGATGCCAAGACCTTCCGGGCGAGCTACGGTGGTGGTGGTAATGAACGCGTCAGCCCCTACGAATGGTGGTGGCCCGGCGCGCCGCGCAGCGACACTCTGGACGAAAATAATCCAGTTGCCGTCGCTACGTATCTGAACTCGGGGATGGTGGGGCGTTGGTTCTGGTTAGGGCCAATCAATGATTTCATCGAGACTGAACGGGCCCGCCCCTACAACGGCATTTGGCTACATCACCACCTGCTGGTGGCGGAGTTGAATGAGTCTCTCAACGAGCTGCGCGATTTCCTGAAGACGAACCGCAAATACACGGGCGTCTCCCAGGATGATTTGAGCAAATTGTGTGCCAAACTCAAGGACTTCGATGACACCATCGTCTTCCCGTCATCCTTCAAACGGAGGTCGGATGGAGATGTTGACGTTGAGTTCGATGACCTGGCACCGGTGCTCATGCCTGCGAGCTCGATCGCTGGGGCTGCTGACCCATCATGGTTCTTCCGCCGCCCGCTCTTTGTACCAGACCAGCTGGCAAAGGTAGTGGCGGAGTATGAAACCGCTTACCAAGAGTGGATGATTCCTGGCACTCACGAGTTTCGGGAAGGCATGGAGTTTATTCTCACTTGGCCTAATGGCCGTAAGTCCACGATCAAAACCTTCCAGCCGCGTTGGGTTACCAATGAGCTGGGAGAGAGGGTCTGGGACGAAACGTTCCACCAATACATTCGGGCTTTCTGGACTTGTCCGCAGCATCTCGCTAAAGACTTCCAGCAGAGCCAGGACCTGACTCGGTTTGAGACGTATCTGCGAGGAGTGGTCGGACGAGAGGCTAATAACTTCAACTTCGATGGCATCCGCAAGATCGTCAACGACCATTTGTCAGGTTTGCCGCTAACTAACCCAGTACTTGACGCCAATGGCAACGACACTGGGAAAAGGAAGCCTAACCTTCTTGGGAAACTACGGGTCTGGGCCTACGAGTATGCCGACAACCTCTTCATGGAGTCGGTAATCATGAGGTCTCGGGACCGTGGTATCAAGTTTGGGGACATCACCTCATATATCATGAATGGTGGGTTCACTGGGTATGGTTCCAGGAAGGATCAGTTCCGGCGAATCATGGCGGCCTACGAGATTCCGCTGAAGAATCTGTACTTCGACAATTGGAAAGGGATTATCGAAAAACACGATCTCATGCATCACGCGGGGATCGAAGGGCCGGGGGGAGCATGGAGCGACGCTCTCGAAGACCTAGCCGGTCTTCTCAAGAGCAGAGGGCTAAACTGGGACTTCGTGTATGAAGTGGCTCAAGATCTGAAGGCGTTTGGCTTTATCGATCTGTCTAACTGGGTCGAAGAGCACAAGCCCCATAAGTCGGAAGAGTTGGAAAAGACGTGGTTCAAGCACCTTAACCGGCTCGCAATGAAGGTCAATAGCAATGGTGGCGAGTCGTGGGTGGCAGACATGGTTCAGGAGATCATTATGGCCACGCCTTGTGACCCCGACAAACTGCTGCGTTGGCCCACGGCTGCAGAGAGGCAGGCTCTTTACACCGCGGCCTAAAGAAAGGAGATAGGGAGAGAGGTACTCGAGGGTGGTTTATTTGTGTTTACACAAGTAGATCACCCTCTTCTTTTTGCTTAATTATTCCGTATCACGAGTATCAGGTCTGCGATCACCACTATCGCCACGAGTTTCAAAGACGGGGGTCTCTATACCACCAGGGGGCAGACCGCTGCCCGCGGAGACCGACCGTTCAATTAAATCAATTCGATTACGTGCATTTGATCGGCGCACTTCTTTGCGTTGGTCATTTGTCATGGGGAACACTCGACCCGCAGCTCGTCCTACTCTCCCTCGGGTCGGACTTAAAATTTCCCCACTTTGATCCAGTGCCCCTAAGCCTACATGGCCCCCAAGTGTATTCAGAAGGTTTAGATAATTACCACTTTCTAGTTCTCGTTGGAGCGTAGGATAGTTAATACCCGCCTTCTCAAAATCTGGGGCCGCATCTCTAAACTTCTGATCAAAGGCAGCTTTATCGAGTTCTCTACCACCAATATTTGCGGTGCCACCACTAGCAAACGTCGCCGCGGTTGGTACACGTACCGCTTCACTACCATCCCCCTTTGACCCAGGGAAGCTTTTTAGTAAACTACCTCCCTGACCACTAATGGTATTAGCCGGGGTTACTCTACTTAAGTCACCACGCCTAACCCCTGACCTTTTCATTAAGTTAGAAACTGGGGTTTTAATGGCCATATAACCTTTAGAGAGGTCACTAGCACTTTCCAACCCATGGCCTAAAGTTTGTAAACCAAGCAAAGCCATAATGCCACCATGACCACCGCCACCGCCACCATGACCACCCAGTGGTTTAATACTCATGATATCATCGGCAATGCTATCTGCTTTAGTGGCCATGGAGAGAATCCCTAGGCCAATAAAAGGAGCAATCACGCTAAAAAGCCCAAAAGGGTTGAAAGAGGTACCAGGAATTGACTGAGCTTCAGCTTGAGGGACAAAGCTTTCGAAGAAATTAGGCGCAGAAGCATTGGGTACCCCTCCACAAGGGTTGGCCGCGGCGCCAAGACCAGTGGCGGGACCACCCGCTATTCCACCGCTAAAAGGGGAAGGGATACAGGAACTAGCGATCAGATAGGCAATTTCAATGAGGATCACCGTAATCGGGATGGTCAGCATGTAGGCAAATTGGCGTTTGAAGAAGTCGCTGACAATTTTGCCACCACCGGGTAGGGGTAAGGCCAGAATAACTAACGGAGCAAACATGACTGACAGTAAAAATTTAGCATAACGGATTACCAATTTGAAAAGGATAATCGTACAGATAATAAAGATAACAATTAAAAGTAGCAGGAATATAATTAATCCGGCGAGTGCAGCGACAAGGCCAATAGGGCCGGCTACCACCAGGAGGACCAAGATGGGCACAAAGAGAACGAAGATGGTATTTAGGAACAAGCGGCCAATATCATTAAAACCAATATTAGGTAAAATACTCAGCCCCAGCTGCATAATCAAACGACCCGCATCGATAATAAGTCCGGAAATAGCCAGAGAAAAGGTAATCAAAAGTAACATCGCAATAATTTTTGGTAAAGAATTGGTTAGATTTACAGCGGTTTTAGGGTCAAGCTTGGCGCGCAGCATGATCAGAAAACCCACAATTACTAAAATAACGATCGAGAGGACGTAGGCGGCGTCCCGAGCATTTTTCCAGATTTCAAAGATACGATTTTTATTGGGTTGGGTAAGGTCGCCGAGACCATCGGCAGCGGAAATATCTTTGAACGGATTCATATTGGCCAGATAAAGCTCCGTGCTCAGAGGTATCTGCATTGAGGCGACATCACCCGTGACCTGGGCTAGGAGCATCACTGCGCCCGCATTTTTTACTGTTCCATTCGGGTTCATGATTGAGGCGTACTGCTCTTCCCAGCAGTCAGCCTCTTCATACTCACACCCTGCCAGTTGCTTTATCAAGGCATTCTGGACCAAACTAGCGGTTTTTTTGATCCAGCAGCCGGGATTGGAAGCACATTTGATGCCACCCCAAATATCAGAAGCTAAATCACTGATAAAATCAGTCCCGGGGATATCGATCCCAAACAAGGCTTGATTGACCTGATAATCAGTCGGAGCGGTGGGATCGAGGGGCACGATTTTATAACTACCATCCGGATTTGGCAGTAGCCGCAGCTCGCCACTATTAGTAGCTGTGTTGGTTGGTGCCGGTAGCGGCGCAGTAAAGGATTTGGTGGTACTGGTAGGAAGATCAGTAGATTGAGCTAGCGCGGGGCCGGCCGTGATGAGAGCGGTAAAAAAAATGATAAAACCGAAAATAAAAGCCTTCATGACGTGTCGTAATACCCCGCCTGGGAGCAGAGGCTACTAAGCTAACATTAGTGCAGTTGTCTTCAAAATGCAAGCAGTGCTAGAATGAGAATGTATGGGTAATCTGCCTCTTTAGTCAGTTGTCAAACTGGCGCAGAAGTTTTTGAGAGAAAAGCTTCTATATTATACCCAGATTTCCCACCAATTAATGGCTAAAAGAGAACAAGAAGAAGAAAAAAAAGACCGTGGCAGTAGTCTGGGTGAAGCTGCGGGTCGACGTGGTGGTAGGGAAGCTGGCAAAAAACTAGCGGGCCAAGCCGGTGGAAAAGGGGCCGGGGCAGCAGGTAGTGCTGGTTCTCAAGCTGGAGGTATTGGTGCCAGTGGTGCTGCTGGTGCCGAAGGTGTTGGAGCGGCCGGTGCTGGGGGCGCTGGAGCTGCGTCGGGTGGTGCTGCAGCCGGAGCGGCGGGGGGTGCTACTGCTGGGGCTGCAGCTGGTACCGGAGCTGGTGCCGCGGCCGGTGCAACCGCAGGAACGGCTAGCGGCCCATTTGCACCGTTAGTTGTCCCTTTGGCAGCAGCAGGTGGAGCAGTCATTGGGAAGTATTGGAAGAAACTGCCATTTGTCATCACTGGAGTTCTGGGAGCAGGGTGTGCCACATTTTTAATGGTGATTGCCGCGCCGGTTATTGCCATTTTGATTGTATTATCTATTTTGGGGGGTGGGGCGGACACCGCCAAAGCCGTGACTCCGCCTGGAGGAGCGGGACTATTAGATGATTTTTGTTTGGGGTTAAATCCTCAAGAAGGAGAATGTAGCAAACTTTTAAAACAACTTTTGGAAGAAGCCGCTGCCAGCTATAAAATGCCAGCGGGGGTTTTAGGTGGGGTTTTGAGTATCGAAGGGCCCCAAGTATTTAGTTACAATGATACAGAGATCACCCAGTATGGTTTGACCGAAGGTGGTCAAGACCCAAAAAATAGTACTCCCAATGAGTGTGGCGCCGTCGGACCAATGCAGTTTTTGACGGGCCGAGGCGGGACGTCCAGCTGTCCAGACCAATCAGCGCTCAGCAATGATGAGTGGAGCAAGTGGAAAGAGGCGGTCAATGAAGCTAAAGGGCTAAGTCGCCAAGTATTAGTGCAAAATATTATGGACGCCCTCTATGCCGGTGCCAAGAAACTGCGAACCAATGCGACCGAGGAGGGAGTTCCCTCTGACAAAGTAATTTGGGACCAAGAAGATGTCTATAAAGCCGCGCGTCGTTACTCTGGTGCTTGCGAAGTTACGGCCACTTTTAATTATTGTGAGACGGTTTGGAACTACTATATAGATAATCGTAATACCGGCCTCTCCGGTGATAACTCTGTTCCCAATGGCTGGCCTACTTCTGGTTACATCTCTTCTCTCTTTGGTGTAGGGGGGTATGGGGCAAGTGAGCCGACAAAGTTCCATTCTGGTATTGATATCGCCCAAGAAATCGTGGTTATTTCCCCGCAAAATGTTTACGCTTCGGTTTCCGGTAAAATTACGGCGTCTTTTTGGAATCCAACATGTGGTGGACAGATCACCGTCGAGTCCGGTGGAGAACCTAATTATCAGGTAATTTACCTGCATCTGAACTCACAAGCTACGGATGCTTTTAAAGATAAGCTCAACTCCGCCATTGAAGCTGGTACTCTTTTGGGTGATACTGAAGAAGGAATTGCTCCCTCTAGCTGTTGGACAGGAAAACATTTACATTATGAGATCTATGAAAATGGTACCCAGAAAGATCCCTTGGAGTTTACCCCCTTTAACGGTCAAGGAGAAAGCGCTCGGAATAAATCAGTCGACGTCGGAGGAGGCAGCTGGCTGCCTGGAACTCAATGAAATTAGAAAATTTAGCCACTATTTTTAAGCAAGTATTTGTACCAGTTTTACTACTGTTAGGGACTGTAGTCTTTACTATCGTGGGAGGTTTAAATGTCTATCATTTACTCAGCCCTCTGCCACCAGCTCCGCTGGAGTTTACAAGTTCTCAAAATGTCAGTCAAACTCCTTTTTATAATCTAAATTTCAATAAAAAAGCATTGGAAGGTGTAAAAGGGGACGCTAAAGTCTATCCGGCTAATTTTGGATTAAAAAAGACTGGTCTGGAAAGTTTAGCCCAGCAGCTTGGTTTTACGGGCGCTAGTACGGTAAAGGGGGAGGAGACGATCTTCCGCAGCGATACTTCTCGTTTAGCTTTTAATACCAATACCAATCTAGTTAGCTACACCTCAAACCAGCTGGGCTCTCTGCCGGTGGGGTTTGATGATGAAAAAATGTTGCGTGAGAAAGCTCAAAAAGTAGTAGAAGGACTCAACCTCTCCAATCTTAAGATGCGGATGACTACAGTCACTTATTTAAAAACTCAGTTAGAAAATTTGGGGGAAGAAAACTTACCACCGAGCGCAGGTCAAATTGCTACTGTCGCTTTTAAATGGGAAAAAGACGGCTTACTTTTAGTAGAAGAGAACTCCGTTTCTTTTGATAATCAGGGGACATTGCTGAATTTTGTTCTTTATCCAGTTACAGTAAGTGAGGAAAGTAAAAAGTACGCACGTAAAAACTATGAGGAGCTAAAAAAAGAAGCAGCAGCCGGACAGTTCCATCTTACGTATATAGAACATACAGACGACATTCAAGATTTAGCGGAACCTCTAAGTATTGCTACTTTTGACAAAGTGGGTTTGGGTTTAGTCGGTCAGCCCAAAGCAGGTACGGTCCAAACTGTTTACACTTTATCTGGGGCGGGGAGTGTAGGTAATACGACTTTGGAGGTCGAGGCCGTTACCTCGGCCATCTCCGGAGTGGGAGTTAAACCATGAGCCTAAACCACCGTACTAAACTGTTGGCAGTCCTGTTTAGTATTAGTTTTGTTTCTGCTCTCGCCACTGGTTTCCTGAAAGAGGAGCGTCAGAAAAAGTCGGCTAGTTCGACCGGGGTATCTGCGCCGACATTGACCCCGACACCGTCTCTTCTACCTAAGGCATCTTTTTCGCTCCTTCGGGTGGAGCCGCCGCACAACCAAGAAGATGTATCCACTAGCCCCCAAATCGTGGTTTATTTTAATATTGCGATGGCGGATCGCCAAGTAGATGTCAAAGTCACCCCCTCTTTTGAGTTTAATGGTAGTTTTGATGGTAACGGACGAGTTTTGACCATAAACCCTACAACCGCGCTAAAGCCCAACACTCAGTATTCAGTCGAAGTGGTGGTAGACGGGGTGGGGGTTTATAGCTGGGTTTTTTCCACTGGAGGTACGAGCCTAACCAATAATGACGCGGAGGCTTTAGCCAAATTGAAAGACAGCTTGCCTTATAAAACTGATCATTTTTGGATTGATTATAAAGCTAATTCGGATACTTTTTATGTCTATATTGACGCTAAACCAATATCAACTTACCAAAATCAGGCGCAAGCATATTTTAGGAGTAAAGGGGTGAATGATTTAAGTAAACTTAGAGTGGATTTTGTGCCCGTCGGAGATGCGGCTAAACCTTAAGGGGTATCCGGAATTCTAAAAGTCTCAACACCAACTCCAGTAAAACTAGCCACTAATCTAATCACCAAATAAGCAGCAACAATGAAAATCAACCCCGCTATTGCCCAGGTAATAGTGGATCTAGCAGCGTCATTGGCTTTAGGATCTCCGCGAGAAGTAATATACTTAAAACCACCCACAAAGAGCATGGCTAAGGCGAGTAGCGCGGCTAGACCGGTTGCCACATTCAAAAAATTAGCGACGACAACCTCAAAATTCTTAAGAGTAGCTGCTTCAGGATTAATACCCATCCTCTTCATTCTAAAGCCCACTGTTTTAACCTGTCAATTAAGAGGTAGAATAGAAGTTGAGCTTTGCTCACTTCTGCGCTAAAGCTAAATAGTTGAAAGGTGCTTTTGCAAAGCAAAACAGGCGAATGCCGGCAAGTTGAAAGTTTAATGGCAAGAAAAGATTACTTTATTTTAATTGGACTAGTAATTTTTAATCTAATTTTAAGGCTTTTTAGACTAGATTCTCCTACGGATGCTTTTTTTGATGAACGAGTTTTCTATCTAGACGCGGCTAAAAGTTATCTGACTGGTTTTACGGATCCCAATTTTGAACACCCACCTTTGGGGAAAATCTTTATCGCGGCGGGAATTTGGCTTTTTGGAGATAATCCGTGGGGGTGGCGACTGCCTTCAGTTGTGTTTGGCACTTTGGGAATAGTAATTACTTATTTACTGGCGAAGAAAATCTTTAAACGTACCAAGATAGCTGTTCTCTCCAGTTTTTTCATAACCTTTGATTTTTTGTGGTTTATCCATTCGCGCGCCGCTCTCCTAGAAATCTTTTTAGCTACTTTTAGCTTAATAACTCTTTACTTCTTTTGGAACTATTACCAAGATAGGAAGTTTAGAGACCTAGTACTCACCGGAGTGTTTTTAGGTTTGGCTTTGGGTGTTAAGTGGTCAGCTATCTTTGTGCTTTTAGGAATAGTGATTTTGCTAGTATTAGAAGGGGTAAAGCAAGACTTAAGGGGTTTGGTGGGTAAACTATCTCTAATGGCTAGTTTAACTTTTTTAGTTTACTTTCTAACCTATATTCCTTTTTTAACCCAGAATCATACCCCACTTCAGGTATGGGATAGGCAAGTTAAAATTTGGACTTATCACACTAAAGATATCCAAAAAAATGCTTACGGCGCTATCCGTCCCTATCTTTGGGTGCTGAATCCTCCGCACACTTTTTATCACCCGGAGAAAAATAGCAGTCAGTATATTTTAGGGTTAGCTAATCCGTTCTTATTTTGGGGTGGGCTTCTAGCTCTGAGTTATTATGCAAGAAAAATAATCAAGGGGTGGAAAAAAGAAATTGGTTTTTTACTAATTTTTATTTTTAGTCTTTATGTGCCCTGGTTTTTGGTAGGAAGATATGTTTTCTTTTACTACTTTCTCGCTGGGCTTCCGCTTTTGAGTATTCTTTTAGCTAAAGGATTAGTAGATCTGGACTTAGCCGAAGGAAAGTGGGGGAAAATGGCTTTGAGTTTGCGTAGCGGTTTCATAACCGGTAACGTGTTGGGATTTATTCTTTTTTATCCTCTACTAACCGCGTTACCGGTTACAACAATTTATCTTCAAGTTCTCTTTGGCGCTAGTTAACCCTGTTTTGCGCGCTTGGGAAAGATACCCCGGTCAAAATCTGGATACCGAAGACTCTTTCTAGGACCAAAGTGACGGCAAAAGCCGCCACGATGATAA
>CAYGGA010000022.1:0-13146 GCA_964349395.1 uncultured Gammaproteobacteria bacterium | reverse complement strand
GCATCCAAGGTTTTAGGGGTGGGTTCGATAATATCGATAATCCGCTTATGAGTTCTAATTTCGAAATGCTCCCGAGCGTCTTTATCAATGAAAGGGCTAGCGTTGACAGTGAACCTTTCTTTGTCAGTCGGCAAAGGAATCGGACCCGCTACTTTTGCACCCGTGCGAATGGCGGTATCCAGAATTTCCTCAGCCGAGTCATCGATGACTCGTGCATCATAGGATTTTAAACGTACTCTAATTCGTCCTTTTGGCATAGTTTTATCTACTTACTGCTTAGGGCAGGTAAAGCAATTTTGTTTTCTTAAGCAATAACTTTACTGACTACTCCAGCTCCGACAGTATGACCACCTTCTCTGATAGCAAATCTTAGACCTTCTTCTAGAGCGATCGGACCAATCAGTTTAACTTCCATTTTTACATTATCCCCAGGCATAACCATTTCCATACCTTCCGGAAGCTTTACTTCCCCAGTTACATCAGTAGTTCGAAGATAAAATTGAGGTCGGTAACCTTTGAAGAATGGAGTATGTCGACCACCTTCTTCTTTAGTCAAGATATAGACTTCAGCTTCAAACTCAGTGTGAGGTTTGATACTTCCAGGAGCAGCGACTACTTGTCCCCTTTCGACGTCTTCCTTTTCAAGACCACGCAGAAGAAGTCCGACATTGTCACCTGCTTGACCTTCGTCAAGTAATTTCTTGAACATCTCTACCCCGGTAACGACCGAATTGGTCGCTTTTTCTCTGATGCCCACGATTTCCACGGTTTCATTAACTTTTACCTTACCTCGTTCTACTCGACCAGTAACCACTGTTCCTCGACCTTTGATTGAGAAGACATCCTCAACCGGCATCAAGAATGGTTTGTCCAATTCTCGCACTGGAGTAGGGATGTACTCATCAACTTTAGCCATAAGTTCATTGATTTTTTCAACGTAGGTAGCATCTCCCTCCAAAGCTTTTAGAGCACTACCACGAATAACCGGGACTTCATCTCCCGGGTATTCATACTTAGTTAAGAGTTCTCTAATTTCCACCTCGACTAAATCCAAAAGTTCTGGGTCGTTCACGGTGTCACATTTGTTCATAAAGACCACAATTGCAGGTACACCCACTTGTTTGGCAAGCAAGATGTGCTCTCTAGTTTGTGGCATAGGGCCGTCAGCAGCAGAAACGACTAAAATCGCTCCGTCCATCTGAGCCGCACCGGTGATCATGTTTTTGACGTAATCAGCATGCCCAGGAGCATCAATATGAGCATAATGTCTCTTGGCAGTCTCATACTCAACGTGGGCCAAAGCAATGGTAATACCACGTTGTCTTTCTTCGGGAGCATTATCAATTGAGTCAAAAGCACGATACTCAGCCATACCTTGGTCTGCTAAGACTTTGGAAATAGCCGCAGTTAAAGTTGTTTTACCATGATCAACGTGACCAATGGTCCCCACATTAACGTGAGGCTTATTTCTTTCAAATTTTTTGGCGTCTGCCATTTAAAATTCCTCCTTGTCCCGCTTTGCGGGGCGTCACTTAGTGACAATAGTTAAGCGTTTTGATGCTTAACAGTACTACTAATAATATTTTGCGCAATCTGGTTTGGGACTTCCTCATAGTGAGAAGGTTCCATACTAAAAGCAGCGCGACCCTGAGTCATACTCCGCAGAGTAGTTGCGTAGCCAAACATTTCGGAGAGTGGTACCAAGGCTTTAATGGTCTGAGCATTTCCTCTTGATTCGGTGCCTTCTATTCTACCACGTTTACTACTTAAATCGCCAATTACATCTCCCAAGAAGCTCTCCGGAGTGGTAACTTCGATTCTCATAATCGGTTCCAGCAATGCTGGATCTGCTTTTCCAGTCGCATCTTTCAAAGCCATCGCCCCGGCGATTTTAAACGCTGCTTCCGAAGAATCTACGTCATGGTAAGACCCATCAAAAAGAGCAACTTTAAAGTCTACCATTGGAAAACCAGCCATACTGCCATTGTCTTTGGCCTCTTTTATTCCTTTCTCGATTGCGGGAATAAATTCCTGAGGAATCGCTCCACCCTTGACCTCATTCACAAACTCGTACCCTTCACCTCGTCCTTTGGGCTCCACTCGGATCACCGCATGACCGTACTGACCGCGACCACCACTTTGACGAATATATTTACCTTCTCCCTGGGCATTTCTCCGGATTGTTTCTCGGTAGGCAACTTGTGGTTGACCCACATTAGCCTCAACATTAAATTCGCGCTTCATTCTATCAACAATTATCTCTAAATGCAACTCTCCCATCCCTGAGATGATGGCCTGAAGAGTATCTGGGTCAGTTTTCATTCTAAAAGTAGGGTCTTCCTCTGCTAATTTCTGCAAAGCAATACCCATTTTCTCCTGATCAGCTTTAGTTTTTGGCTCAATTGCTAGAGAAATAACAGGTTCTGGAAAAGAAATATTTTCTAAAATAACTATTTTGTTTTCATCAGACAAAGTGTCTCCAGTAAAGGTATTTTTTAGACCAACCGCCGCTCCGATTTCCCCGGCCCCGATCTCAGAGATTTCTTCGCGAGTATTAGCATGCATCATCAGAAGTCGCCCGATTCTCTCTTTAGTGTCTTTAGTTGAATTTAAAACATAAGAACCAGAGGTAATTTTCCCAGAATAGACTCTAAAGTAAGTAAGTCTTCCCACATAAGGATCATTCATCACTTTAAAAGCGAGGGCGGAAAAAGGTTCACTGTCATCAGTTTTTCGTAGCTCTTGCTCAAGAGTTTTAGGATTGGTACCCATTAACGCAGGTACTTCCATGGGGGAAGGTAAATAATCAATTACGGCGTCTAAAAGTGGTTGAATTGCTTTGTTCTTCAGGGCGGAGCCCGCAAGAACAGGCACTAATTTTACATCAATAACTGCTTTGCGCAGGCCTTTTTTTAATTCTTCCAAAGTTAATTCTTGGCCGTTTAAGTATTTTTCGAGTAAATCATCATTTTGCTCGGCAATTGCCTCGACTAGTTTAGCGCGATACTCTTCAACTTTCAGCGTCATTTCGGCGGGAACTTCCGTTTTTTGTGGATCCTTACCTAATTCCTCAGTATAAGTAGTCGCGGTTTTAGTAAGCAAATCCACAACCCCGATAAAACCATTTTCTTCCCCAATGGGTAGCTGAATAGGATGAGCATTGGCCCCAAGACGATCTTTGATAGTCTCTAGAGACATGTAAAAATCGCCACCAATGGCGTCTAATTTATTAATAAAACAAATTCTAGGGACATTGTATTTATCAGCTTGACGCCAGACAGTCTCGCTCTGAGGCTCCACGCCCATTTTACCGTCAAAAACTACTACCCCACCATCTAAAACCCTTAAAGAACGTTCAACTTCAGCGGTAAAATCCACATGCCCAGGAGTATCAATAATATTAATACGGTTTTTCTCTCCTGTGCCCGTGTGAGTCCAGAAAGTGGTTGTAGCAGCTGAAGTGATAGTAATACCTCGTTCTCTTTCCTGAGCCATCCAGTCCATAACAGCTTCACCTTCGTGAACTTCGCCGATTTTATAAGTTCTTCCGGTATAAAAAAGAATGCGCTCGGTAACCGTTGTCTTACCCGCATCAATGTGCGCGATGATTCCAATATTTCTTATCTTGTCTAAGCTTACTTCTTTAGCCATAGCTTACTCTTCAATTCCAATCTTTAACGAGTGTTTGATAAGAAATACATGCTTCTTTGAGTGAGCAGTAAAATGTTCCTCACTGCGAGCGAAAAAGGTGCTTCTATTACGAATTTTATCTAAGGAGACTTCTTTTGCCATAAATGTTTACCAACGCAGATGAGCAAAAGCTCGGTTGGCCTCAGCCATTTTCAGGGTGTCATCTCTTTTCTTGATGGCAGAACCCTTATTGCTCGCCGCATCTATCAGCTCAGCGGCCAATTTTTCGGCAAAAGTATGATATTGAGAAGAAGGTCGCTCTTTTGAAGCTTTGATCAGCCAACGAATAGCTAAAGCTTCTTTTCTATCCCCTCTGACTTCCATCGGTACTTGGTAAGAAGCGCCACCTACCCGACGGGGGCGGACTTCCATACGGGGGGAGACATTTTTAAGAGCGTTTTCGAAAACTTCCAGAGGATCACTACCAGTATCTTTAATTTTTTCAAAAGCTTGGTAAATATTTTTCCTCGCTACGGCTTTTTTACCATCTTCCATGATACGATTGACCATACGAGAGATAAGCCGATTATTATAAATGGGGTCAGCTTCAACTTTTCGTTTGCGAGTTACACCACCTCTGGCCATCTTTTATTCCCCACCCTTTGGTTTTTTAGTACCATAACGACTACGTCCTTGACGGCGGCTCTCCACCCCCGTAGCGTCGTAGTGACCTCTAACTATGTGGTACTTCACCCCTGGCAGATCTTTGACGCGGCCACCCCGGACTAGGACAATACCGTGTTCTTGGAGAGTATGCCCAATACCAGGAATATAAGCAGTGATTTCTTTACGATTGGAAAGCCGGACTCTAGCAACTTTTCGTAGAGCTGAATTTGGTTTTTTAGGAGTCATCGTCTTTACTATGGTGATCACCCCTCGTTTTTGGGGGTTAAAAGTGGCAACATTTTTCCTCTCTTTAGTATTAAAAGAAGAACGCAAAGCCGAGGCCTTAATTTTCTTAGCCACATCTTTTCGCTTATTTCTAATTAGTTGGTTTATTGTTGGCATAAAATTCAAACTTTTCTTGGCCAAACTTTCTTCGTGAAGAAAGTTTGAGTTTGGGTAGTATATCAGCCACCTGAGCCTTGGTCAAGATTACTCTAGTCTAGCCGCTTCTCCAGTGGGAATTAAGCGCCCAATGATGACATTTTCTTTAAGACCTCTTAAGTGATCAATCTTCCCAGAAGTAGCCGCGTCGGTTAAGACAGAGGTGGTTTCCTGGAAAGAAGCGGCCGACAGCACTGACTCAGTAAAGAGCGCCGCTCGGGTAATACCTAAAACGACTACTTGAGCAGTGGATGGTTCCCCACCTTCGGCCAAAACTTTTGAATTCTCGTCGGCAAACCGAGTACGATCGACCAGTTCACCCGGCAAAAGAGAAGTATCACCTTGAGTTTCAATGCGAACCTTCTCACTCATTTTTCTGATAATAGTTTCAAAATGCTTATCATTGATAGAAGCACCTTGGGATTCATACACTTTCTGCATTTCGGAAATAATATACTGTTGAACACTTCTTAAACCCTTGGTTTCTAAAATAACTCTTAGGTCAATGTGACCAGAAGTTAGGGGGTCACCCGCTTCGACTTGGTCACCATCATTGATCTTAAGCTCGGAAGTAATCGGAATAACGTATTCTTTTTCGACCACGCCGGTTTTATCACTGTAGGTAACTTTAGCCTTGCGGCTCTCATCACTATCAATAATCTCGACTTTACCAGGAATTTCTGTAACCACTGCCGGTGTTTTCGGAGTTCGGGCTTCAAAAAGCTCTTCCACACGGGGTAAACCTTGAGTAATATCCAAACCGACGATACCACCTAAGTGGAAGGTACGCATTGTTAGCTGGGTTCCTGGTTCACCAATGGACTGTGCCCCGATTACGCCGACTGGAGTCCCAATCGCCACTGGTTTTTTAGAGGCTAAATCTTGACCATAACACCCGCTGCAAACCCCATACCTAGCTTCACAAGTCAAAGGAGAGCGGACAGTCACTGAATCAAACTGTATGGTAGACAAAGCTTTCACCAATTCATCGGTGATAACTTCACCTTTTTTAACAATGATTTTTTTACCCTCTTTAATATAATGAGTCGGAACTCTACCTAAAAGGCGATCAGCAAAGCGCGTCATGCGGTTTTCACTGTGAGTAATGGTAAGTCCTTCTTTAGTACCACAGTCTTCTTGTCTAATAATCAGATCATGAGCGACGTCTACTAGTCGTCTAGTCAAATACCCAGCTTCGGCAGTCTTTAAAGCTTTATCAACCAATCCTTTTCTAGCACCACGAGTGGAAGTGAAGTACTCATAGACTTCTAGTCCTTCTCTAAAGTTATTTTTGGAAGGAAGCTCGACAATGCGTCCGAGAGGGTCAGCCACCAGCCCACGCATACCGGCAAGCTGTTTGATCTGGTCACGGCTTCCACGAGCACCAGAGTCTTGAAGAATCTTTAGAGGATTGTTTTCGCTTAAGTTCTGCCAGGTGAGCTCGTCAATCTGGTTGGTTAAATCTGCCCAAACTTCTTCACTAAGGCGAGATTTTTCACCGTCGGTGATCAAACCACGGCGGAAATTTTTATCAATTTCTTCAACCTTACTGTCAGCACCACCAATAAGTTTGCCTTTTTCAGGAATAATTTCACAATCAGTAATCGCCAGCGAGGTACCAGAACGGGTAGCGTAAGTAAATCCAAGTCTCTTGAAATTGTCGATTAGTTCCATGGTTTTCTCTTTACCATACAAATTCAAAGTCTGGGTCAAGAAGCTGCGGAGCAAGTCCCCTTTAACCACACTATTATGGAAGCGGAAATTTTCCGGCAAGGCTTCGTTGAAAAGGACTCTTCCTGCGGTGGTTTCTTCAAACATTACCTTGTTGTAGACCAGTGATATGGGCTGTTGAAGATGCAAATTACCAGTTTGATAGGCATAGACAGCCCCTTCGATAGTAAAGGGACCCTTCTTGGTCAAAGCGGGATTTATCTTGGTCATATAATATACCCCCAAGAAAACGTCCCGGTTTGGAGTCATAATAGGCTGACCATCAGCTGGTCTAAGCAAGTTATTATCAGCCATCATCAAACTAATGGCTTCTTCTTGAGCTTTAGCCCCAAGAGGAACGTGAATAGCCATCTGATCTCCGTCAAAGTCCGCTCCATAGCCAGCACAGACAGAGGGATGAATACCAATAGCACTTCCTTCAGTCAAGATTGGGAAGAAAGCCTGGAAACCAAGACGATGCAATGTCGGTGCACGATTGAGTAAAACGGGATGATTTTTAGTAATATTTTCCAGAATGTCCCAAACTTCTACCCCACGATTTTCAAAAACGTGCTTCGCGCTCTTTACATTCGGAGCATAACCCTGGAAAATAAGTTCCCGCAAAACAAAGGGTTTAAATAATTCCAAAGCCATTTCTTTCGGCAAACGACATTCATTTAATTTAATATCTGGGGCCACAATAATAACACTACGCCCTGAATAATCAACTCGTTTACCCAAAAGATTCGCTCGGAAACGGCCTTGCTTACCTTTTAACATATCTGACAACGACCTTAGTTGCTGGACAGTGGTGGCGCGAGTACTGACTCTTTGAGTCGAATCAATCAGAGCATCCACAGCTTCTTGGAGCATTCTTTTTTCATTGCGAAGAATAATTTCTGGAGCACCAAGGTCCATCAATCTCTTTAGTCGTGAGTTACGGTTGATCACTCGTCTATAAAGGTCATTTAAGTCTGAGGTAGCAAACCTACCACCAGAAAGCTGCACCATTGGACGCAAGTCCGGTGGAATAACTGGCAAAATTGTCATTACCATCCAACTTGGAGAAACATTGGCTGCCCTAAGCCCTTCTACTACTCTTAGGCGTTTGATAGCTTTGACTTGCTTTTGACCAGTAGCATCGACTAGCTCTCCACGAAGATCATTGGCCAATTTATTTAAATCGATCTTTTTTAGGACATCAAGAAGTGCTTCAGCTCCCATTTTGACTTCAAAAGCACTATCAATATCGTAATCCATCAAACGGAAGTATTCTTCTTCCGTCAGTAGGCTCAAGGGGGTAATTACTTTGATTCTATCAACTAGGGCTTTATGAACTTCCTCTGCTCGTCCCTGTTCGGCCACCATGGTTTCTCGGAGTTGGGCCACTCGAGCTCGTCCTTTGAGCAGAATTTCTTCTTTCAAAATCTCTAAATGCTCATTATCTTTACCTTTGAGTTTCTTAGCTTCACCTTCGGTTTCTTTTTCCGTCGCCGAAATTCTGTCCTCGAAATTTTTCTTAACTTCTTCTTTTTTGTCTTCCAGAAGTTTTTCGAGTTTTTCTACTCCTTTTTGCCTTTTGTCTTCATCAACTGCCACTACTAGGTACTGAGCAAAGTAGATAACTGATTCTAAAGACCTAGGGGTAATGTCTAAAAGTTGGGAGAGCTTGGAAGGAGTCCCTTTAAAAAACCAAACATGAGCAACCGGAGCTGCCAAATTAATATGTCCCATTCGCTCTCGTCTGACTTTAGATTGGGTAACTTCCACACCACATTTATCACAAATAACCCCACGGTAGCGGATTCTTTTGTATTTTCCACAGTAACATTCCCAATCTTTAGTTGGTCCAAAAATTCTTTCATCAAAAAGACCGTCTTTTTCAGGCTTTAGAGTACGATAATTTATAGTCTCTGGTTTGGTGACCTCGCCATGAGACCAATCTTTAATGCTTTCGGGAGAAGCTAAAACTACTCTTAGGGCTTTAAAATCCTTAATTTCTTTTACTGTTTTGAAATCTTTTATCTCAGCCATATTTAATTCTATAAATTAGAGACGAGATTTCTATTAAGAAATCTCTTTTCTGCTACTTTATGAAACCTCCTCTTTAGATTCACTTTCAATAGTGGCTGTTTCTGGTTCTAGCGCCGACAAGGGGGCTTCCTCATGAACGTCATTTTCATTCTCAGACGTGGTTTCAGCTCCAGCTACTTCCGCCAATTCTTTACCCTCTTCACCAACAATTTGACTTTCTTTAAGCTCTTTAGCAGTTTCGGTGACCTCGGTTTCAACTTCAGCCCCTAAAAGTTCAACATTAAGAGATAGCCCATTGAGTTCTTTAACTAAAACTTTGAATGATTCAGGCACAGTAGACTCAGGAATATCAGTCCCCTTGACGATCGCTTCAAACGCCTTGGCGCGGCCAACCACATCATCAGATTTAATCGTCAACATTTCTTGAAGAGTGTGGGAGGCACCATAAGCCTCCAGTGCCCAAACTTCCATTTCCCCAAGTCTTTGACCACCCATCTGCGCTTTTCCACCCAAAGGCTGTTGTGTGACGAGCGAGTAAGGACCAGTGCTGCGAGCGTGAACTTTTTCATCCACCATGTGAACAAGCTTCATAATATAACCAACTCCGACCACAATTGGATTGTCATAAGGCACCCCACTGCGGCCATCATATAAAACTGACTTACCATTTACTGGTAAACCTGATTTTTGCAATTCGTCAATCATCTCCCCTTCTTTAAAACCACCAAAAGCCGGGATTGAAACTTTAAAACCACTTTTGCGGGCGGCAAAACCAAGATGAGCTTCAAGCAATTGACCTAAATTCATACGAGAAATAACACTCAAAGGAGAAATAATGATATCTACCGGCGTACCATCGGCCAAGTAAGGCATATCTGCCACGGGTACGATACGTGAAATTACCCCTTTGTTACCATGACGACCAGCTAGTTTGTCACCCACGGTCACTTTGGAGGTTTTTGCCACTTTGACTTTGATCAGCCTTTGCACCCCAGGTTCGAGTTCATCACTCAAGTCCCGCGATAAAATCTGAACATCAATGACTGTTCCTCGTTCCCCGTGCGGTAATCTAAGAGAAGTATCGCGGACTTCACGGGCTTTTTCACCAAAAATGGCCCTAAGCAATCTTTCCTCGGCAGTAACTTCGGTTTCTCCTTTAGGAGTAATTTTTCCAACTAAAATATCATTAGGGCCAATTTCTGCCCCAATATAAACAATCCCGAATTCATCCAAATTCGCCAACGCCTCATCTCCGACATTGGGGATATCTCGAGTAGTCTCTTCAGGCCCTAGCTTAGTCTCATTAACAGAACATTCATACTCTTCAATATGAATGGAGGTGAGTAAATCTTCCCGTACTAGTCTTTCGGAGATCACGATCGCATCTTCATACCCATACCCTTCCCAGCTCATATAAGCGACGGTCAAGTTTTGGCCTAAAGCCAATTCTCCTTGGTCAGTCACTGGGCCATCGGCTAAAACTTGGTCTTTTTTAACTTTCTCACCTTTAGAAACTAGTGTTCTTTGAGTATAAGCGGTGTTTTGGTTGCTTTTTACAAATTTAGAGACCTGATAAGAATACTCTTTGCCACCTTTGGCTTTGACGATAATTTTGTCCCCGTCCGCGTGAGTGACTTCCCCATCGACCTCAGAGACAATAAGTCGCCCAATATTTTCCGCGACCGCTCTTTCCATACCAGTCCCTACGATTGGGGCCGTTGGTTTGATAAGAGGTACACTCTGACCCTGCATGTTGGCACCCATCAAGGCACGATTAGCATCGTCATGAGCCAAGAAAGGGATCAAAGCCGCACTAGCCCCGACCATTTGCCAAGAGGTAACATCAATAAAATCAAGCAGAGTTGCCGGACCAGAAGTAAAACCACTTTTGTATCTCAGTGGTATTCGTTTATCTAAAATATAACCTTTACTATCAATAGACACGTTGGAGTGGGTGATGTAATATTTTTCCTCATCATCTGCCATCAGCCAAACAATTTCATTTGTCACCCTAGGACGATTATCAGTCCCTTTTTCTATCTTACGGTAAGGAGTCTCTAAAAAGCCAAATTCATTAATTCTGGCGGCTAAAGCCAAGTGAGTAATAAGACCAATATTTGGTCCTTCAGGAGATTTGATGGGGTCAATCCTACCATACTGAGAATTATTAATATCATGGACAGAGAAAGAAGCTCGCTCGCGAGTAAGCCCTCCTGGACCCATAACAGATAGGCGTCTTAAGTGCTCTAGCTCTGACAAAGAATTGATTTGATCCATAAATTGTGAGAGCTGGGAACCACCAAAAAATTCATTAAGCCTGGCGACTACTGGTCTAGCATTCACTAAAGACACGGGGGTAACTAAAGAAATATCAGCCGAGATACTCATTCTTTCTCTAATAACTCTTTCCATCTGCAATAAACCAACCCTTAAGGTATTTTGAACCAACTCTCCAACCGCTCGGACACGCCTGTTGGCCAAATGATCAATATCATCACTTTCGCCACTGCCGTTGTTTAATCTGATTAATAGTTTTACAGCGGAAATGACATCTTCTGGTTTTAGAGTCCAATTTTCTGGAGTATTGGGAACATCAATTTCTAATCTTTTATTGAGTTTATAACGGCCGACTTTTCCTAGAGAATATCTCTTAGGGTTGAAGAAAAGATTCTCCATTAAAGTCTTAGCATTATCTAAAATTGCTGGGTCTCCAGGTCTCATCTTGGAATAAATTTCCAAAAACGCCTCATCGGGAGTGTGAGTAGTGTCTTTTTCTAAAGTGGTTTTGATATATTGATGATCTTCGTGAGTATCAACATCAATAAATGCTTCCTCAATTGCTTCATTGGTAGATAAGCCAATGGTTCGCAGAAAGGTAGTAGCGGGGATTCGTCGTTTGCGGTCAATTCTGACCGTCAGGACACTATTTTTAGTGGTTTCAAATTCTAACCAGCTCCCACGAGTAGGTCTAAGTTCGGATTGATATAAAGTTCTTCCACTGGTTGGGTCAATATTGGCCGTATAAAAAATACCAGGGGACCTGGTTAATTGGGAGACAACCACTCTCTCTACACCATTAATAATAAAGGTCCCGGATTTGGTCATCAGAGGCAAGTCTCCTAAAAAGACTTCCTGCTCCAAAGTCTCACCGTTTTCTTTATTTACTAATTTGGCTTTAACACGAATGGGAGCGGAGTGAGTAGCTCCTTTGACAATAGCAAGTTCTGGTGAATACTTTGGTTCACCCAAAGAGTAATCAAGGAAATGAAGTTCTAAACTTTTACCAGTAAAATCTTCAATGGGAGTGATTTCATCTAAAAGATCGCGAATACCAGACTCTAATAGCCAGGCGTAAGAGTCTCGTTGTGATTGAGTTAAGTCAGGCAGAGGATAGGAGCTAGATGCTTTTCCAAACACACGACGGGGAGTGCCATCGATCATAAAAAAGATAATTCCTTTTAATTCTACACTTAGTACTGAGGGAGAGTGACCAAGCGGTTGATATTGCTACAAATACACAAAAAGAAGACGTGCATTTGCACGCTTCTAAATATTAAGTTGACTTATTTATAACAAAGAAAAACTTAATTGTCAAGTGTAATTAGATACTTAGGGATTTTAGGTAGGCTAGGGCTTTTCTTTGTATGAGCCAAGAATGCATTTGGGTTCTCTCCGCCGCAGTATGGACATGATCTTCTGCTTCTTTGGGTAAGGCAAGCTCTACTTCAGAGTCAGTCACTTCAAATCTCTTCTCTCGGGCAAGCTCATTTAAAGATAGTTGAGCAGTCAAGGTCTTGATGGCACTTTCGCGATATTCTTTTTTCAAGTCCGCAATAGTTTTTTTCTGAGATTTTAAATAGTCTTCAAAAGTCATGCCCATGCTGGAGATATCAGAGACAATTTTCCTTAGGATATTATCAATTTCAGCGTCAATCAAACTTTCTGGTAAATCTACTTTTGTTTTTTTGACCAGCTCTTCCAAAATTGCCGTCTCCCAATTTCTTTCTTGATTTACCCCGGCTTCGGCTTTCATGTTAGCAGCGATTTTTTCTTTCAGATCTTTTAAGTCTAGAGCACCCATTTTTTTAGCAAATTCGTCCGTAGGAACTACTTTTTGGGTCTCACCAAGAGTCAATTTTTCTCCAGCACTATCCACCAGGAAATTTTCTCTCTCAGGAGGGTTTTCCATTTGTTTATAAAGATTATTAACTACCTCTTCGATCTCAATCTCAGTAACTTCTTTAACAGCTGGCTTTTTGACACTGATTTTTTCATAATCAGTTATTTTTACCTCTGGGTAAGTAGTAACTTTTGTCCTAAAAGTAAAAGGTTTGTCAAAATTAAAATCAAATTCTTCTACGTTGGGGTTCATTACTGGGGTGAGATTTTCTTTTTTTAAAACTTCAAGCAGATGGGGACCAATCAAACTTCTGACTACTTCTTCTTTGATTTTGTCCTCACCAACACTTCTGATTACCAAATCTGAGGGAGCTTTACCTTTTCTAAAACCACTAATAGTCACATCTATTCCTACTTCTTGGGCTACTTTATCAGTCGCTTTTTTTACATCAAGAGTAGGCACCTCTACAATAATTTCATATTCGTTGGTACCTAATTTTTTTACTTCGTGAGTTGTTGGCATAACAGATGGGAATTCTAACAAGA
>CAYGGA010000021.1:0-14292 GCA_964349395.1 uncultured Gammaproteobacteria bacterium | reverse complement strand
ACTCGGGGTGGGTGGGGTAGGAAAAGATTAACAAGTGAATTAGGAATCAGGAATTACGAATTAAGAATTTTTGCTTAATTCCTAATTCTTAATTCTTAATTCTAAAAGTAAAGGAATTTATGAACAAAAAGGCTTTGAAATTTAGAACCATGATTAGCGCATTAGCGCTCGTGGTTACTTTGGCTAATCCGCTATCAGCTTTAGCACTAGATCCACTGACTCCAATTGATCCTTTAGCTCCAATTGATCCACTGGCTCCAATCGCGGCATTGACACCAGCCCCAACACCAACCCCAAATCCGATTACAGAAGAAGCTTTGGCAGCATTAGCAGCTGAAGAACAAAGAAGGGCGGATGAAGAAGCAGCGAGGTTAGCTCAAGAAGCAGAGGAAGACCGGCTTAGGGAAGAACGCCGTGCGGCCAGAAGAGCTGCCGAAGCTGAAGCCGCCGCTCTAGCACTCAGTCAAAACTCTACCACCAGTACCGGGGATAGTAATGACAGTAATCAAGTCGGGGATGTGACAATTGACACTGGTGATGCTACCGCTGGGGTCAACGCGTTAAATGATGCCAACAATAACTCGGCCGGATGGGGAGATGCTTGTAGCTCTTGTTCTGGTTTTGGTGATAGTAGTGTGGTGAATTCTGGTAATGGCAGTGATTCTACCAATACGGGGTCCACTTATACTGGCAACAATACTGGGATTGATCAGGACAACAGTCTATTTTTAAACAATGATTTTGACGTCTCTGTAAACACAGGTGACAACGATGCTAGCCGAAATACTGGTGGCGATACCGCTATTACCACTGGTGATGCCAATGCGACCCTCACGTTAGTAAATCTAGGTAATAACAACGGTGTAAATGTCGGTTACGATGAGGTAAATATCGAGGGTAACCATGTCGGGGATGTGAATTTTGCTTTTGGTGACCCGTCTGCTACTGGCAATATGCTGCTAGCCCAAAACACGGGCAATGGAACTGGGTCGACCAATAATGCAAGTAATACGACAAATAACACTACCAATATTGATCAAAACAATATCGTCGAAGCTGCGAATGATGTGACGATTGAGGCTATCTCCGGAGAAAATTCTACCAGTAATAATACGGGTGGGGACAATGAGATTGTGACTGGAGACGCCAATGTTACGGCCAATATCATTAATTTCTTAAACAACAATATTGTGGCGGGAGCTGAATTCCTCATCGGAGTAGTAAATATCTATGGCACCCTCGATGGAGATATTATCTTGCCTCGCGAGCTGGAAGAGGCTACCTGTACCAATTGCGCTAGCGGTGACACTCTGACTATGAATACAGGTAACGGCAGCAGTTCTACCAATGATGCCAGCAACACGCTAAACAATACTACCAATCTAAACCAAACTAATAATGGGCTCATTAATAATAATCTGGATATCAATGCTCAAACTGGCAGCAATAGCACTAGTGATAATACGGGCGGGGACAACTCGATTACGACTGGAGATGTGGATATCAATGCCAATGTTTTGAATGTCTTGAACAACAATGTGGTGAGTGATTCCGAAGAAGTCTGGTGGTTAGTCTTGGTAAATAACATGGGTACTTGGACTGGTAAGATCATGGGCAGCCCAGATGGCGCTGCGATGGCCGGTAGCAGCATGGAATTTGTCGTGCTGCCAGATGGCAGTATCCAAGCGATAAACTCTGGGAATGGTAGCGATTCTACCAATACTGCTAGCAATACCGTGAATAATGATCTGACCATTAACCAAAATAACCAGGCTGCATTGACCAACAATTTGGATATTAACGCGGTCACTGGAGACAACAGCGCGAACCGCAACACTGGCGGCAACTCTACGATTCAAACTGGGGACGTCAATATCGCTGCCAATGTCGTGAATTTCATCAACAACAACTTTGTCGGCAAGAAATTCATGATCGCGGTTGTGAATATCTTTGGTAATTTCCTGGGGGACATCATCCCACCTGATCAACCACTTCCTTTGACTACCAATGTCTCGATGCAAGGCGCATTGGCCGGCAGCTCTGACACCTCTAGTCCTGCTAATTCGTCTACCTCCTCTAATCCAGCCTCCACAATGAGTTTGGGTAGCGGGAGCACCGGCAGTAGTGGACCGGGGGGTACTACCAATAGTGGTAATTCAAACTCCAATGCCAATCTAAGCTCAGCAGGCAACAACAATACTAGTAGTAATGCTCAAGTTCTGGGAACCACTCTGACGAAAACCAATGTAAAAGACATTGTGGGGACACAACCATTGGAGGAAGCACTTGCTCAAGGCTTTACTTTCAATTACTTTATCCTGACAATGGCTTTAGTAGTTCTTATTACCTGCACTTTAGCAGGACGATTACTCTCAAAAGGAGGTAAAATTTGATAATCAGGCTTTTTTTAAAGCCTGCCCTGACTGTTAGTCTGTCATTACTGCTCTTATTATTACTGGCGGGACGCGCCCACGCGGTGACAATTGAGGTCTCCGGTAATGGGTCAAACTCTGATACCACTGTCAATACGACAGTGACCAGCACGACGACCGTCACGCAAACCAATACGGCCAATGTTACCAACAACATTGATGCCAGCACCAATACTGGTAATAATGAGGCTAATGACAACACTGGCGGAGATGTCAGTATCAATACTGGGAACGCCTCCACCTCCGTAACCGTCGCTAATCTGGCCAATAGCAACAGTGCAGATTTGATCTCTTCTGTTAGCTCGTCAAATAGCAACACCATGGAAACAAGTATTAATGTTTCTGGCAATGGCACCAACAGTACAAATATCGTGAACTTACTTTTGGACAACAATGCAACATTAATCAGTAATAACAACGCCAATGTCAATAACAATGTCAATGCAAATGCGAATACAGGTGGCAACACCGCTTCGGGTAATACTGGAGGGGATGTAAATATCACAACTGGGGATGCCAGCGTGAAGGTGTCTATCACCAATGAGCTAAATCGCAATACAGCCCAAGTGGACATGTGTGGTTGTCTACCCCGAGGTATTCCAGATCCAGAAACCCCACCGGCTGGTGATCCTCCCACCCCAGTCGCACCCGTAAATCCAACCACCCTGGCGGCAGCTCTAGCAACCACTACCACTGCTAAAGCAGCTGAAGTATTAGCAGCTGTCGGTATGCTACCAAACACCGGTGTCGGGGGAAGCTCGAATTGGGTTATCTACACTGCTTTGATGTTGATTGCCTTAGGCTTCTTGCTACGCAAGAAAACCGAAGAGTGGTATTATAATTACTATAATATTTAATTTATTAAATATTACGGTGAGCGAAGCGAGACTCAATATTTGAAGTTCAAATATTGCCGAGTAAAACGAGCTTAATATTTAGCTCGCCAAGTATGAGATATGACATACCTGCCCCGGTAAAGGTGCCTGGGGCACCTTTTACCAATTTTGGAGACTGCCATGGCTAAAAAAACTCTTATGAATCTAAATATTGCCACCATAGTTCTTATTTTGCTTTTCACATCCATAGCAGCAGTGGCTTGGGCTGAATCAAGTGTAAATATAGATGTAAGAAATAAAGTGAACACTAACCAAAACTCCACATCAAACACAACCTCAAATTCAACTGTTAAGTCGAGTTCGACCAATACCTCCAAAGTTACCAATCATATTGAAGTGGAGGTCAATGGTGAGAAAAGAGTTATTGATGACACCCAAGAGGGGAGTAATATCAATTCCAATATCAAAGTGGAAGCCAAAAGTGAGAATGGCCAAACTACTTTCAATATTGAGGGCAACCCTCAGTCAGTAAAAAGTGAAACCACTACAAGCAATTCTAATCTGGATACTCAACCAATAGCCCAAAGTCAGCCTCTTGTTGAGGAGAAAAAAGAAGAAGATAAAAGTTTAGTGGCTAAAATTGTAGATTTCTTCAAGGGTGTTGCTGCCTTTTTTAACTTTTTTTCTTAAGCTCGTCTTTTCTTACTTTACCGGGTAAAATTTCTTAAAGAGAGCAAAATCCACCGAGTCCACCCGACCATCACCATTGATATCAGCCTTAGGATCAGAGGCTAAATAGCTATTTTCAAACAAAGCTAGATCACTTTCATTTACTTTCCCATCACTATTAAAATCAGCGTTCCTTGAGGAGTAGGCTTTTATATTGGGATCCCGAAAAGTAATCGCGACCCACATGGTGAGGGGAATGGTCAAAAAGACCATGATCGGGAAGAAGACTTTAAAAAGACCTTGAAAGGTAGACAGCCGCATTTTCACACTAGGTTTAGTATATGGAAGTGATTCCCCATTCGTCAATCAAGAATTAACAGGGTGCCATCTGTATATTGTGCGACGCGTCCATTTTTACTATTTTATTCTTATACGACAGGCGCCACTTGTGGAGTGCAGCTTAGTTGAACTTGTAAAAACCAAGTGGAAGCTGGAACTGACTAGCACGCTCAGCGTGCAGGAATTCCAGTGGGTCCGCGTCGGTTTTTACATAGTTTCAACTGCCAACGCAACCGTGGCGAGACTTTGGCTCCAACTTTGGTCACAAAGGTGGAAAAGAAATTACCCAACAAGTCCCCTGCAGAGGTAAAAATCTATGGGGGAACCCCATTTAGATTGCTACATCAATCAGCTTTAAATATAAGCCTCTGAGAAGTCCTAGAAGGCCTGCTATTTAATTTAGACTACTAAGTAGGTGTCTACCAGGAGTAATTTGGGCTACTAATTGGTTTAAGCGGGGTCAAACCGGGCCAAAATTTAGACCCCTCAGTAAACCAGTAGAAAAGTGCCGATTCATAAGGACCAGTAACCAAGGGAGCGAGAGAGGTAGACTAAATAACAAATGTTAACAAAATGCTAAAAAGACCACCTCC
Source organism: uncultured Gammaproteobacteria bacterium (assembly GCA_964349395.1). Classification (GTDB taxonomy): domain Bacteria; phylum Patescibacteriota; class Microgenomatia; order Woykebacterales; family RBG-16-39-9b; genus CAYGGA01. The sequence goes on along the minus strand of CAYGGA010000021.1, from coordinate 9,423 downwards.
CCAGGTCATCCAATATTCTCCGTCGCATAAGATACATTGTACGACGTATATAAAAAGGGGTTTCTGGGAACTTCCTAATTAGGGTGGAGTGCACTATTCCCCAGAGTCCTAAATATAAAGTTTATAAAAGTTATAACAATTATATTGTTTACTTAGCCACTGCCAGGGGTCTCTCCTAAAAAGTCATTTTGACCCTAAAAACAAGGTCGGAACCCCTTCCCCGAGAAGTGCCTATTTTGCTTGATATAACCGTATAAATCGATGTTTTTGAGGCTAATTAATCACTTATTTAACATGTTTATTAATTGACCCATTACTCGGAGTGGGCCAGGAGTAATTTTAAAGTCTACCAGGAATGGAGCAGGAGTAAATGTCATTGCGAGCATAGTGAGTAACGAGCTTTGCTCCTTGCGATCGGAGCGTGGCAATCTCAGAGAGGTGTAGCACTCCACCCTGTAGTGTGACAGTTATCCACAGAACCCTTCGGGTTTCTTCGGGTCTACCTCTACCCCTGCTTGGTTGGCCCCATAACAAAACTTTCCACACGTGGAAAGTACTACATCAAACTATATCATTTAGCCTGTAAATACCTTGCTCTACCCGTCTAAAAACCACTTTTCACTCCTCCACTTCTCTACTTTCCCACTACTTCACTGCCCTGTTCCTTCTAGTTACTGCGGTGACTATTTCCCGAATAAACATATTTTGGATCTAGGCTACTCATTTGTACCCACACAGCCTTATTCTTTATTATTAATAATTACTATGGGATTGTTATAGGTCTAGAAAAAACCGTGGCTCAGAATTGCTTCCTTGCCACGGTTACACTTATTCCTTGAGTTCGAGATCACGTTCACGCAGATAACTCCTCAATAAGCGCATATCTCGCTGTGGAATTTTTCGTTCTACGAAAAATGAGGCTGGTACTTCCAAAAGATCTTCTAGCAGAAAATCGGCTGAATGACGGCGGGAATCTTGGCTATTCAACTTGAACCAGCGCGCGACTACCCGAGCAATTTTGCCTTGAGGACCATATTGACCCAATGGTAGTTTATAAATCGATGTTTTTAGAAGCACAGACCTAGCTGAGTATCCACTAGCACGAGCAACGACCAAAACTTGCTGCTCAGGAAAGAGCTTACTTAGTGCCCCAGCCTTCATCTCTGCCTCAGCTATCGAGCCGTATTCAATAAAAACGCCGAAGACCGGCTCTCCCATTTCTCACCTCTCAATTGTGTGGGAATTTTAAAGGAAACTTTTAGTTCTGTCAACTATGGGTTTGGGATTAACCAGGCCAGTTGGTGATGAGAATCAGGAGGAGAAAAACCGCTATCCCGACAATTAGGTATTCTCTAGTCGTGCTGATATTTAGTTTGTCTCTGATTTGGTGCTGCAGAAGCCCCAAGACGACGTAGACGATGGTGGTAAGTGCCAAACCAGCTCCTAGGGGGCGCAAGGGCCAGAAGGTCAGCATAACCGCTATCTGGCCAATAATCAGTCCCCCAACCAAAGCGGCGTTAATAAGATCATTACTAAGAGTTTCTTTAAGCTCTATCTGCCAAAAAGCCTGGGCAAACAAGACGGTTCCGGAGGCCATCACAATCAGTCCGATCAACCAAGAATCAAACCCCATGCTAAAAAGCAGTGAATAAAAAGCAAAGGAGACAAATAATGTACTTAAGTAGCCCACTGTTTGAGCAGCTCGCAGCAGTGGTATACCTCTAACCGCCGAGACATTAAAGATATTTTCTGACAAGAGGATAATATAAAGACTAAAAGCAAAACTGCCAATTAGCAAAACCCTTGGTATCAAAGTTGGTAAAAAAATCAGGAAAAAAAGCGCAAAACTGGCACTTAAAAGCACTGGCAAAACAAACATGGTAATGAGCTCGACTCCATTTAAATCGTAGTGCAAAAGATTACCAATCGGACTTTGAGTTTTGTCTTTCAGTCTTGGAGTAGACAAAGACCACAAACTCAAAAGGTAGCTACTCACCAAAATCCCAAAGACCCAAAGCTGCCGGTAAATAGCCAGATCAATGGTAGGCAAATAAAGCAAGGCTAAACTCAAGGCGGTGACAGTCAAGGCGATTTTCTGACGTTTGGTTAAAATAAACATGTACTTGGTTAGTTAGAGGTTTGGTTAGTTGGTTTTAACTACTAACTAACCAATGACCAACTAACTAAGTTACCCCCTTCATGGTTTTTTCAATATGGCAGATTGCAATCGCTAGAGCGTCAACTGCATCATCCAGGTAGGTATTGCCTGCTTTCCCACCCTGGTCTTCAGGTTTGGCAAATTCCTTCAGTCGCAGTCTTTCTAAAACTGCTTTTTGAATGTCTTTTTTGTCCGCTTTCCCACTAGTAGTGAGAATTCTTTTCACCTGTAGTCCTTGGTATTCATAAAAATCAACTCGGTTGGAGGCGGCACTAAGCATGACTACTCCCCGAGCTTGACCCACGGTCATGGCCGTGCGGGAATTTACCCCAAAAAATAGTTGTTCCACCACCACACAGTCAGGTTGGACTTTCTTAAAAAGAGCCATCAACCCCTCATATAAAGTTAGTAGTCTGTGTTCCATGGGTGTGTCTTTAGGAGTGAGTATTAACCCAAAGTCAACATAACTTAACCCATTATCTTTTCCATTTAACTTTCCACCTTTCCCCTTTCCACTATCTTCATACTCCACTACTCCCCAACCAGTAGTGGCCGTACCAGGGTCAATTCCCAAAACTCTTAGTCGAGCAGGTTTTTTAGTCATTTTTAAACAGCCTCCACCACTTCTTCCGGAATATCCACGTTTGCATAGACTTTCAAAACGTCATCTAATTCATCAATTTTCTCAATCAGACTCAGGATTTTTTGGGCTTGGTCTTTATCAGTAATTGTGATCATAGTGATCGGAGTCATGGTAAGATCAGCGGAGGCCACTACATATGAGTGCTCAGTTAGTTTATTTTTTACACTCTCTAGTTGGTCTGTAGGGGTATAGACAAAAAGTTGGTTGCCAATCACTTCGACATCTTCGGCTCCGTAATCAATGACTTCTAGGGATGCTTCTTCAGCATTTTTATCTTCCAAATTTATCCCAATCTCACCCTGTTTTTTAAATTGAAAACTAGTGGCTCCCGGTCCAGCCAAGGAACCACCATGCTTATCAAGTAAAGCGCGTATTTGGCCTGAAGTTCTCTGCCGGTTGTCAGTTACCGCCTCAATCACCAAGGCCACACCAAAAGGAGCAAACCCTTCATAAATAACCTCCTCTAAGACGCCAGAGGCCCCTGAGCTGCCGCTGCCGCGGTCAATAGCTCTCTGGATATTGTCTTTGGGCATATTGATACTTCGAGCCGATTCAATCGCTAATCTGAGTTTAAAATTGGCTTCGGGATTACCACCCCCTTGGCGGGCGGCAATCGCAATTGCATTAGCGTATTTGGTAAACACCTGCCCCCTTTTGGCATCATTTACCCCTTTATCTCTTTTTATTGTCGACCACTTACTGTGACCTGAAATCGTATCCTCCTATAAAAATAATCGACAACGAGATGCGCAAGCATCTCCTAGTTGACCATTTACTATGACCTGACATAGAGTGAATTCTAGCACAACCTTCCCAGACAAAAAAGAAGAGCCTTGAAGTGTGCGTTGCACAATTCCAAGGCTCTTGGGATCTTCGTTCTCCTTCTTTAGGTAGTTTGTTCCGGATCATCACCAAGGTCAGTGGTAACGGGAGGTGCTGGTTCAGTCGGTTTTTCTGAAACCTCCGAGTAAGGTCCTGCTAACGGTATGCCAGGACCTTTCATCTTTGCCCAAGACTCAACGGTTTTGGACATAGGGCTTTTTGGCTCCTCTGGCTGATCCGCCTTGCCGTTGGTTTTCTTGGTGGCGCGAGCCCCTAGGGTCCTGGACTCATCATCTTCATCCAACCCAGCCGGGTAGTGGATTGGCGGTGGCTGTTGTTGGCGGCGGGCTCTACGTACCGGAGGCCCGTCTTCGCCCTCGCGCCCTTTGGTAGGTCCCTTTTCCTTCCCTTCGCCCTTTTCCTTTGGGGCTGGGCTAGCAGATTTATTGGCTTCAGCTGGATCCAAAACCTGGGGTGGGTTCGACCTTTGCGGTTGCGGTCTGGGACCTGATGTCGGACTTGGTTGCACAGGGTGTGCGTCCGGATCAGCTGCACCTGCGTTCAGAACCAACCCCTGATTTTCCATCTCCCCGATTACGTCCCAAAGCCGATTGGCCATCTTTGCCAGTTTCTTCCGGCTTTTCTTTTCGAAGATGGAGTCGATCATCTTGAACAAGTCAAGCTCATGTCGAGCGTGGAGGATGTAGGCCCGATAGACACGCCGTCTGGTGGTCAACCTCCGCTCGAAGAGATCCAACCAGTGCTCGAAAGATTGGCTGAGGTGCTCCCCGAGTGGTTGACGCAGCAAACTTAGGACCGCTGAAATATCCGCATTGGAAACCTGGGTCGGAGTTTCAGCGCTGCCTGAGTCTTGCTCCTGATTTGGGGTCGGAAGCGCCTGGACTACATCACTCAGAACACGAAGCTCCTGTTTGATACCCTCGTGGTATTCCCCAAGCAGCTCTTCGAGTAGCTTTTCTTCCTTCCCTTCGAGAGGTTTCAAAGCGTTGATGAGCTGTTCCACCAGCTCTTTGACCTCGGACACCCTGGCGTCATTTTTGAGATGATCCAGGATCTCATCCATCCGTTTGTTGACTGCACTCACCCTCAGAGACGGAGGTAACGGCTGGGCCGAAGCGACACTGTACAGGTGAGGGGTTTTGGGCAACTCTACTGCCAACATAACGATATCTTCTTTGATGGCCATCAGGGTCTGAAAAACTTGGGGAGTTCGGTCTAAAGCTGCTCCCTCCTCCTCCATGAAGCGGGTCAGATCCTCCAGAAATTCGTTAGGGTTATCGACGAACAGCCCGAGCCAAGAATACACACTTGCCACTTTTTTCTCTCCTCCATGTATTTGGGACACGGTGTTTCTTTCTTGGGGAGCATTTTACTTTCTTTGAAGCTATTTGTCAACAACTATAAGACAAGTCAAATTATAACTTGACTAATCTTGCGCCTTGCTTAAAGAAATTATAAGCAAGGCTAGGGTTCAAAATTTAAATCAAGTCTTGACAAAAGTCAGGGGGTATTACATATACTTAAGCTCAGGAATTTTGGAAGCTATGCAAGAAGACGAATTTTCATCTCAACGTCAAGCAGCCATTGAGGCCGCTTTGAACAATAACTGGCCCGAAGCAGTTTCTATAAATGAGGCGCTGCTAAAAGTGCATCCCAAAGAAATTGAAACTCTAAACCGCCTTGCCCGGGCCTATATGGAAAATGGTTTGGTGGGTAAAGCTAAAACGACATATAAATACGTTTTAGAACTTGATCCCTACAATTCTATTGCTGCTAAAAATTTAGAAAAACTCACCGGTCTGACTAAAAAAGACATTGCCCAGGCCAAGACCAAGGGCAATGGCCATGCCCCGATTTCGGCCGATTTATTCCTCGAAGAACCCGGTCGAACCAAAGTAATTGAGCTGCAAGATCTGGCCATGAGTAAAATTCTCGCTACCTTGCACACCGGCGATCCCGTCAACATGGAAATTAAGGGAAAAGAGATCATGGTCACTATCAATAGTAAAAGACTGGGCAAGCTCCCTCCTGAATACTCAGACAAAATCGCTCAAGCCATCCGGGCGGGTAGCAAATTCACGGCGATTATCAAAGCCGTCGCCGTCCAAAAATCTAAAAATGAAGCCACGGTAAATTTATTTGTCAAAGAAATCTTCCATGCACCCAAATTAGGTAATACCCAAATTTTTACTAGCAATAATAATCACCTGACTTCTTTTGTAAGAGAAGACACTCTGCCTTTGATGGATACTAGAAGTGGTTTGGTGGTGGAAACTGATGATGAAACCTTGGGCGACTCTACCTCAATCACCTTAGAAGAACATGACGAAGACTCAGTCGAGCACGGACCGGCTTTAGAAGACGAAGAAGAATTCCAGCCTCACTAGACGTGAGTCTAGGCGGGCCAGCCTCGCCGAGTCTAGGCGGGTCATTCTAGCTAGATTTAACTAAGCTCTTCCTCACCACTGGCTGGTGGTACTACTTCCTCTTTTGGTTCAGCAACTTTATTTTCTGAGGTCTTAACCTCGTTTACAACTGGGTTCACTACGGCTGGAGCTGGTTTAACTTCTTTTACTTCCTTTTTGTCTTTGCGAGCCTGAGCGTGAGTCGAAGGCGCGGCAATCTCTTTTTTTATTGAGGGTTTAGTTTGCTTCGCTGCGCTCGCAATGACAGGGGCATGGGCTTCTTTGATCATTTCCTGAGCAATTTCCATATTTTCGGCTTCCTCTTTGGGAGTCTTTTTGTGAATAGTCTCAATCGCCCCATAAGGAGCAGTGAGATTGCCCGCTGGCAAATACAAAACCACCTCGTCCCCCACATCTCCTTTAAAATGATTGATGGATTCAGTTAAGACCTTATAAGATCCTTCAGGAGTGATCGCCCGGAATTTGCCCTCTTTTTTTACGAGTAGCCCGTTGGTTTTATGTCTTTTAACATGCTCGACTTGTTTAAATCTTTTTTCCCCGTTTTCCTCATACATCTTTAAAGTATCCCCAATAACCAGGAGAGATTTGGAAGCATAATTCCCCGGGACATCGTAAGATTCACCAGCTGGAGTGACCATCTTTTCACCATCATAAAGCCCCACTATCCCAGGACGGTCATCTTTGGGAGGGACAGGTTGGGAAGGTGAGATTGGATGGGTGGGTTGGCTAGGACTATGGTGAGTGGGTCCAGTGTGGGGTCGTCCCCCCTCAAGCTCGGAAAGCAGCCTTTTGGCTTGCTGGATACTTCTTTCCGCATTTTCAATAGCTGACTTAATGGCATTTAAATTATGCATAAAAATTTTTCCTTTCTAATTAACGCTGCCCCTCTTTTTTAGGCAGGATGATCTCCCCACTTAAATTTTGGGCGCTGGCTTGACTCGGCGAGGCTGGTTGGGCACCCCGGTACCCTAAGTCCGGAGTAAATGGCCTGGTTGTCTCTAGTGATTCTTTCCTAAACTCTGGTGGTTGAGTCTGTCCCTCCACTGGAGATTCAGCCACCTTGGCTTCCTGGATAGACCAAGCTGGTGGAATTGGAGCTTGGCCGCTTCTAAATTTGGTCTCAGACCACTTGCGGATGATATTTTCTACCCGCTCACGAGGGCGCGCATATTTCATACGAGAAGAAGTAATGGCCTGATCTTTGACATTGGTCTTCCCCTCCAAAGGAGCCAAAGAAACAGCGCTAAAAGGAGACGAGACTTGGTCATCAATCTGCAATTTGATATACATTTCGAATCGTCCCAGATTCATAATGTCTGTTTGCAGGAAATTGGGTGCGAATTCTTTTTCCAAAAAGTAAGCATCCCCTGGGCCCACATTAAAGACTACCAAAGACCCAATATTTCCAAAAACAGCTTCTTTGACTGTTTCAGGCATCTGCTCGATATATTGGTGGGTCATACTCAAATTCAGGCGGTATTTTCTAGCCTCACTTAAAACGGTGGCAAAAGAATCAGTCGCAAATTTTTGAAACTCATCCGCATACAGATAAAAATCACGTCGTTCTTCTTCCGGGACATCCACTCGCCTCATGGCTGCAAACTGGAGCTGGGAAACAATCATGGCTCCCAAAAGAGCAGTATTATTGTCACCAATTCTACCTACCGCCAAGTCCACGAAAAAGATCTTGCCTTGATTGATGATTTCATCGATTTTAATGGTAGATTTGGGCTGGCCCACGATATTGCGGATCAACTCCGAGTTCAAAAATTGCCCCACTTTGTTTTGAATTGGAGAAATCGCTTCGGTGATCAGCCTAGGGTTTTGCTGCATCGCGGCAAACTCTTTATTCCAAAAGTCTTTCATAAGTGGGTCATTGATCTTGTCCACTATGAATTTACGGTAGTCATTGTCAGTCAAAAGCCTAGTCACCGACAGTAGTGAAGTATTGGGGACTTCCAGTAAAGTCAGAATACAATTTTTTAAAATATACTCCAGTCTGGGTCCCCAGCTCTCCGCAAAGTATTTCTTGAAAACATCCACCAAAGCATCTCCCATAAGAGTTCTTTGTCGGGGATCCACTATTTCTAACATGTTTAAAGCAGTGGGGTTCTCAGCGTCAGCGGGGTTGAAATACACCACGTCATCGATGCGGTTTTCCGGGACAAAGTCCAAAAGCTCATCAATGAGTTGTCCGTGGGGGTCAAGAACTGCTACCCCTTCGCCATTGCGAATATCCTGGATAATCATATTTCTCATGAGAGTAGATTTTCCAGACCCAGTTTTTCCAATGACATACAGATGCTTGCGGCGGTCTTTTTTCTTAATTCCAATTTTCTGATTGGTGTCCCTAAAAAAGGTGGACCCAATCACCGTGACTCCGGGTCCCTCTAACGGTAGATTTAGTGGTGGCTCCCCTTTCTTGGCTCGAGTCCACGCAATAGTGGGAGTCTCAACCGCAATATTGGGCATGTGGTAAATACTGGCCATTTCCTCAATATTTAGAATAAAGTCACCTTCTTCTACTTCTGGGAAGTCTCGAGTTTGGTATTTTTTGAGCTCGGACGTCACATCACCTACTGGTCTTTGTTCAAAACTATTTAGTGAAGCGGTGGAAAACTGCTGGAAAGAAGCAGAAACAGCATTCAGGCGGTGGTTGGCAGTATTTAGATCTTTCGCATAAGCCATAACTCTGATTTTGACTTCAAAACCCATTTTGGACAGTTTGTTTTCAATCATTTTCAAATCAAGCTCCACACCAGCTGACAATTTGGGAGCCATATGGGACTGGGTACGCGTATCAACTTCTTTAGGACCCCGCAAGGCCATACTGACGATTTCACCGGCGTGAGACAAGGTATTTTTAGCGACATCAATCGCAATCTCCTTGGGACTCAGAGTTACTGGCTCCTCCCCAGCTCTGACCATCTCCACATATTCATGCCCATGTTCTTGCCAAAAATCTCCCACTGGCCTAAATAAAATCTGCAGCCAGACTTGCTCACCATTTGAGACTGATCCCACGGCCCCAGTGACCGCTGCCAAGGGGTCAACTTCAAAATCACGAAAAGTTTTAATCGGGAAAAGAAAATCTTTAGCTAAAGCAATCTCCGTGGCCGCCGGAATTGCTCCCACGGGCGGCGCTTTCGAATAGTCAATGGCTTCTTTGATTTCGGCATCTGGGTATTGGGCATAAATCTGTCCTTCTACAAAGGGTCTAAATCGCACGGGAGTGTAAACATAAAACTGAATACCATTGCCTGAAGAGGCAATTTCAAAAGTGAGGTGTTCTTGGATATCAGGAGTAAATTTCAGTAAACCATGGAGGGAGGCAAACATTTGTTCACCAGCAA
>CAYGGA010000020.1:0-14635 GCA_964349395.1 uncultured Gammaproteobacteria bacterium | reverse complement strand
AGACTAGACTTTTATAAAAAACAGACTTTACCGGTGATTGATCACTACCGAGAACTCAAGGTGGAATTAGTAGAAATTGATAATTCACCTGAGCCTGAAGTAGTTAAGAAAAGTATTGATGATTACTTTAAAAACTGACGCGGAAGTTAAAAAAATGAGAGAAGCAGGGAAGGTGGCCGCCAAGATTTTAAGAAAATTGGTTGAAGCTAGTGTACCTGGGACTAGTACCTTACAACTAAATACCCTAGCTGAGAGTGAGATAAAGCAAGCGGGTATGAAAGCTGGTTTTAAAACCGTGGAAAATTATCAGTTTGCAATCTGTACCACCCCAAATGAACAGGTTGTTCATGGGTTACCCTCTGACTACAAACTTGAAAGAGGGGACATAATCAGTATTGATTTAGGGGTGATGAATGAGGGCTTACACACCGACGTTGCTACTTCTTTTGAGGTCAAAGAAAAAGGCGAGAAAGGGCCAATAAATCCTGAGAATGCCCATTTTCTAGAGGACGGCAGAAAAACTTTAGAAAAAGCGATTAAATTGGTTAAAGACGGCACTAGAGTGGGAGATATAAGTAGTCTTATTTACAAGGAGATCAGTGGACATGGGTTTAGTATCGTCAAAGAGCTTACAGGTCATGGGGTTGGCTACACTCTCCACGAGGACCCGTTGATCCCTGGTTTTGGTAGAAAAGGGACAGGACCAATTTTAAGAGAAGGAATGACGATCGCTGTGGAGGTAATTTACAACCAGGGAAATGGTAAAGTGGCGCTTTTGCCTGACGAGTGGACAATAGTCAGCCAAGACGGTAGTCTAGCAGCTGTTTTTGAGCACACAATGTTGGTTACGAAAAAGGGACCTGTAGTGTTGACTCAAGAGTAAATTACTGGTAAAATAAGTAACTTGTTATGAATCAAGAGAATTTTGAAGTCGATGGTAAAGTTTTAGAGTCCTTGCCTAATACCCAATTTCGGGTGGAAGTAGAGAGTGAGGTACCGTCTGGTGTTAAGGGTAAAATTCTTTTAGCTCATATTTCTGGAAGAATGCGCATGCACTACATTCGAATTCTTCCAGGAGATAGAGTGAAAATGGAAGTTAGTCCCTATGACGTGACTAAAGGTAGGATTACTTACCGCTACAAATAGTTGGTTTTTATGAAAGTACAAGCGTCAGTTAAAAAAAGATGTTCGAAGTGCGTGGTTATTAGACGCGAGGGTGTGGTGCGGGTTATTTGTAGTAATCCGCGTCATAAACAGCGCCAAGGATGACGCTGTTTGCGCCCCGATAAATCGGGGCTAAAACAAAGGCAAGTTTATATGATTAAGGAAAATTATTTAGGAAAAATAAAGTAAAATGGCTAGAATTGCTGGAGTTGAATTACCAAAAGAAAAAAGAGTTGTTGCCGCTTTACCTTATGTTTATGGTATTGGGGCGACCCTCGCTTTAAGCATGGTCGAGAAAGCCAAAATTAGTCCTGATACGAGAGTGAAAGATTTAACTGACGAAGAAGTTACCAAATTATCGAAACTAGTAGAAGACTACCCCGTCGAAGGGGATCTGCGTCGACAGATAAGCCAAAATGTCCGTCGTTTAGAAGAAATTGGTACTTATCGAGGACTCAGACATCGCAAGAATTTACCGTCTCGTGGGCAAAGAACAAAAAGTAACGCCCGCACTAAAAGAGGAAGACGTATGACGATTGGGGCGATGAAGAAAGAATTACTAGTGAAACAAGAACAAACTTCCGCCTCTACCGCGGAGAAGAAGTAGAAGCACGCGGGGTTTGCTTCTGCGCCTAGGTAGAAGCTGAACTTCGTTCACTTCTGCTCTACGTTAAAGACAGGCTAAATATGACAGAAACAAAAAGAAAAGTTAAACAAATTAAAGAGGTAAATGAAGGCCGAGTCTACGTGACGGCAACTTTTAATAACACCTTGATAACTATTACCGATATGTCTGGAAACGCCTTAGTCGCTGGCTCTTCTGGTGCCAGTGGTTTTAAAGGAGCAAGAAAATCTACTCCTTTTGCGGCTACTACGGCCGTAGAGATGGTTGCCAAAAAGGCCATGGAGCGAGGTTTGAAAAAAGTGGAGGTTTTTGTTAGAGGGCCAGGGGCAGGGCGGGATAGTGCCATCCGAGCCTTGAAAAATATGGGTTTGCAGATTGTGGCTATTGCAGATGTAACTCCGATCCCTCATAATGGCCCTCGTCCTAGAAAGAGACGAAGAGTTTAAAAAAAATGGCTAGATATACAGGACCAAAATTTAGATTAGATCGTCGGGAAGGTGTCAATCTCTTTTTAAAGGGGAAAAGGTCCCGCAGCGGAAAACATCCAATTGACAAAAAAGGGGCGGTTCCTCCAGGTCAACATGGAAATAAAAATGTCCGCAAAAAGGTGAGTTCTTACGGAATCCAACTTCGTGAAAAACAAAAAACCAAGAGAATTTACGGTCTATTAGAGAAGCAATTTAGAAAATATTTTCAGATGGCCACTAGAAAAAAAGGTGCCACGGGTGAAACTCTGATGCAGCTTTTAGAGAAGAGATTAGATAATGTTGTGTTTAGAAGCGGGATGGCTATTTCTCGTAATCAGGGGCGACAATTAGTTAGCCATGGTCATGTTTTGGTTAACCAAAAAAAGGTTAATATTCCTTCGTACTCTGTCAAAGCTGGAGAAATAGTTAGCCTTGATTCCAAAGCTGCTAATTTTATTATTGTTAAAGACAGTTTAGAGTTTAATAAAGACAGTGAATTACCTAGTTGGTTGGAGAGAAAAGGAACAGTAATAAAGATTAATGCTGATCCTACTCGCGATCAGATCAATGAACCAGTGGATGAGCAATTGATCGTGGAATTCTATTCGCGCTAGCGAACGTGAACGCAGTGAACTTTCACGAGAGAGAGAGAGAACGAAGTGAGCTCAGAGGGTAGTATTTAAAGGTTTGTCAAAGGAAGGGTTGTCTAACCCCTTTCTTTTGCCAAGCTTTTCTATCTAGAGAGTTTGAGTATATTTAGTGTGGAGGATTTTTATGTTAGAAGATATTAAAATTAGTTACAGCAGTAAAGGTAATCTTGGTTCTGTGGTTGTGGAACCATTACCACAGGGATATGGTGTTACTTTAGGTAATGCTTTAAGAAGAGTTTTGCTCTCTTCCCTTCCAGGAGCGGCCATTACGGCTGCTAAAATCAGTGGCGTATCTCATGAATACTCTACTATCAAAGGGGTTAAAGAAGATGTTGTTCAAATTCTTCTAAATCTCAAAAGTATCCGTTTGAAAATTGAGGGTGATAAAAGTGTCAAACTTACTCTTGACGTCAAAGGGCCAAAAACTGTCACTGCTAAAGATATTAAAGTCCCTAACGGGGTAGAAATTGTAAACTCTGACCATATTATTGCAACCTTAGGTGACAATAAAACTAAGTTAGAAATGGAATTGACTGCCGAAAAAGGAGTTGGTTTTAGACCGATTGAAGATAGACGTTCTTCTGGTATTGGGACTATTCCTATGGATGCTACTTTTAGTCCTGTGCTAAGAGTGAATTACTGGGTCGAGGCAACTCGTGTAGGCCAAGTCACAAACTTTGATAAGTTGAGTTTGGAATTAACTACTGATGGTACTATTATTTCCAATGAAGCAGTCAAAGAGGCATCTAAAATCTTAATTGGATTATTTGATCTGTTTGCCCAAGACAAGAAAGCTAAAAAGAAACCTGAGGAAAAAGAAATCAAAAAAGCTGACGTTGATGCCAATGCTTCGATCGAAGAGTTGGAGCTATCCACTCGGGTAACCAATTCTTTGAAAGCCGCTGGGATCGAGACTGTTTCTCAGTTGATTGATACTCCAAAAGAAGAACTCCTAAAACTTAAGAATACTGGTAGTAAATCAATAAACGATATTGATAAAAAACTTAAAGAAAAGGGGTTAGTAAGTTGAGTTCAAACATTAGCCTAAACTTAAATAGGCCTTTCAATCGTCGCAAGTCAATGCTGCGAAGTTTAGCTAATGACCTAATTATGTATGAAAAAATCGACACTACCATACCTAGAGCTAAAGCAACACAAAGTTTTATTGAGAGGTTAATCACTAAGTCCAAAGAAAACACTCTAAATAACAAGCGTCAGGTCGAGAAAGCCTTGGGTTTAGACAACACAGTTAAAAAAATGTTTGAGGTGATTGGCCCTAAATTTAAGGAAAGACCAGGTGGCTATACTCGTCTGATCAAAATAGGAGTTAGAAGTGGTGATAGTTCGACCGTCGCCCGTTTGCAGTTTACTGAGGTTGTTTCCTCTCTGGTAGAAACTACTAAAGAGACAAAGGTAGAGGAAAAAGGAAAAGGAAAAGGACTAGCCATTCTGAAACGGAAACCAAAAATTACCGTCAAGAAAACTACTCGCCTCGATTCGGCGAAGCGGGCTAAAAAAGAAGTAGTTGAGAAAAAACCAACCTCTAAGGTAAAGAAGGTTTAATATGTCAACGAAAACAGAACTAAAAACTAAACCTACCACTAAAACTGAGAAAAAAAGTACACTGATAAGTGCGGAAAATGATTGGTTTCTTTTTGATGCCAAAGATAGAGTTTTGGGCAGACTAAGCACTAGGGTAGCTACTGCACTAATGGGTAAAGAAAAAGCTACCTGGACACCAAACAAAGATCCAAAAATCTCTGTAGTGGTGATTAATTCTGATAAAGTAGTATTAACTGGTAAGAAAGAAAAAAAGAAAAACTATTTTAACTACTCTGGCTACCCTGGGGGTTTAAAAACCACTAGTGCTCGAAAGATGCGAGAAGAGAAAAGTGGCGAAATTATTTATCATTCGGTGCGTGGCATGTTGCCGAAAAACAAATTGGCTAGTAGGATGATTGCTAGGTTATTTGTCTATAAAGCAGGTTCACATCCTCACGAAGCTCAAAAACCAATTGAGGTGAAAAACTAATAGGAGCTAGCTCTTAGGAGCGAGCTCGTTTTAAAGGATTAAAATGGCGGAAAATATTGAAAAAGAAGCAAAAAAGAAAACTAATGGCTCTAAAGAATTTTTCTCTGGAACCGGTAGACGGAAAACAGCCGTGGCTCGTGTTCGTCTTACCTTAGGTAAAGGCGAGTTTTTAGTAAATGAAAAACCTTACACTGAGGTTTTTAACGACCCCATTAGCCGCAAGATTATTCAAGAACCTTTTTTTGTTGCCGCTAGAATAGATACTTTCACTGCCAACGTAAAGCTAGCCGGTGGTGGTATTAAAGCTCAGGCCGAGGCAATTGCCCATGGGGTTTCCCGAGCCTTAGTGGCTTATGATGAGGCTTTAAGAAGTCCTCTGGCTAAAGCGAGTTTACTCACTAGAGATTCTCGAATGAAGGAAAGTCGTAAGTACGGTTTAGCTGGAAAAGCTCGTCGTGGTAAACAATCTCCTAAACGTTAGTTTATCCTGAGTGTACCCCTAGGAAAAGCGCTAGCGTTTCTCCATAATCACTTTTACAGTTTCATCACTGGCAACTCGTTTGCTTAGTCCTTAATATTTGTATATAATACTCTAACCAAATAAGTATATAAGACTATAAACAAAGGTGTTTTAAATGTCTCTCAGCTACAAAAGGTTTGCAACTAATTTCTCCAAAACTCGCTACTCCGCAATTATCTCGAACCTAAGAGAGAAAAATTTTTATAGCCTAAAAAAACTCTTCTTACTACTATTCTCGTTGGCCCTTCTTTTTATAGTAGTAGTGCCAATCTTTACCTACGTGTTTTTTATCCGCGATTTAGCAAGCAGAGAGACTATTATGAATCGCAACAACACTGGCGTTTTACTCCTAGACCGGCACGGCAAACCCTTTTACAGCTTTTATGAAGCCAAACAGAGAGAATTCATTCCTCTGAAAGAAGTGGCCCTTGATTTTCAAAAAGCAGTTGTCTCTGTGGAAGATAAAACTTTTTATGATCACTCAGGCTTTTCTTTTCGAGCTATTATTGGGGCTTTTTGGGCTGATATCCAAAGACGTGAGTGGCGGTATGGCGGATCCACTCTCACTCAACAACTTGTAAAAAATTCATTATTAACTAGTGATAAAAGTTTTTTGAGAAAATATCAAGAGTTAGTTTTAGCTATGGAGATAGAGCGCCGATTCTCCAAAGACGAGATTTTGGAGATGTATGTGAATTCAATTTATTTTGGCGAGGGTGCCTACGGGATTGGGAATGCGGCCGAAGTTTACTTTAATAAACTACCAAAAGACTTGAACTTAGCGGAAAGTGCTGTTTTGGCTGGTTTACCAGTCGCCCCTTCTGCTTTGTCTCCTCTTTCTGGAAACCGTGAAAAAGCTTTGGAGAGAGAAAGGTTTGTTTTAGAAGAGATGGTTGAAGAAGCTGCTATTAGCTCGGAGCAAAAAGAACTGGCTTTAAACACCAAGTTAGTTTTCCAAGAGAAAAAGGAACAAACTTTTAACCAAGCGCCTCATTTTGCCCTTATGGTGCAGAAGGAACTTATTGATAAGTTTGGAGAAGAGAAAATTTCCCGGTCCGGTTTTAAGGTTTACACGAGCTTAGATCTCGAGTGGCAAAAAGAAGCTGAGGAGCAACTAAGTCGTCAAGTAAAGAATTTAGCTAGTAACCAAGTTACCAATGGCAGCGTCGTCGTGGAAGATAATAAAACTGGTGAGATAAGAGCTTTAGTGGGTAGTTACAGCTGGTTAGACCCTCAGTTTGGTAAAGTGAATATGGCCATAACTCCTAGGCAACCTGGCTCTGCTTTTAAACCCTTTGTGTACAGCGATGGTTTCGAGAGGCGGATTATTACCCCCGCTTCAGTTTTGAAAGATTTTCCCAAAGCTTATCCTATGGGAAATGGGGAGGAATATAAACCAACTAACTATGACGGTACTTTTCGGGGGGAAGTCTTGGTCAGACGGGCTTTAGCCAACTCACTAAATATCCCCGCCGTGGAGGTTATGGAAAAAGTTGGCGTCGCCTCAGCCCTGCAGATGGCCAAAAGATTGGGGATCACCACTCTAAATGAGGAAGGGAATTATGGTTTATCCCTCGTTTTAGGGTCAGGGGAGGTACCTCTGATGGAAATGACCAATGCTTATGCAACTTTTGCCACAGGTGGGAAAAAACCCACCCCAACTTTATTTACCAAGATTGAGGATAAAAAAGAAAAAGTAGTTTTCCAATCCGTAGTAGCGGAAAATCAAGTTTTAGAGAGTAAAGTCGCTTTCCTTATCTCTGATATTCTCTCTGACGACATTGCCAGACAAGAAGAATTTGGTGGTAGTCTCACCACCTCTAGATTGATGGCAGTTAAAACCGGAACCACCACTGATTATAAAGATTCTTGGACTTTAGGATATACACCGTCTTTAACAATCGGGGTATGGGTTGGGAATAATGACAATAAACCAATGTCTAAAATCGCTGGTTCTTTGGGCGCAGCCCCGATCTGGAAAAACCTGATGGAAAAATATTTACAAGGGACACCGGTTGAAAAATTTATCCCTCCAGCGGATCTAAATCACCTGACCATCTGTCGGTTTAATGGCCTGCTGCTGCGAGATAATATTGCCACCTCCGCGGCTTTTAAGGAGTATTTTATCAAAGGAACAGAGCCTTCCAAGAACTGTATTATTACCACTCCGACCCCAACACCCGAACAAGAGGAAAATGATGAAAATCAGGATAATAAGCAAAGCTTGCGCTCTGAGGAGCTAAAAGAAAACAATGAACCTAGAAACGGGTCTAATTCTGAATCAAAAAAGAATGACCAGCTACCAGTGATTGAGGGAGTGCAAGGAGTGAATGACTCTGGGAAAGAAGAAAAGGATGACTAGGTGAAACCTGATTTACAATTGGTCTTGTCTTTGTTAATTTAAATACACATGAAAATTAGTGTCGGGTCAAATAATCCAGTTAAAAGACAAGCAGCCCTTGAAGCTTTTGAAAAAGTTTTTCCAGAAGAAGTATGGGAGATAGAAGGAGTCGAGGTGGATTCAGAGGTAGGGAAACAGCCCATGAGTGATGAAGAGGGTATTAGGGGTGCTAGAAAAAGAGCTCAAAAAGCTCTGGAAAAATTGGGTGGGGATTACGGTGTGGGTTTAGAAGGGTGTCTACAACAAATCGGCGAAGATTGGTTTGAGTCTGGGTGGTGTGTGGTTATTAATAAAGAAGGGTTAGAGGGAATTGGGTCTTCTTTTAGAGTGATTGCCCCTAAGAAGATGATGGGCATGATTAAAGAAGGAAAAGAATTAGGTGAAGTCGATGATATCTTGTTTAAAAAAACTAACTCGAAACAAGAGTGGGGGCACTTTGGTTTGATGACAAATGGAAAAGTGACTAGAACGCAAGGGTATCGAGAGGGGGTTATATCCTCGCTTAGCCGTTTTCTTCACCCGGAGTTATTTGTTTAAATAAAGATATGAAAGAAGCCAAGGTTTTAGTTATTGATGATGATCCTGGTATTTTGGAAGCTATTGCCACTTCTTTAACAGTACCAAATTATAATTTGAAAATCTTGACTGCTACTGATGCGCAGAGTGGTTTGAAGGTGATGGAGAGAGAATTACCCAATTTAATACTCCTAGACTTAAACATGCCGGGGATGAATGGTTTTAGTTTGGTGGAAACCATTCGCAAAGTACCCAAATGGCGACAGATTAAAATTGTGATGTTAACGGCTGAAGGAACCAAAGAAAAATTGTGGGAAAGTATTGATTTAGATATTGATGATTTTATCTCCAAGCCATTTAACCTTTTTGATTTAGAGGCAAGAGTTTTCCAACAATTACACCGCCAGGAAGTAGGCTCCAAAGCTAGTAGTCATGGTGACTTGGATGGCCACTAAGCAAGGCCATAATAAAATACCCAATTAACCCAATTACTACTAGAGCAATTATTGCTGGTGTTTCAATCAGAAAATTTCCTATCGAGAATGAAGGCAAGATACCAAGAAATGGATTTACTAGTGGTTGAGTAAAATTATTAAGCCAAACTATGAAACTGCTGCTACCCCCTACTCCAAAGAATTTGAAAAATACTCTTAAGGAGAGAAGTAACTCTAATAACCCTACCAGGACATTGATCAAACCGGCTAAGGGGTTAAACATAGTTTTATCATAGATAAACTAAACCAGTTAGCAAGAGGTAAACAAGCAAGTTGTGTTAAAATATATACATGGAAGATGCGCAAAAAGAAGAAATGAAGAAAAAATTAAGTCCCGAGCAGTACAACGTTTGTTTTCTAAAAGGTACTGAGCCACCCTTTTCGGGGAAGTATGTTGATAATCATGAAAGGGGAGTTTATGAGTGTGTGGTTTGTGGGCAAAAGCTGTTTTCTTCTGACACCAAATTTGATTCAGGTACTGGGTGGCCCAGTTTTGATGATCCTATGAATAAAGAACATATCTCTCTTCAGGAGGACAAAAGTGGAGGTATGAGCCGAACTGAAGTCATCTGCAAAAACTGTGGGTCTCACCTAGGCCATTTGTTTAATGATGGCCCTACCAAAACCGGAAATAGGTACTGTATTAATTCTTTGTCTTTAGATTTCAAACCCGCCAATTAGAAGCTGGCGGGGTTAGCTTCTGCGCTTACGCTAATGAAGCTTGCTTTGCAACTTCTGCGTCGCTTTGCTCCTAAAGTTTATTTGTCAAATTCATCTTCAATCTCCCCGACCAGACTTTCAAGAATGTCTTCTAAGGTAATAATCCCTGCAGTACTACCCTCTTGGTTCCTCACCACTGCGACATGGACTCTTTTGCGCTGCATTTCCTCCAAAACGTCATCTAGTTTGTCTACCTCTTTTACGTTAATAATCTTTCTGATGATTTTGATATTTTCCAACTTACTATCCTCACCATTTTTAAGTAGCTCTCGGTAGATATCTTTAATATGAACAAAGCCAATAATGCTATCTAAAGATTTCTCAAACACTGGAAAACGGCTATGGGGATAGTCCTCAATTTTCTCCGCCATCTCTTTCAAAGAACTATCTATTTCAAAAGCTAAGATTGCTCCCCTTTTTACCATCACTTTTTTCGCAGATATATCACCAAATTGGAAAACATTATAAACCATTTCTATTTCATCTTTAGTTATATCCCCACCTTCACCACTCTGACTCAAGATCATTTTAACCTCTTCTTCAGAGTGGATAATGTGTTTTTCTCCACTCGGATTAAAACCAAGTATTCTTAGGAGCAGCTGGCCAGATTTATTCAGAAGCCAAATAAAAGGGTTAAAAATTTTGGTAAAAACAATCAAAGGGGTGATGATCAAGAAAGCCGTCTTTTCAGCTTTCTGAATAGCAACGGTTTTAGGAGCTAGTTCTCCAACTATGATATGTAGAAAAGTAATAATGCTAAAAGCAATAATGACCGCTAGGGTATGAGCGGTCAGGAAACTAAGAGCTGGTGGGAAAAATCCAAAGTAAGGCTCAAGAAAGTGAGCAATGGCTGGTTCTCCTAACCAACCTAAGGCAAGGCTGGCTAAAGTAATCCCAAACTGTGTGGCGGAAATATAGTGGTCCAGATTATCCAAAGCTTTAAGTAAGATCTTAGCTTGAAGGTGCTTTTTATTTGCTAGTTCTTGGATTCTAGTTTTTCTGACTGACACTAGTGCAAATTCAGAGGCTACAAAAAAGCCATTTAAAAGCACCAACAGAATAACTAAACTGATTTTAAAAATAAACTCCATAGTACCAGTATTTTAGCACTAAATTGGTTGGACTTCTTATTGCTGCTAGGTAATAACTACTGCTTCGTGTATACTTAGTTAACTCCAAATGCTAGATAATTCTGTGCTACCAAGGAACTTAAAACCCTTCCTAAAACCAAACTATAACTATATTATCTCCAATGGTGGTAATGAGTTAGGAGCTGAAAAAGTCACCAAAGAGTTACTTACTATTTTAAACTCCATCTCAATTTTTAAATATACTGATTTTAGGAAATATATTCAGATCAGAAAAGAGTTAGGTGAGCAAAATAAACAACTAAATTCTCGGATTATGTCTGTCAGAGAGTTTGCCAAATTTTTGAAAACTGAGAGTTTTGTGGTGGAGCATGAACTTCTCACTTACCCCACTTTTTAGTTTAAAACAATTTCTCAATTTCCTGCAGTCTAGTTCGGACCATTTCTTTGATGATATCTTCTGGTACTGGTTTGTCTTCTGTAAACTGAATTGTTCCTTTTGCCAATTTAAACCCTTTAAGTTTCTCTTTAAGTTTTAGAGGTGCTCCAGGAAATAGACTCATGTGGGTTTTAAAGGCCCCAAAATAAAGCAGATACTTTCCCTTGTATTTAAAAGTCGGGATGCCATAACTGATGACTTCGTCTGCGTCTGGAACCAGCCCCTTCACAATCTTGCGGATTTTTTCAAACTCAGCACTTTGTGTGCTGCTTGCCTTAGTTTTTAGATAATCATCAACTTCTGACATAGGTAGGGTGCTTAAATAAGCCCAAAAAATTGGTTAACTGATAAAATCTTATCTTTTGAAGTATTCTTTGTCAAAACGTTAATTTCTAAACTTAGCGTGTAAAAAGGTGGGAATTGGTAAGAGTAGAGTTGGACTCGCAAGCTGAATTTTTGGTTGCGACTTCAAGCTCGCCTTCATTTTTAAGTCTTATGAGAAGGCTTAGGGGTAGTGTACCTGGAGGGGCATACCCAACCCCTTCATCTTGATAACAATAAACCAGGTCACCACTCTTAACTTCGCTAAATTCTCGATTGATGGTCCCTGAGTTTTTGGGTGTAAAGGTTAGTTTTTTATCAACTGCTCCCAGGGCCTGACTATTCACCACAAAAATTCCCATTTTTGGATCAAAATTATCATGAATCAAAGCCAAAGTTTTCTGATTTTTTTCGAGATCATTGGCCGACCCCTTACCGTCAAACCAATTTCCTTGGGCAGTACCAACTACGTCTTGCATAATTGCCCCGCAGATTGGTTCTTCAGTACGTTTTCTTCTCTCATTGCCAAAAAATTGATAAAGGTCTTGCTTCATAGTAGAGGGAAATAGATCAATTGGGCAGATAGTTTGAAGTTCATTTTTTCGGTACCGAGCAGGGTTGGCAAATTGCAGTGGTGGGACTCTTTTATCCGTGGCTCCAAAATCCCATCCAGTGGGGGTTGCTTCACCGGCAAATCCAATACCCTCGCCGCTTTTAAGATTTAGATTTACATCCTTATCACAATAGCGACCAATATTATTGGCGCCAAAAGTGGATTCGGAACAGCGGGGATTACCTTCTTTCCAAGCATTCTCTAGCTTTGGTGAAAGTTGCTGGATGTGATCAAAGTAAATAGCCACTTGTTTACAAGGGACCATCGAAATTTTATAATCCTCGGCCACTAATTTGCCATCACGAGTGTCAGAAATATAAGAAATTCTTTCCACCCTTACATCGGCGGGTGCCATTAACTTAGTTTTCAGGGTGACGTTATCGAACCCACGTTTTAAAGTATAATAAATGTGGCCCGTGGCTAAATTATGAGCTGGTGGGCTGATGTTACCTAGGGGAACGAGATGTGCCAGGTTTTCATTATTATTAGTAAATGGTGTAGCTAAGACTGGATCAGAGCAGCCTGGAGTAGTTACTTCTGCAACTACCTTAGTTAGCAGCCCCGTTGCCAAAGAAGCAATGGTGATAGCTATCAAAAAAGTTGCAGTCATAATCAGCAACCATTTTTTCTTCATAACCCATCATAGCACCTTTGTCCCTGGTAAGATAATTTAAAAACTTCTGGACCTACAATTGCAAGAGCTCCAAAGATTTGTAGAGTATAACTGCGGGCCAAACAACTGCTTTTACTATCCCCATAATTACTGCCACAAAAGAATCAGCCCGTTGCAGAAAATAAACCAGGGCTCCAAAAATACCGAGAGCATAGATAGCGCTACCGGAGTGGGAATTGTTGACTACCTTGTAAGCAAAAGTAGTATTATTTTTTTCACTCGCCATACTAAATCACCCCCTGTGTATCAAACTTATCAGATTTTTACTTTAAGCACAATTGATCGGGGTGGTTGGACGATATGAGGAACTTACAAGCTTTTCAATTCACTTTTTCATAAACTGAATATTGATAAATGACAGGTTGATCTGTATTGCTTTCGTTTTTAGTTGCTTCAGTAGTAATGAGAACACTAGCGTCGGAAGCGGTTTTGATGGTGTAAGGGTAGTATTGTAGCTCGAGCCTCTCGTTAAAACTTTTGATAACTTCCTCAGAGTTATTCCACCCTCTTGTTTGAAGGTCTCGTCTTATTCTATTTTCTCTCCTAACATTCGTGGGTACATGGTAATAGATTTTAAAATCAACAGCTTTAACTGGCTGAAAGTCACCTTCAACGAAGAAGAAGTGAAGGCCAGCCGCAATTTTATGAGGAAAATTATCTGGTCCTACTTCAACAGCGTCTCCGGTTAAATCATCGTAGACTGGTGCGATAGATTCTCTACCAAACTTAACATCGTTAACAATTTTATTTAGCAGATTGAATTCTTTAACTTTTAGGGGGTCCTTTGTTTCTCTTAAGATTTCATTTCTCTTTTTCCTGTCGTATAAACTGAAGTCATCAGTAATTATAAAATCTGCGGGATGGTGGTCTTCTCGAATCCTTTCAATTAGTTGACCCATTAAGGTAGTTTTACCACTACCAGGCCCACCAGTTAAAGTAACAATTATTGTTTGATCTTTAAAAAGTGGTTCTATCTTGGATGCTAGAAACGATACTAACTCTTGATCATTATAATTTTTAGTAGATATTTGTTGAAATTGTAGACCTGAGGTGAGTTCATTAATTATCACTTCATCTCGCTCATAATCGATTGCAGTTTGGTCGTCAGTCATGGAGAAATTATATTCGCTTGCGAATACAAACTGCAAGCTCATTAATCCCGGCAAGATTATTGCAGAAGTTCGATACACCAACTGGGTTAGAGAGTTATGGGAAAGTTCTTGCATGAAGATTGAAAAAATCCAATTTATATTTTGGATACAAAATGAAGTGCTAAGAGGTGGTCTTCAAAGGCAATTGGAACAAGTATCACGTCTGTGTCCACGGTATCACCAGACTTTTTCTTCCAAGTAACGTTAAATTTTGAACCAATATAATTTGTTATGGCCTTCTGGAAAGCATCAACTAATGTTTCTTGGCTCTCTCCTGCTACAAAAGTCTCTGGAAAGCTCTCGGTGATATCTGCCCACTCCTGGGGTGAGTCGTACCCTAACATTGACGAGAATTTTTCATTACAGATTTTATGGCTGTCATCAAGGTAAATATAAATTGCTTGGTCAGAATTTGAGATAATTTCTTTATATGTTTCCGAAATCTCTTTTATTAATTCTTCTAGATGGTTTTCATCGTTCATAACTTAAGTTATATATAAAAAATTAGAATTTTGCAAATATCAGGAGTGCTTACATTTTTGAAGTAGGTTTTTTGCTTGGGTAATTGGACAATCTGAAGGAACTATTTGTAAATTTCTCGACGGTGACCTATTTTTAGAATCTCAATAACATTCTTTTCAAGATAGAAAATAATTCGGTAATTACCAACTCTTAACCGACGTGCTCCATCAACTTCAAAATCTTGTAATTTAAGAGAATTGGAAATAGGGTCAACTAAAAGTTTTGCTTCGATTGCCTCT
>CAYGGA010000019.1:0-14831 GCA_964349395.1 uncultured Gammaproteobacteria bacterium | reverse complement strand
GTTTGCCATTTTTCATAGTTACTCTTTCTGGGTTAGCAACTTCTCTTTTGGCACGACACTTAACACAATACATTTCAGCCATTTCTAAATCACCACCTTTACAATCAAACTTTTCTTCTTTAAAAAGTTTGTCAAAGAAAGCTTTAACAAATCATAAGCTCTCCTTAAAACACCTTTCAAATTCTAAAGTCTACCTACCCGTGATGCCTTTTAGCAGATTAGCAAAGCCAAAATTCAGTGTCAAGCTGAGGACCACTTCTATTAATAGTGCAATTGTCGCCAAAATAGCGACTTTTCGGAGATCTGCAAAAACATGGCTATACTGCAGAGCACTAGTTTTGGATGGATTAGAAGTAACGGGAGAATTTAGAAGGGTAGTCAACCTGGACTTGGAAACAGTCTCCACTGCAGAAGACATGGCTCCTTCTGTTGAAAGAGATCCAGACTGGGGGACCTGAGTTTGGCTCCGAAGAGTCCGCAGTTCTGCTAAGATTTTTTGTTGCCTAGTTTTTCGTGGCATATTTTAGCCTCAACTAACCTGGAGAAACTTTATCACATTGTGCCTAGGTTTGCAAGCACAACTATGCCTGTCAGAAATTGACGAACCCATAGTATTTTGGTATAATGAAAGAACATTATTGAAGGAGCGAGACCTTGTCTCTGGTAAAAAGGGATTTCCTGTTGGAGTGGCTCTGGGACCAACCAACTGTAGTGGTCCTGATCATTACGGCCATGGTAGGGACTTGGGCGATCTGGGTGATTGAGTACTTTCGA
This sequence comes from uncultured Gammaproteobacteria bacterium, assembly GCA_964349395.1. Lineage (GTDB taxonomy): Bacteria > Patescibacteriota > Microgenomatia > Woykebacterales > RBG-16-39-9b > CAYGGA01. The sequence continues at coordinate 14,057 of CAYGGA010000019.1, read as the reverse complement.
TCCCAATTTGACCATGATCGCCCTCCGTACGGACTCACCATCTTTAGGTGGCGGTCGAATTTTATTGGCGACCTGTTCTTCCTAACGGGAGCGGTCACCATCATGGATATAATCTATTCCAAGGTGGTAGTAAGCTCGTCTTTCTTCACGGGCAGCTGGTTCTTCTTGATGGCAGCGTGTTTCGGCCTTGCCAGCGCCAGTACTTTTTTGATGGTGGAGAACAAAGACCCTAAAGGGTATGGCAACCTAGGTGTAAAACGATTCAACTGGAATCGCGTTTATCACTTTGGTTACGTCACTCTCATGGTCTATATCTTCCTCGGCTACTTGCGCCTCCTGTTTTACGGAGAGCAGCTACTATTAGTGGCTCTTACCGCGGTTTGCTATCTAGGTTGGGCATTTGTAACCATCTATCTAGACAGTAAAGGCGCGAATAGAATCTGGGAGAAGGTTACTAGCAGTACTGGCCGCTCTAAGTACTTATAACCAAAGACCCGTGGCAGCGCACTTAACCTGCACTACCTCGGGTCTCAATCTTTCTAGGAGAAGAAACAAATCTATCAAGGAGTTTTTGTGCCCCAATCAAAAGAGCGATATAGCTAGTGTAAGCAGTGATTTCCAAAATAGTTGGTTTACTAGTGTACCCAAAGAGAGATCTTAAAATACTCCCGATGGGGCTATTGTGGTCCAAAATATGAGACAAATTTACTAATGGGTCAAAGGAAAAGGTCGGCAAAAGACCAACTTCCTGAAATTCATGAACTCCATGTGCCACGAGTCCAGCAGCAAAAAGTAATAACAATACACTAGTAATACTAAAAATAGTTTTCAAACTCACACGCATTGCCCACCGAGAAAAGGTAAAAACTAAAAGCAAAGCCAACATAATTCCAATCAAGGCCCCACCAATTTGCACGGATCCATGCATCTTACTACTAGCTGTGAGATAGAGCGCCGTTTCCACTCCTTCGCGCAAAACCGAAGTCACCACCAATACAACCAAACCAACCCGGTAACCTTGGCTGACATTGAGAGCCACCTTGTCCCGAATTTTTTTGGCTATATCTTTTTGCTGGTGCACCCAGATGATCATCCAGGTTAAGAAACCGGCCGTGATAAACATAAAAACACCTTCAAAAATCGCTTCCTGATCCCCATACAAACCGCCAAAGACTTTTTCCAAGGTAAAGGCCATGAGAAGAGCGCTTAGAACACCGAGCCCTACCCCCACCCAGACAAATTTTTTGAAACGCAGTTGATTTGTTTTGGTCAGGAAAGTAAGAATAATACCAACCACCAAAGCTGCTTCTAAAGTTTCGCGGAAAGTGATGAGGATTGCAGGTAGCATAAAAATCAGCTTAGCATAGCCAAACTCTGGTGGTCAACTAAACTTAACAAACCTCATTTCTTAATTCTAAGTAGGTTAACTCACCGTAGCAAATCGGTATTGCAGAGCTTCAGCGACATGCGGAGTGCTGATCTTTTCAGCACCTTCTAGATCGGCAATCGTGCGGGCAATTTTCAAAAGACGATAATACGCTCTCGCGGACAAAGCAAAACTACTGATTGCTTGGCGCATCAGATTTAAACTGTCTTGGTCTAAGATGCAGTAAAGTTTGATTTCTTTTTGAGTCATTTCACTATTGGAGAAAATAGGTAGCTCTTTAAATCTTTTATTTTGAATCTCGCGCGCTTTTTGTACTCTTTTTTGAATACTGTCTGAAGTCTCCACTGTCACTGCTTCTTGAGTAGTCAACTTTTCACTTTTGACTGCGGGCACTTCCAGATGAATATCAATTCTATCTAAAATCGGTCCTGACAGTCTTTTTTGATATCTAGAAATCTGCCCCGGCAAGCAGGTACATTCTTTAGCCGGGTCCCCTAAAAAACCGCAAGGGCAAGGATTGGCAGCCGCCACCAGCATAAAGCGGGCCGGAAAAGTATGAGTGCCTTTGGCCCGAGAGACGGTTACGACCCCATCTTCCAGAGGTTGGCGCAGCGCTTCTAAAACACTTCTCGGTACTTCAGGAAGCTCATCGACAAATAAAACTCCGCGGTGGGCAAGGCTGATTTCCCCTGGTCTCGGATTGGTACTGCCTCCAATCAAACCAATAACCGAGGTGGTGTGATGAGGGCTTCTGAACGGTCGAGTAGTCACTAGTGGCTTGTCATTGGTAGTCAGCCCCGCTACCGAATAAATAGAACTCACTTCCAATGCTTCTTCAAAACTAAGTGTGGGCAGAATCGAGACTAATGTTCTAGCAAGTAATGTCTTACCTGCCCCCGGTGGGCCTTTGAGTAAGATATTGTGGGAACCACTCGCCGCAATCTCCATGGCTCTTTTAGCTCGCTCCTGCCCTCTTATGTCTTTCATATCAAATTCAGTAGAAATTTCTTTGTCAGGGGTAATTTTGATTCTTTTTTGAAGAGGTATTAATTCTGCCTTGGTGAGATGAAGAAAAAGTTGTTTTAAAGTTTTAACCGGATAAACATTAGCTGAAACCAGTCCCGCTTCTTTACTGTTTGATTCAGGAACAAATATTGACTCAAATTTTTTGTCCTTTGCTAAAACCGAGACGGGTAAAATTCCGGGGATACTGCGCAGTAGTCCATCAAGTGACAACTCCCCTACAAATAAAGCTTTAGAAAAATCTCCAGTTAGCTGACTTGAAGCAATAAGAATACCTACTGCAATGGGGAGATCAAAACTGGCTCCTTCTTTGGGCAGGGAAGCAGGGGAAAGATTTACCGTAATCCTTTTACCAGGAAACTCTGCGCCACTATTTTTCAGAGCACTACGGACTCTTTCTTTGGCTTCTTCCACACTGCGATCAGGTAAACCAACAATATTAAAAGCCGGCAGACCCTGGGAAGCGACATCGACTTCGATTTCAATAGGAACTGCCTCTAATCCGACGACCGCCGCAGAATTTACACGAGCGAGCATACAACCATCATAACAAAAAACAGCAAGGAACGGTTTTTGCTAAACTAATAGTAATGATTGCTTCTGGACATAACGCCATTGGCACTACCGTCGGGCTGGTAGTTGCTACTTACACCAATGACCCAATACCAGCTTTCTTGGCAGCAGTTTCTTTTGGGCTGGTATTTCATTATCTGGCTGATTTTGTCCCTCATGGCCATATTATTAGTAATAAAGAATTTGGTAATCTGCCGCCACTTTTGTTTTTAGATCTTTTTGGAAGTTTTCTAATATTTTATAGTTTTACTTTACTCAAATTTGGATTTTCCCATACCTCTTTGATTGTCTTGATAGCCATTGGCGCATCCCTTCTACCAGATGTGGTTGAAGGGCTATTGTATTTTAAAAAAATCCCCAAAATTGGAATTATTCGGTGGGAAAACAGTATGCATCAATACCTTTTCCATTGGCACGGTCACCATGAAAAAGCCTTGATGTGGGCAATAACCAGAGACTCCTGGCAGATAAGTATCGTCATTCTCTCTTTACTATTCTTAATTTTAACCTAACAAAAAATCCCTCCATTTGAGAAGGGATTCTTTGGTGCTTAAAGATGTTCATAAGCCAGATTCTGTTCATCCCGAAATCGGGACTAGATAATCATCTCTCTAAAGAAGACGAAATGGTCTACTTTTCCCACCTTACGGTGAGATGCTCTCGACTTTGACTCTCGGCGAGCCGCCTGCTTGGTCCGCTAAGCGGACTAAACGAGTCATTCGGAGATTGCAGCGGGGAGGATTGCCCGTTTCACCCGAGCTTTACCTCGGTTCGTCACTGTTGCTCTAACTGGCGCTCACGCGCTCCCTCTTACAAGGGACACCCGGCTCTATGCTGTCTGGACTTTCCTCTGCACCAAAGGTACAGCGATTATCTGCCCATCTTTAAGCCTATAGAGTATATCATATTTTTGATGGATTTTCAAGGGGGAAAAGAATGGCAGCCTTGTCAACTTAGGTCACTTCTGAATATACTAACTTGATGAGTTACACCGGCCTTACTTCTCCTGAAGCTAAAAATCTCCTCCAACAAAACGGCTTGAACACTCTAGCTGACGTTAATCCGATCAGGCCTCTGGGAATCTTTTTTTCACAATTTAAAAGTGTTCTAATTTTGATCTTAATTTTTGCTAGTGTTTTAGCTTATTTTCTTGGTGACTTTGTGGATGCATTCTTTATCATCGTTGTTGTTCTTATCAATGCTATTTTTGGTTTTGTCCAAGAATTTAGAGCCGAGAGAGCGATTAAAGCTCTCAAAAATATGGTTAAAAGCCAAGTGCGCGTGCGTAGAGATAGTAAAGAAATGCTGCTAGATCCAAAATACTTAGTAGTTGGAGATCTAGTCTTGCTCGAAGAAGGCACCCGCGTCCCAGCAGATTGCCACTTACTAGAAATTACGGGCCTAGAGATAGATGAGTCCTCTCTGACTGGAGAGTCCGCTCCAATACCCAAGGTTGTTGGGGGAGAGAGTGACGAAGGTAAAGTCTTTTTAGGAACTACCGTGGTAGCTGGACATGCCCAAGCTCGAGTAGTGGCCACGGGGGAGAGGACTAAATTTGGGCAAATCGCTCAATTGATTAAATCTATCCCCGATGAACCCACTCCCCTGCAAAAACAACTTACTTCTCTTGGAAAGATATTAGCTTATTTGGTGCTTGGAGCCTCTTTCTTTATTTTTGTTGTAGGCATCTTTAAAGGTGCTGACTTGCTAAAAATGATTTTAACCAGTGTTTCTTTGGCGGTTGCCGTCGTCCCCGAAGGACTACCGGCGGTCTTAACCGTTACTCTTGCCTTAGGGGTCCAGCGGATGACTCGAAAGAAAGCAGTGGTTCGCCGCCTGAGCTCCATTGAAACTCTGGGATCTACCAATGTTATCTGTACTGATAAAACTGGTACCTTAACGCAAAATAAAATGTCTGTCAGTCACCTGTATCTTGATTTTGAGATTTTTGACCTCAGTGTTAAGAAAACTAAACTTCTCGACTCCCTCATACGGATCGCGGTTTTAGCTAACAATGCCAATACTCTAAGCCGGATCGATGAAAGTTTTGAAGTGGTTGGTGAAAAAACTGAAAGCTCGCTTTTGAACTTGGCCCACCAACTAGACTATTCAGTGGAAAATCTCCGCTTAAGAGGTAAATTAGTAGAAGAATTCCCTTTTGCTAGTAATCTCAAAACCATGTCTGTACTCTGGCAAGACACAGATTTAGAGATTCTAACTAAAGGAGCTCCGGAAATAGTTTTAGATAAATCTACTCATGCACTAGGGAAAAATGGCAAAACAAGAAAGCTGACCTCCTCGGAACGAGAGAAAATCCTAATCGCCATTGGTACTTTAGCTGCCAAGGGGGAAAGAGTGATGGCTTTTGGTTATAAAAAAGTTACTAAAAAAAGGTTGGAAAGAGGTGAGGCAGAAAAAGATCTGATCTTTGTAGGACTAGTAGGAATCTCTGACCCGATTCGTCCTGAAGTCAAAGAAGCCATTACCCTGGCCTCTAGGGCGGGTATTAGAACCATCATGATTACCGGGGATAACCCTCTTACTGCCCAAACAATTGGCATGGAAGCAGGAATTATTACTTCCAAAGACCAGGTTTTTCCCAGCACGGATTTAGGAAAATTAAATAGCGTGGAATTAGGAGAGGCAGTGGCGAAGTACAGTGTCTTTGCCCGCATCAATCCGGTGGATAAAAATAGAATCGTCAGTGCCCTTCAATCTCAAGGAAATGTGGTCGCGGTGACAGGGGACGGGGTAAACGACGCACCCGCTCTAAAGCAAGCCGACGTGGGCGTGGCGATGGCCATCACTGGCACGGACGTAGCCAAAGAAACTGCCGATATCATTTTGACAGACGACAACTACAGCACTCTGGTCAGCGCGGTGGAGGAAGGTCGGGTGATTTATGATAATATTTTAAAGTCCCTAAAGTTTTTGCTCTCAAGTAATTCCAGTGAGTTATTTGTGATTTTAGCGGCTGTCTTTTTAGGTGTTCCCTTGCCCCTAACTCCAGTGCAGATTCTTTGGATAAATTTAGTATCTGATAGTCTACCTGCACTTGCTTTGGCGACTGATCCTAAAGACCCCCAAGTTATGTCTCGCTTACCTCGAGATAAAACAATTGGAATTATTCAACTACTTGATCCTTATTGGTTACTGAAAATTGGTGGCCTAGTGGCCACTCTTACGGTAACTGCTTTCCTAATAGTATTACAACTTGGCTCCCTAGAAGAAGCTCGCATGGTCGCTTTTACGCTTCTGATACTACTTCAATTGGGAATTGCATTTTTAGTAAGGCGTCCTCATCCTTGGCATACCAATAAAAGATTATTGCTTGCAATTTTACTGATTGTGCTCCTGCAAGTAATAATCTTACTAAACCCGCATCTTCGAGAAATTTTTGATATTGGTATAAGTTAAGAAATGCGATTTTCGAGGTGATCATCATAGATCACTTTGATCGCCGCGGCGATAGGTACAGACAGAAGTGCTCCTAAAACCCCCATAAGCGAGGATCCTATCAAAAGCGCAACGATGGTAATCAAAGGACTTAGGCCCACGGCTTTTTCCATTACTTTAGGTACCAAGACGTTATTCTCTAGCTGCTGAACTACTAAGAAGAAGATTCCAACCCCCAAACCTAAAACTGGGGATTGTACCAACGCCACGATAATCGCGGGGATAGCACTCAAAATCGGACCAATAATCGGTATTAATTCTAAAATTCCTGCGACCACCGCTAAAGGTAAAGCATAAGGAACACCAAAGATATACAGGCCGATCCAGGTAATTATCCCAACGATAAACCCTAAGACGAGTTGGCCAATAACCCAAGCCCCCAATTTCTTCTCGATCTCATGAGCGATTTTTCTGGTTCGCGCTTTGTGGATTTGAGGAAAAAACAAAAAGACATTGTCCTTTATTCGTTCTCTTTCTAAAAGAAGAAAGAAAGTTAAGACGGCTACAGTGAAGAAACTAAAGATTCCCGAGAAAACTCCGACCGTCACTGAGACTACTTGGCTGCCAAAACCATCTAGTCTTCCCACCACGTAATTGATTATGTTTTGGGCATAGTCGCTCGCTTCCGCGGTGGACCCGCTAAAGCCCAGTGTTCCGACCGCACTAGCTAGATAATAAGGCAGATTGGCAAAGAGCTCACTTACTTGAGTAAGCAAGGGTGGGATAATAATAAATCCTAAAAAGCCAATAAAGATGAGGGCTAAAAAGTAGGTCAGTAAAATAGCTGCACTTTTATTTATCTTCAAATTTTCATGGAGATAATCTACTAAAGGAGCTAGACCGGCCATTAAAATGTAAGCAACTACTAGAGACAAAATAATACCTTGCAATTGCCAGGCTATTACTAAACCTAAAACCACGAGCAGGAGTTTTAGAAAACTTTTAACCGAGATTTCAACTTTTACGATTTTTTCCAATTGACTTCCCTTACTAAAAATCTAATAACAATTCTTAGAGTCGCTACCAGTGGCACCGCTAGGATAAAACCTAGAGCACCGTAAACATGCCCTCCAGCCAAAACTGCAAACAAAACCAGGAGCGGGTGCAGTTTAGTGACATGCCCTAAGACTTGTGGGATCACAAAGTAGTCCTCAAGCAGTCTAAGACTAATATAAACTACAATCACTACTGTCGTCAAAGCTGTCGGGTCCAAACCCCAATTATTTTGACCCGTGAGATAGACAGTTAGGGCCGCAAAGGTAGTAGCAATGACTGGACCAAAAAATGGCATAAGTTCCAAGAACCCGGTTAACACTGCCACAGTCAAGGCAAACTTTACTCCCAGAATCGATAAGAAAATAAATGAGGCCACACTCATGATCACCACCAAAAGAATCTGACCTCTCAGATAGTTCCCGAAGACTCGATTAATATCTTCCTCCACTCTTTCTAGATTAGTTCGGTACGCAGCTGGGAAAAGGGATTTAAAATAGTCTAAGAACTTTCGTCCATCCTTCAAAAAATAAAATGTAGCTAGCAGAAAAACAAATGTGGCTAATATGCGCCCAAAAGCATCAGTAATAAAGGGCCAGAGATTTTCTTGCCAGTGGGTGGTAGCATTTACCAATGTTTTGGGAATTTCTTCTGCCACTGGCTTTAAACCAAATTTTTGGCCGGCAATTTCAAACTCAGGCAAATTATTAATTGTTTCCGGATCAAAAAAAGTTAGATTACGATTTTCACTCTGAACTTGTTGCGCTTCTTGTAGTAAACCACCGCCAACCCAATAGATTGTACCAATAACCACCGCCACTAAAGATACGAAAACGACCAAAATTGACAGTACGCGATTAATTTTCAGTTTTCGTTGTAGAAGTTTAACCAATGGGTTTAGGATATAAGCAGTCAAAGCAGCTAAAATAAAGGGGGTTAATACAGCACGTACGGCGAAGAGCACAAAAGCGATTGTTACGAGCAGTAAGAAAATAAAATTACGAAGAGTCATTGCCAGTATTGTACCACTGACTTACCAATTTTGATATTTTGGCAGCGCTATCACCATCGGTAATGTCAAACCAAAAAACTCGTCCATCTCTTTTAAACCAAGTTTGTTGACGACGAATGTAGTTGTGGCGATCAAATTTTATTCGCTGCACTGCTTCTTCCAAAGTCAGCTTTTTTTCTAAATGCATACTAATTTGGCGATAGCCAATCGAAGTCATTGATGGTAAGGCCAGGGAGTATCCTTTCTTTAATAACTCTTGGGTCTCTTCTACTAACCCAATTTTCACCCACTCCTCCACTCCTCTGTCAGCGTTTTCATAAAGTTTTTCCCTTGGAGCAGTCAGACCAATAAACAGTAAATCAAATTCCGGGCTATACTTTTCCTGCAGAGTAGAGATTGGTTCCCCAGTCTGGTAGTAAACTTCAAGAGCTCTTACCAACCGACGAGGATTATTTTCATCGATTCTACTCGCTGTCACAGGATCGACTTCTTTTAGTTTTTTATACAAAAGGGCAGGAAGAGTATTTTCCAATTTTCGGCGTAGTTCAAAATTAGGAGGAGACTTGGGAATTTTTAAACCATCGGTGACCGACATGATATACAACCCTGTCCCACCCACTAAGATAGGTAATCTTTTTTCTTGGTGCAGTTTTTTTATTACTGCCACGGCTTTTTGTTGGTAGGCAGCTACGGAAAATGTCTCTTTTGGACCTATGAGGTCATAAAGATTTATCTTGACTTTGTCTACTACCCAGTAACCCTCATGCTTTTCTGCTTTACCCTCTTTTAATTGAGTCACTTCTTTACCAGTAGCAATATCCATTTCCTTGTACAATTGTCTGGAGTCAGCACTGATGATTTCACCCTGGTATGGTTTAGCAAGAGAAATCGCCAAATTTGATTTCCCAGTACCAGTGGGTCCCACAATTACTAATAGTTTGTTCATGGAGTGAATTCTAGCACAAAAGAGGTTATAATCCTCAAAAGGAGAGGGTGTGATGAATACAGCTTTGCCCCGATACTGGGAGCATCCTTTTTTTGATCGACTCCAAAAAGGGGTGTTTTTTGCCGCTGGTTCGATCGGCACGTCCATCTTGGAGCTAGATCTGGGACCAGAAAACTTCACTGCTTTCCAGGGGACGGAGAAAGAAGAGACCTATCTGGACTGCCCGGAATGGCTTAATGTCTCCAGACCGGAAGTCCTTCAGGCGATTTTCCGCAGCTTCTATGAGGTGGGGTGTGACGCTGTCGATGCTTGCACCTTCGGCGCCAACGAGATCGTCTTGGCAGAATTTGACTTAGCACCTCGTACTTTTGAGCTAAATCGAACTGCTGCCCAACTGGTCGGTCAGGTGCGCGATGAGTTTTCCACTCCCGACCATCCACGCTTCAGTTTTGGCTCCATCGGACCTGGGACCAAACTCCCTAGCCTGAGCCAAACTGACTTCGAGACCTTACACCACAGCTACACTGCCCAAGTTATGGGTTTGATCGAAGGCGGGATTGATGTCCTGAAGGTTGAGACTTGCCAAGACCTACTCCAGACCAAAGTTGCGCTGATTGCAATCGCAGATGTCTTTGCGGAGTGGGGAAAGAGATTGCCCGTAATTGCTAGTGTTACCTTTGAGGCCACTGGTTCTATGCTTCTCGGGTCAGATTCCACGGTACCGCCCGCGGTTTTGAACGGGCTAGATGTCGTCGATCTGATGGGTATTAACTGTGCAACCGGTCCTGAGCAAATGGTGGATCACATCAGGTATTTCACCGCTCACTGTCGCAGGCCCCTTTTCGTCGGACCTAACGCTGGTCTGCCCGAAATAGGCCCAGGTGGCAAACCAATCTACCCGCTCTCACCAGTAGAGTTCACTCGTTGGCAAAAACAATTTGTTAGCGAATTTGGGATTAGTGTGGTAGGTGGCTGTTGTGGAACCACTCCTCAACATTTTACTGCCGCCATCTCGGCTCTACGTGGAGTCAAGCCTCGCCCAAGGGTACTATTAGGTAAGGATATTCTAACCGGAGAGCTTGTTGCGAGTTAGTGACAAAAACTGGACAGACTAATCTTCTGTCCAGTTTCTTTTAGCTAAATAAGTAATTTTTGGAAATAGGGAAGGAAAATGATAAGGCCCACAATCAGGGCAAAAAGGGAGGCGAGTAAAACTGCCCCCGCGGCCGTATCTTTGACAACTTTGGCAATCGGATTTAAATCAGAGACGGTTAGATCAACAGTGGCCTCAAGGGCAGTATTGGTCATTTCTGCCACCAGTACTATGGCAATCATAACGATTATTACCAACCACTCGGTGTAAGTAACATTAAAAAGACTAGCTAAAGCGATCGCTAATATTGCGACCAGAATATGAATACGAAAATTATTTTGGGTACGAATCGTATAAATCAATCCCCAAATTGCTTCTCTGACACCAATTGGGTCTCGTGGGTGTTTCATTTTGAGCTCCAGCGAAAAATATGCTTCGCTTATATAGGTATTTTACAGTTTTATTGGAAAAGTGGGTAGTAGGTAGCGGGTCACATAACTTTTTAGCGAACCATCTTCTTCAAAGACTTTGAGGCAATGAAACCAATGGTTTTCATGTCAGGGAGTTGGAGAGAATCTCCGGTCTTTGGATTCCTACCAGTACGAGAGCGACGGGAACGCACCAGAAATGTACCAAAACCAGAAAAGACTACTTTATCACCTTTTCGCAGGGCAGCTTCAATCGCAGTGAAAGTAGACTCAACTGCTTCTTTAGCAGCTCTTTTAGTGAGCTTAGCATCTTTGGCAACTTTTTCGATCACCTCGGTTTTGAGCATTAGGACAGTTCCTTCTTCCTCTAAGATATTAGTTTCTGCTTTACCTGTCAAGTATTTTAGGATCATTCAGAGAGAATTTGGTCAAGACGAACGATTTCTTCACATACACCTTTGGAAGAAATCTTGAGGAAAACAGAATTAAAGACCTTTGGTCCTTCTTCTACCCACTCAAATTTTTGGGGGCCAGGATTTTTTTGAGCAGCAATGATAATCTCTGGAGCCACCCCAATCACCGAGTGCTGAGCTCCAGTCATCCCAATATCAGTCACAAACCCTGTTCCTTGGGGCAATATCCAAGCATCAGAGGTAGGAATATGGGTATGAGTACCCACCAGGGCAGAGACTTTACCATCCAAATACCAGGCCATAGCATTTTTTTCACTGGTCGCCTCGGCATGGAAATCAATTAAGATCACTTTAGCTTTTTCTTTCTTGGCTATCTTTAAAAGGTCATCCATTTTCCGAAAAGGGTCATTAATTGGCTGATCAATCCACTGCCTGCCAATCAAGTTTATAAGCATGACTTTGTCTTTGCCCACTTTGGTAAAGGTGTAGCCATGACCAGGAACATCATCGGGATAATTTGCAGGCCTAGTGATCGTCTCATCGTCAGCTAAATCTTCTTTATATTCATCTCTAAAAAAGATGTGATTTCCGGAGGTAAACAAATCTACCCCTGCTTTGCGGAGCTCATTTACAGTATCCCTAGTCGCCCCTTTACCGTGAGCTAGATTTTCAATGTTGGCGATTACTAAATCAATTTTATGGGAGTCAATTAGTTCTGGTAAGACAGTTGCCACCGCTTCGCGTCCTAGGCGGGCTACCACGTCACCAATAAATAGTATGTTCATGAGATTTTCTTTCTAGAAGCTTTTCTTTCAGAAAACTTCTGCGCTTCGCTAAAGGACAGAATAATAGGTGAATTGTATAGTTTTTCCAGGAGAAAGGCAATTACTTACCCACAAGCACTTAAATCCCCACTCATATATGCTGAGGAGCCGCTTGGACACAAGACCCAAAAAGACATAGGACCCAAAGTTATAAACGCAGTCAAAACTAGTAAGACTACTAATTTGGCTTGCCATGACCATGGTAACCAGAACCAAAGTGCAATAATAGCTGCAGGCCAAAAGAAGCTAAAAAGAACCCAAGTTGCTAAAACTTTCAATAACCTGGAGATAACTAACTTAGACATATCAAGAGTATATATATTTGAAATTTACTTAGCAACGTCGATAGCTCGAGTTTCTCGGATGACGGTAACTTTTACCTGTCCTGGATAAGTCAGATCCGAATGGATCTTTTCGGCAATGTCATGAGAAAGCTTGGTGATCCCCGCGTCATCCACTTCTTGGGGGATTACAATGACTCTGACTTCCCTACCGGCTTGGATAGCATAAGTTTGCTTCACCCCGGGGAAGTCATTGGCCACTTTTTCTAGCTCAGAGATCCTCTTCATGTACTCTTCCACACTCTCATGCCTAGCCCCGGGACGAGACCCTGAGATCGCATCAGAGATCCAGACGACCACACTCTCTAGAGAAGAGAAAGGTTTATCTTCATGATGCTCCTCAACTATATCAATGACGTCTTTTGGGATATTGAATTTTCTCAAAAAATTTGCCCCAACTTCCACATGAGACCCTTCGACCTCTGGGGTAAACGCTTTTCCAATGTCATGAAAAAGACACCCTAGTCTGACTTTATTGATATCAAGCTTTAGTTCGGTGGCAATCCCCACTCCAATTTTGGTTTCTTCCAGGGTATGGGTTACCAAGCTTTGGCCATAGGAAAATCTCCATTTGAATTTCCCCAAAGCTTCCACCACTTCCCCAGGAAGGGAGTGGACACCGACAGCATGCATGAGTTTCTCACCTTCTTCCCGTCTGATTTTGGCAAACTCAGCGCGGGTCCTTTCCACAATTTCTTCAATTCGTTGTGGTTGGATCCGACCATCAGCAATGAGCCTCTCGAGGCTCACTTTTGCTACTTCCCGTCTCTCACCATCAAAAGATGACAGTCTGATTTCCCCAGGGGTGTCATCAATATCAAAATCTACTCCCGTAGCCATCTCAAGAGCACGGATATTTCTACCTTCTTTACCAATGATTCTACCTTTGATCTCGTCATCTTGGAGTTTTAAGACAGAAGTAGTGTATTCCGGGACGTAGTCCGTGGCCCCTCTTTGCATGGCCGAGACTAAAATTTCTTTTGCTTTACTGTCAGCGGCCTCTTTGATACTAGTTTCTGACTCTCTGATTTTTTTGGAAATCTCATCTTTTAATTTATTCTCAACGGCGTCCATGATGAGTTTTTTGGCTTCGTCACGAGTGATCCCAGCGGTTTTTTCAAGTTTATTAATCAGCTCGACTGATTTCTTTTCCAGCTCTTCCGCTTTAAGTCTTAACTCCTCTTTTTGGGAATCAATATTTTTTTCTTTTTCATCAAGGGTGGCAATTTTAGCTTCAATGGAAACTTCTTTAGAGGCTAATCTTTGTTCGAGCTGAATCACTTCAGCGCGAGTAGTGCGCGCTTCATCTTCAGCGTCTTTTTTGATTTTGAAAGCCTCATCTCGGGCTTCAACGATGATTTCGCGGGCTTTAGTCTCAGCTTCTTTTGTTTGTGCAGTGGTTGGGTAGTCTTCTTTTTCAGAGGTTTTCTTAGAAGTTTTATTTCTTTTTTGGTAGTAATTGTAACCGTAAGCACCCCCGCCTGCGGCTAAAACAGCGATAATTGCTAGGAGTATAGGATCCATAGTATGTCATTTGCCTTTCGTTAAATTCAGATGTTATATTCATG
>CAYGGA010000018.1:0-15976 GCA_964349395.1 uncultured Gammaproteobacteria bacterium | reverse complement strand
CCCTTAATTCTTAATTCTTAATACTTAATTCTGTCTGGATGAATTTGTAAGCTGTGTTACTCTTTAAACAAAGGTAAGCTATGGAAAAAAAGATTTATGACGTTCTCATTATTGGATCTGGTCCCGCGGCCTTGACAGCGGCGATTTACACTTCCCGTGCACGCCTAAAGACCTTGGTCATTGGCGGCGCTTCCTTTGGGGGGCAGCTGATGATCACGACTGATGTCGAAGATTTTCCTGGTTTTCCGGAGGGAATAACCGGTCCAGAGTTGATTTTCAAAATGCGTGATCAAGCGACTAAATTTGGCGCGGAAATAAAGCAGTTAGACGCTATCTCCGTCAACTTGGAGAAACAACCTTTTATTGTGACGACGGACGAAGGGGATTTCAAGAGTAAAACTATCATCATTGCGACTGGGGCCTCGGCTAAATGGCTTGGGATTGCTAGTGAAGAAAAACTAATTGGTAGAGGCGTCTCAGCTTGTGCAGTTTGTGATGGGGCCTTCTTTAGAGACAAAAAGGTAGTGGTGGTTGGGGGAGGGGACACCGCCATGAAAGAAGCTTTGTTTTTGACTAAATTTGCGGACGTGACCGTAGTTCACCGTCGAGATAAACTAACTGCTTTCCCAATCTGGCAAGAGCGGGCGAAAAGTAACCCCAAAATAAACTTTGTCTGGAACAGCGTGGTGGAAGAAGTCTTAGGTGACAAAAATGTGACCGGTATCAAAATAAAAAATGTGAAAACCGGTGAGAAAAGCGAGATTCAGACGGATGGACTTTTTGTAGCCATCGGGCATAAACCCAATACGGATATTTTTAAAGACAAAATCACGATTGATAGTGCAGGGTACGCTGTGCCCGAAGCAGAAACTCAAACCAATATCAGTGGGGTTTTTGTGGCGGGAGATGTTCATGACCACAAGTACAAACAGGCGATTACCGCCGCGGGTGCGGGGTGTAAAGCAGCCCTAGATGTCGAAGACTACCTTACCAAAGAAAATATTATTCACGACTAAGTTTCAAATTTTCCTTTACGAAAAGTTTGGCAAAAGAAAGAGCCTCATCAACATTTGACAAGGCTCAAATAAATCAGCAGCCAATCCTAAAATCCAAAAATTTTTGGTTTAACCTGCGCTGCCGTAGTCTTTTATGCCGGGTAACAGGATCCTCTTCTTTTAACGCCTGTGCATCAAGCCTTGCTACTGTTAAAGGGCGCTTTGGTTTGGGTGGAAGAAGTAACTTTTTTGACTTATCTTTTTCAGGCATCATTATCGCTCCTTTCCTTAAGTGAATTATATACACATTATGTTAAATATTAAATCAAACGCCCTATCTCTTCTTTACTTCCCTACTTAGTTACTCTAATATTTTAGTATGCAAAAAATTCTTTTGGTGGAAGATGATATTGAGTTGGATGAGCTTTACAAACTCCAATTTGAAAAAGCTGGGTTTGAATTTAGCTACCTGACTAATGGTCTAGAAGCATTGACTAAATTTGCCGATATGAAGCCCGATTTAGTCCTTCTCGATATCATGTTGCCTGGCACCAATGGTTTGGATGTTTTAAAGAAAATTAAGGAAAATGAAACAACCCGCAATATCAAAGTAGTTTTGCTTTCCAATTTACCAGAAGAATCAGCCAAAGATAAAGGTTTAGCACTAGGAGCCGAGGACTATTTGGTCAAATCAAATCACACCCCACTAGAAGTAATTGAAATAGTGCAGAAGATATTAAAAGAGGGTAAGTGAATTTTACTGATACTCTGGTCCAATTAGTGGAGGATGAAGAGTACTTAGCTAAAATGTACTCAGTTGAGTTTGAGCTCAATGATTTTAAAGTAAAGTGGGCTAGAGATGGGGAAGAAGCTTTTAGTATGGCTCAAGAATCTCTTCCAGCTCTCATAGTGACTGATATTATGGTCCCCAAAATGGACGGGCTACAACTTTTAAAAAAACTAAAAGAAGACCCCCGTACCAAAAACATTCCCGTGATGGTCTTGACCAATTATGGTGAACAAAAAAATATGAAAGAGGCCTTCTCGCTAGGGGCAGCAGACTTTGTCGTGAAATACTTTGCTACTCCCAAAGAAGTAGTGGAAAAAGTCAAAACTATACTGCAGAAAACTACAGCTACTGGGGCGGAGGGTGTCCCTTAACTTAAATTACCAGATAGCATGAATATTATCCTGTCCATCTTTATTCTTTTCTTCCTGAACCTGTTCTCATTGATTGCCTTTCTGGTAGCTGCTTTTTGGCGCGAGAAACTGCAGCGTGAACTCACTGACACCAAAAACCTTTTAAATACCAAAGAGGAGTTTAATGCTTTGGTAGTCCATGAACTGCGTACTCCCCTATCTTTGATCTCCGGATCTGCCGATACCATTCTGCGACATAAGGATCTTAAAAGAGAAGTCCAAGAAGAGTTGGTGGTATCCATAAAGACTTCGGCGCAGTCCATGCTGGAATTAGTCTCGGCGATCTTAGATCTAGCGAAGATGGAAGCAGGTAAGTTCTCAATTATGAAAGAAAATGCGGATTTAGATAAACTTCTAAAAGACGTGGTGGATGCTTTTCAGCCCTTAGCAGAGCAAAAAAAGCTTAAACTAATCTACCTCCATCACCAGCTTCCTGAAGTACCCATGGACAGTTTTCGTATTCGCCAAGTGGTTACCAATCTGCTCTCCAATGCCATCAAATATACCGATCAGGGAAAGATCGAGCTTGAAGTTCAGGTCGGAGAAACCAATGCCCTGGTGTGTATTAAAGACGAGGGGCGGGGGATGAGTAAAGAGGAAATGGACACGCTTTTTACAAGGTATAACCGCTTATCTTCATCCAAAGGCAGTATTGGGTCGGGATTGGGGTTAGTGGTTGTGCGTGGGATTGTAGAAGCCCACGGGGGTAAAATTTCAGTAAGTAGTGAGAAAAACATGGGGTCGACTTTTTGCTTTAGCATCCCTCTCTCCTGATAAAATCCAGGGTATAATTGACAGACTTACTGTCGCTTTTTAGGACCTTGACACTCACAAGATGTTGGTGGTAGACTCCATATTGTGCACAAAATGTAGTGGTTGCACCCTTCCAGGAGTAGTTTAGAGCAAACCAGAATTTATTATGAAATGTCCGTACTGTAGTCATTCCGAAACTTCCGTCATGGACTCACGCGACAGTGACGATTTTTCCACGATCCGTCGTCGTCGTGAGTGTGAGAACTGCCAAAAAAGATTTACGACTTATGAGCGCAGCGAAATGGCGACTTTGATTGTGGTTAAAAAAGATGGCAGTCGGCAGACTTTTGATCGTCAAAAACTAATCACTGGGATGATGAAAGCTTGTGAAAAAAGACCAGTCAGTCTAGATATGATCGAGAAAGCAGTGGAGGACATTGAAAGAGATCTTAGGAACCGTGACTCTATTGAGATTGAAAGTAAAATCATTGGTAATTTAGTGATGAAAAAACTAAAAGCCATTGATAAGATTGCCTATATCCGGTTTGCCAGTGTCTATCGACAGTTTGAGGACGTAGAGTCCTTTGAGAAAGTTGTACAAACATTAAAATAGAACTCTTTCTACGAAATCGTTCTGCGCTAACGCTAAGAAGATCTTTCTCCGAAAGAGCTTCTGCTACAGTTTAAAAATTGTCTAAGTTTATTATTACTTGCCAAACTTTCCTTAAGGAAAGTTTGAGTAAGCTTTAGGAGGTTAAATGAAGGGTGAGCTTGCCAAAAATACTATTGAGTCTACTAAATCTAAAGGTCCAGGCCGACCTAAAACCAGTCTGAACGGTCATGTACCATCAAAGGATCAGTTCTTTCATCTAGATAGAAATGGTCATCTCCAAGATCCCAAAACCAAAACTTTAGTTCATTCCAATCAGTTTTATATTGAAAAAGATAAATTAGAAAAAAAGACCGAGCTTGATGGTATCCGCAAAACTGTCTTCATGGACAGATACTCTCTCAAAGATGCTAAAGGTGATCCTATGGAAGAGCACCCCGAGCAGATGTGGTACCGCGTAGCTCACGGTTTAGCTCAAGTGGAAAAACCAGAAGAGAGAGAAAAATGGGCCAAGAAATTCTACAGTAGCATGGAAGATTTTAAATTTGTACCTGCGGGCAGAATTTTATCAGGGGCAGGAACTGGTTATGAAGTAACTTTTTACAATTGTTTTGTTATCCCCTCACCTCCTGACTCTCGAGGCGGAATCATTGATAATCTCAAAATCATGGTCGAGATTATGTCCAGAGCCGGAGGAGTTGGTATCAATTTATCGTCACTACGACCAAGAGGTGCTCGGGTTAAAAAAGTAAATGGTACTGCCAGTGGTCCGGTAAACTGGGCCGAGCTTTACTCGGTAGCTACTCATGATGTCATTCAGCAAGGTGGTTCCAGGCGAGGCGCTCTTATGCTCATGATCAATGATTGGCATCCGGACATGGAAGAATTTATTCAGGTAAAGCAAGATTTATCGAGGATTAATGGTGCCAATTTGAGTGTTTGTGTGTCTGATGCTTTCATGGAAGCCGTCAAAAATGATGGGGATTGGGACTTGGTTTATCCTGATGTCAAACATCCCAAATATGACGAGGAGTGGGATGGGGACTTGGAAAAATGGTTAGCTAAGGGTTATAAAGTCGACCATCACAAGAGCGTGAAAGCTAAAGAAGTTTGGGATATGATTTGTCAGGCCGCTTGGGCTTCTGCTGAGCCAGGCCTGCACTTTATTGATCGGTCCAACAAACTTTCCAACACTTGGTATTTTGAGAAATTAATTTCCACCAATCCTTGTGGAGAACAACCACTCGGGGCCTGGGCAGTCTGCAATCTTGGGGCTTTAAATCTCTCCAATTTTGTCGAGGGTGGCAAGATGGATTATGAAATGCTAGCTGATCATACTCGCACTGCTATCCGTATGCTCGACAATGTGGTTGATGCGAACTACTACTTTTATAAAGAAAATGAAGAGCAGCAAAAAAGTATTCGTCGCACTGGCCTTGGGACCATGGGTCTTGGGGACGCTTTGATTAAGATGAAGCTTCCTTATGGGTCTGACAACGCAATCACTGAGGTGGAGAAAATCTATAAAACCATCAGGGACAATGCTTACAGCGTATCAGCTGAGATTGCCAAAGAAAAAGGGGCCTTCTCCAAATTTGATAAAGAAAAATATCTCCAAGGAACTTTCATCAAGAGATTGCCCAGAGAAGTCCAAGATAAAATCGGTAAGTATGGTATCAGAAATGCAGTTCTGCTGACTCAAGCACCTACCGGGACTACTTCTTTAGTTAGCGGTGCTTCTAGTGGTATTGAGCCTGTTTATGATTTTGCCATGGTGAGACGAGACCGCACCGGCGAACACACTCTCTATCACCCTTTGTATGAAGAGTGGAAAAATAATGCTACCGAGGGAAGTGAGAAACCAGACTATTTTGTTAGTGCCAATGATCTGAGTCCAGAAGAGCACGTGAGAATGCAAGCCACTATCCAGTACTACACTGACTCTTCCATCTCCAAGACTGTCAATGCTCCCAATGCTCATAGTGTAGATGAAGTAAAAAGACTGTACACCATGGCTTATGATTTGGGGTGTAAAGGTGTCACCTATATGCGCGATGGATCCCGAGCGGGAGTTTTGAGCCATGTGGAGGAGAAACCAAAAGTGGAAGAAAAACCAGTCGAGGTGGCTGCCAAACTTAGACACCGACCAGCGGTTTTGACTGGGTATACTTACCGAGCTCAGACACCCGTGGGGGAAGCCTTTATCACGATCAATGAAGATCCCGATGGCAATCCGTTTGAGGTCTTTATCAATGTCGGTAAAGCTGGTTCTGATATCACTGCTGATGCTGAAGCCATGGGTAGATTAATGAGTGTGGCCCTCCGTATCCCGAGTGCTTACTCGCCGCAGCAAGTCGCCGAAAAAATTGCTTTTCAACTCAAGGGGATTGGGGGCAGTGGTGCTTTAGGATTTGGCACCAACCGGGTTCGTTCACTAGCGGATGCTATCTCTAAAGTTCTGTACGAACATGTCGAGATTAAAACCGTGCGTGGAGCTCTAGCTGAGTCGGCGGAGGCAGCTAGTACCCAGAACCACACCAACGGGGCAACCAATGGCAACGGCCACTCAACACCCCCAACAGTGGTAAAGTCCACGACTGAAATGGAGGCCGTGGGCCAAATTGCGCTGCCGCTAGTAGAAAAACAAGGGGACTTTTGCCCTCAGTGTGGTCAAGCCAAGCTTGTCTTTGAAGAAGGGTGCAAGAAATGCTACGCCTGCGGGTACTCGGCGTGTTAAGTATTAAGTATTAAGAATCAAGAATTAAGGGTGGGGTTGAAAGAATTCAAAGTTCCAACAACAGCTGAAGAGAAATCTGCCTTCAGAAAAGCTCGCGGCCAAGGGTTGGTCGTAGTCAATACTGGTGGGGGCAAGGGCAAAACCACAGCCGCTTTAGGTACGGCTATCCGAGCGGCTGGTTATGGGCTCAATGTGGCTATTATCCAGTTCATCAAAGGGTCCTGGTTTTATGGTGAGTTGGAAGCTCTCAAGAAATTTCCAAATATAAAACTCATTCAAGCAGGTAAGGGTTTCATTGGTATCATAGATGATAAACTCCCCCTACAAGAGCACCAAAAGGTCGCTAGAGAGGCTTGGGAGCTGACAGAGAAGATCGTTAAGTCAGGCAAATACGACCTCGTTGTTCTTGACGAGCTCAACTACGCGGTTCACTACAAACTGGTGCCCGCAGCGGAAGTTGTACGGTTAATCGAGGTTCGACCTCGTCATGTTGATCTAGTGATCACCGGTAATTTTGCTAAGACAGAAATAATTGAGGTTGCTGATACGGTCACGGAGATGAAAGAAATCAAACATGCTTTTCAAAGTGGTAAGAAGGCTAAAAGAGGGGTGGATTTCTAAATGATTAGTTGTCAGTTTGAAGATGGAAAACCTGCTTATCATGGCCTGCGGCATGTAGTCGTCGATAACATTATTATCAAAGGCAATCAAATTCTACTGATCAAAAGAGCACCACATTTGACCAATGGTGGTCTGTGGGGACTAGCGGGCGGGTATGTAGGGGCCGAGGAGACGATGGAAGAAGCTTCCTTAAGAGAGTTAAAAGAAGAGTCAGGTTATACTGGCAAAGTCCTAAAGATGCTCAAAGTAGTCGATAATCCCCATCGAAAAGGGGACGATTTGAACAGACAGAATATTGCTGTCGTTTATTTAATCGAAGCAGGAGAAAAAGTCCAAGGACTTGATGAAGAAACTACTGAAGTTAGGTGGTTTGAATTTGATAAACTCCCTTCTGAAAACAGCTTTGCCTTCGACCATTACCAGATTATTGAAGACTATTTAAAGAATAATAGTTGACAATATTAAAAAGTTACTAATATACTGAATAAAATCCAATGTGAAACTTTGGAAATCATGGTGACCCGCCTAGACTCGATAACTGTCTAGTCGAGGCTGGAAGTCCATGGGTGTGCCGCAACTGTAAACCCAGAAAACAAAGTTTCATCTACACCTCGAGCAAGGACTTTTAATCCAGCTTGAGGCTGGGTTTTTCAATATTAATTAACCTAGCCCAGAAAGAAGTATTATGACTCAAGTTACTAAGAAATCTTCAAATGTAGTCAAAGACAATTTTTACCCCATTGTCGCCGTCGCTGTAGTTTTGCTAGGAATCTTTTTTGTTATTAACTCCAATAAACCAACTACTACCTCCGAAAACAATGCTTCTCCAAGTGCCACTCTGGAAAGTACCCAATCAGGGAAACCAAATACTTTAGCTTACCGTGGTCAGGAAGGTAAAACTGCCTTAGCAATCCTGAAAGAAGTGACTCAAACCGAAACTAGTGGCGAAGGGGAGATGGCTTTTGTGGTGAGTATTAATGGGTACAAACCAGATGTCAGCAAAGAATTCTGGGCTTTTTACGTCAATGATAAACAAGCAGAAGTAGGGGCTGGTAGTTATGCCACCAAAAGTACTGATCTGATCGAGTGGCGTTTGGAGGAAATCAAACCTTAATGCTCGCTCTGCTTTTTGTCGTCACTGGTATTATCGCGCGCATTATTCCCCACCTGCCCAATTTCACCCCAGTGGGTGCCGCAGCTCTCTTTGGCGGAGCTTACTTACCAAAAAAATGGGCACTAATTATGCCCATACTGATCATGGTAGTATCTGATTTGGTAATTGGTTTTGATGGCTTTTTCTCCCGAGCATATGTGTATGGTAGTTTTCTTTTGATAGGTCTACTTGGTCTGTGGCTCAGAACCCATAAATCAACTGGCAATATTATCCTCGTAACTTTTTCTTCAAGTGTTCTTTTCTTTGCTCTTACTAATTTTGGAGTTTGGGCTCACTCCACTATGTATGAGAAATCTCTAAATGGTTTGATGCATTCCTATATGATGGGCCTGCCGTATTTTAGATACACCCTGCTGGGGGACTTTTTCTACACGGGAGTTTTCTTTGGGGCTTACGGGGCAGCTAGCTACTATTTAAAGAAAACTAAACTTGCTCGCCTCGTTGATGCTTAGTCTAGCCTTGTACTAGGCGAGCGAAGCGGGCCTACTTGGTTGGTTAACAAGCCTTCATTCCCAAAACTGAATATTTGCTAGCCAATCAAAAAGGAGAAGATCATGGTTAGTCGTCGTTTGGTGACCGGGGCAATCGTGTTCGGAAGTGGTTCTCTTCTAGTCGGTGGCCCGCTGTCACTGTCTGTGTGGGAGAGGGTATCGAAATCCAAACCTACTCCTGATCAGATGCTCGCTCGCCGGATTGTATCAGAGGTACTGAACCACCAAGGAGTAAGTGGAGGAGTGGAGAGTAGTGACCACGAATTTGACCTTTCCCTCTCTGCCCTCTTGCTAAAGGTGATTGTGACTCTGGGGCTAAAGCCAGAAGAGTTAAAGGGTCAGGGGAGAAATCTAACTGAGTACTTCTTGCAGCACCCAACTTCTGGCCTACCGTCTCGGGAAGTTCATGACAGTATCTTGAGATATGAGGTGGCCCAAACTTTAGGGTGGGAGACTACTTCCTACCTAAATCAGTTCCTCACTCTGGTTGAGGCCAAGCTGAATGCTGAGACTCAGAACTCGGGGCGACAAACGAGCGAAGACAGTTTGGCTTGGCGCTACTACGCCTTTAGGGCACTGCAGCAGGCAGGAATCAAGGGGACCTTAGTGAAGCGGTTAGAAGCAGGTCTGTGGATGCTTTACCACGAACCGACGGGAGAATGGCGCGAGTTCCACCCTGGTGGAGACTCCCGGGGGGTCACTGATCTGGCCGTCTTGGCATACGAGGCCAATGTGGAGCGGGAGAGAACTGGCCAACTGCTGGGGGATCCGACCAATCCCATGGGGTTCTGGACCGGGGAAAGGGTCAATCTGGCTACTCTGAGTGAGTATTGTCGAGTCTTCCCACAGGAAATAGCTAGGAGAGAGCTGCTCAAGACCATCTACTTTCAGAGTCACGCTCAGGAGTACTCTAGCAGTAGCCAAGCTCTTCTGACCCATCTGCAAGTTGCCCAAGCCTTGGCTTCCTGAGAAGAAGTTATTGCCGGCAGGTTAGCTTTAAAAGCACTGCCGGTTTTTCTATTCAAGTGATATAATTAGCCAATTGAGGGTTTATGACTGAAGAAATTAAAAACAATTTATCTACTGAAGCAGCAACAAATTTAGAAACTTGGCTGACTAACCCTGAGTACCAAATCTACCTTGAAGAACTTAATCAATTAATTACAGAAAAAAATTGGACTGAGCTAGAAGATCGGTTTTATAAACATGCCGAGATTGGGACGGGTGGTATACGCGGAATCGTGGCAGCAGGTATAAATAGAATTAATTTAAGAATTATTGGTGAAGCCGCCCAGGGGCTGTCTCAATTTATTGAAGATTTTGGGCCAGAGGCCAAGAAAAAAGGGGTGGTGGTGGGTCATGAGGCCCGGAAAATGTCTCGCCTTTTTGCACAGCTTTGCTGCGAAGTCTTTGCCGCCAATGGTATCAAATCTTACCTTTTTGACGGTCTCAGAGCCACTCCAGAGGTCTCTTTTGCCGTAAGGCACTTGGGCACTGTAGCTGGCGTCCAGATCACTGCTAGTCACAATCCCCGTACTGATAATGGTTTTAAATTTTACTGGACTGATGGTGGTCAAGTCGTACCTCCTTATGACCAAAATTTTATGGAACTAGTCGCCAATGTCACAGATATAAAGAAAATGGCTTTTGAAGAGGCCAAAAATCAAGGTTTGGTAGAAATTATTGGTGAGCAGGTTGATAAGGCCTATATTCAATCCGTACGCGGGTTAAGCCTAGTTAAAAATAGAAGTGCCAAAATCGTCTTTAGCCCTATTCATGGAGCTGGCAGTACCAATGTGTTACCAGTACTGCAGCAAGAGGGTTACAGCGTTACCATGGTGCCCGAACAAGCTGCTCCGGATGAAAATTTTCCGACTGCCAAAGGGGATCTGATAAATCCTGAATATCCAGAAGTGATGGAGCTTCCGATTGCTTTGGCGGAAAAAATTGGGGCTGACGTGGCGATTAACTCTGATCCAGATGCCGACCGTATTGGCGTGGCGGTGAAGAAGTCTTTTTCCTCCAATGAAATGCAGTTTTTGACCGGAAATGAGGTGGGGATTGTGATGGTGCATTTCCTTCTGACCCAGCTAAAAGATCAAGGTAAACTCAAACCAAACAATTTAGTCATTGAAACTTACGTCACCACGAGCTTAATCTCTGAAATTGCTAAAAGCTTTGGGATCAAGGTCGAGGATAATTTACTAGTCGGGTTTAAATTCATTGGGGAAATCATTGAGAAGATGGAAAATAAAGATGATTTTGTCTTCGCGGCTGAGGAAAGTTTGGGCTACCTAAGAGGAACTTTTGTCCGGGATAAAGACTCAGCAATCGCTTCCATTATCGTGGCGGAAATGGTTTCTTACTTGAAGGACCAGCAAAAAACAGTTCTGAATTATTTAGACACTATTTATCAAGAGTATGGTTACTACCGCAATATTTTGAACATGCAGGAAATGAGGGGCAAAGTCGGGTTTGAGAACCGCAACCAAATCATGATTGCCTTCAGGCACCACCCGCCGACTGATATTGGGGGGCACAAAATCCTAGAGATTATTGACCGGCTGCCGGAAGAGAAAAGACCAGTGGAGAAATACAAATGCGGAGCCACTGGTGATCAAATCACTTATGTTTTATCAAGTGACCAAAAATCGCGGGTCACCGCTCGCCCTTCTGGAACAGAACCTAAAATAAAGTATTATATTCAATATTTTGGTCAAGGACCAAATTTAGAAGATACAAAAAACGAAGTGGACAGCCGCGCAGAAAAATTGGAAAAAGGTTTATTAGAATTCCAAGCAAAGGTAATTGGTGAGTAAAGAACTAGAATTAGCTAAAAAAGCAGCTCAAGAAGCGGGAAAAATATTGGTGGCTGGTTGGGAAACAGATTTAGCCACTGTTTCCAAAGCGGATAATAGCTTAGTGACCAAAATTGACCGCGAATCTGAGGAAAAAATCATTAGTATAATTCAAGAAGTTTTTCCTGCGCATAAGATTGTAGGCGAGGAGGGTGGTGAGTCAGGAAATTCCGATTTCAGTTGGCATATTGACCCAATCGATGGTACGACCAATTACTCAAGAAGAATTCCTATCTGCGCAGTTAGTATTGGTTTAGTTAAAGATAACCTTCCAATAGTAGGCGTTCTTTTTAACCCTTTTACCCAAGAACTTTACTGGGCAGAAAAGGGTCAAGGAGCCTATCTTAATGATAAAAAAATCATTACCTCCGCTGAGACCACAGTTGAGAAATCTATTGTGGCAGTTTCTTACAGCCACAGTTCAGAAGTGCGGGAGTTAATGGCTCATAAAACAAAACTACTGACTAAGTGTCGGACCAAGAGGGAGTATGGGTCAGCTGCCTATGAACTGGGACTTTTGGCCAGTGGACGGCTTGATGCCCTCTTTTTGGCAGATCACCACAGCTGGGATTTAGCTGGTGGGATGATCATTGTGACCGAAGCTGGTGGGGTAATGACTGACGCGAGTGGCCAGGAAACAGATATTAATACCCAGTATTTGGTGGGTACTGCTAACACCAGTTTACACCAGCAATTCTTAGAGATTTTAAAGTAGTTGGAATAACATTTAGAGTACTCTTAGCTTATGGAAACTACTAAATACATTTGCCCTATGCATCCAGAAGTAACCTCCGATACACCAGGAAGGTGTCCTAAATGTGGAATGGACTTGGTTAAAAGTTCAGAGTTAAGAGTTAAAAGTGAGGGAGAACACAAATCCTATCTTAGAACTTACCAACCCTTAATCATTATCATTGGTCTCATACTATTAACTAGTGTAGTAGGTAGTTTAGCTGACATTGAACAAAATAACTTTCCTTGGGTAAAAATAATGTCCAGTTTTATGGCAGGCTTCTTTTTAGTCTTTGGTGGATTTAAACTCCTGGATTTAAAAGGATTTGCCCAAGCTTACTATAGCTATGATTTGCTAGCTAGAAAGTGGTTTACTTATGGGTATATCTATCCCTTTTTGGAGATTGGTTTAGGTTTAGCTTATTTACTGAGAATTGACTCACCCTGGCTGCATCTGTTTACACTTGTTTTAATGGCTTTTAGTGGGTTTGGGGTCGTGCTGAGTTTGAGAGCCAAGAGAAAATTTGAGTGTGCTTGTTTGGGTACTATCATTAAAGTTCCTCTCACCAAAATTACTATTATTGAAGACTTTGGTATGGCCATCATGGCTTTACTATCTCTGCTTGTTTAGGTATATTTACCCCCATGCAACTCAAAGAAGACCTTCCCAAACATATTGGTATTATCATGGATGGCAACCGCAGATGGGCCCGCCGCAGGGGTTTAAAAGATATCGAGGGGCACCGAGCTGGTGCTGATAACCTGTCCAAAATCACTGATATTGCAGCTGATTTGGGGATTGAAACACTGACTGTTTATGCCCTTTCCACTGAAAATCTAACCCATCGAACTAGAGTAGAGGTAGCCCAACTTTTAGCTTTGATTAAAGAAGCAGTCGAGCGCCACCTGAAAGAAATGCAGAAACGGGGGGTGGTAGTGGCCTTTATAGGTGAGCTCAACGCCTTACCTTTTACAGTTCGCCGCGCTATTGATAGATGTTTAAAAGTGGTAGTCAAAAACGAACGCATCAAAGTCAATATTGCCTTAAATTATGGCGGTCGCCGTGAGATTGTCTCGGCAGTCAAAAACTTAATTAAAGATGGTATCAAACCTACGGAAGTTGATGAAAATAAAATTGCCGAGAAACTCTATACCAAAAATGGCCATGATCCGGAGTTGATTATACGAACGGGAGGGGAAGTGCGACTTTCGAATTTTCTCCTTTGGCAAAGTTCCTACTCAGAGTTTTATTTTACAGACACTTTATGGCCTGATTTTAACAGCGCTGAATTTAAAAAAGCGTTAAAAGAATATCAAAGACGAAAGAGAAATTTTGGAGCTTAGCTTTTGAATTTTAGCGAGGCGAGAATTTGGGTGAAAGTAGCGCGGAGATTTTCAAAAGCAGTACTTTCTGCTTCTCCACTGATAATATAAGCTTTTCCACTCTCAATCAAAACTAACTGCAAAACCGTGACATTGTTTACCCCTTTAGTGTAGGTATATTCAGACTGCATGGCTGGGGTAGTACCTAGAGTGGTCTGGGAAGAGGTGATATTTACCCAGCCGGTGTAAAGTTGGGTGTAAATTTTTTGCAGTTGCAAGTCATAGGTTGTTAAATCAGCCAAAGTATTTTCGACCCGCACCGCAGCGCGATTTGGGGTGGGGCTAGCTAGCGTGGCGGGGTCAGAAAAGGCAACAGTATTACCATTTAAACCTTCCTTGACCTCCCAATCTTGGGGATAATCTAGAGTGAAATTAAATTCATTATTATCGTAGACAACAGTTGGTAAAACCTGGGTGGCCACGGGCTCTTCTGTGGGCACTGGGGTGGTTTCTTCAGTGACAGTGGCGAGATTACCTTCGGTCTCTTCTTGGCTCTGGGTAAAGAAGAAAACTCCTCCGGCTACGGCGACCAGTAAAACAAGCACCCCAATGATAATGGGTAACATTAAATTACGTCGTACTCCCGAGGAGGAAGGATAGGAAATCATTTCTGGTTCACCACTGCTAGTGGGCAGAATCGTGGCGGTGGTGACACCAGCTCCAGAAGCAGGTACAGCGAAATTGGTTTCGCCTCTCACCGTAACTGGGGGATCCATGGGGCTTGGGGGTGGGGTATTGGTACCTCCAGGGAAAGGTGACTCTGATACCGTCAGGTCTGGTATTGCTCCAGGCCCACTATACACCTCATTTGCAGGTTCGGGAGAGGGCGGCAAGTCAGCTGGAGATGGTGATGGTTCTGCCAAAGGAGAAATCGGCGCCGGGTTTTGGTCAAAAGACGGTGGTTGGGGAGGGGTATTTTCTCCAAGAGGAGTCGTTGATGGGACAGGTTCGGACATTACTTTTTAAGAGTAGCTTAGTTGGTAATTAGTTGTCAAATCCAAGCTTGCATTATTTTGTCTTGTCTAATATAGTAATCAACATGGCTGAAGAAGAAAAAATAGAACAAAATCCTCCAAAAGAAGATTCCCCTGCCTCAGATGCAGAATCTTTAGTAAATATTGAAAGACTGATCCAAACTCATTTAGAAAGAGTAGAAACTTTGCGGGAAGAAGCCAAAAAATATAGTGATATGCTGGCTGATATTTTGATAAATAGTGGTGTTTATAGTGAGCATGAGCAAGCAGCTAAAGAAGCAATCAAAACTAAAAATATCACCAAAAAAGATCTTCTTAAAGACCCTCAAGCGCAAGAACTAGCTCAAAAAGCCAAATCTTTAAAAAGTGAAGTCAAAGAGCACCAAGCTTCCCTCTCTTATTTTCTCTCTGAATATGCCAAACAAACTGGAGCTAGTACTTTTGAAGACCTCAATGGTGAAATCAGAGACATTGTCTATATCGCCAAACTAGTCAAAAAGAAATAATTCCACCTCATCTTTATTTTTGTTAATATCCTCTCATGGAAAAAGCCATCTTGCATTTTAAGTCCGTGGATCCTGTTTTAGCACAGCTAGCAGAAATTGTTGGCCCTTGGGAAAGCTATTATTCCCAAGACCCCAAAGATTACTTTGCCAATCTCACCCGCACCATCGTCGGCCAACAGCTGTCCACGAAAGTCGCGACTACAATTTATAGCAGATTTAAAAACCTGTTTCCAAATCAAGAAGTAACGCCGAAAAAATTATTAGAAATTAAAGATACGGAGTTGCGAAGTATTGGGTTGTCTAACTCCAAAGTATCCTATGTAAAAAATTTAGCCTTGGCAGTCGTCGAGGGGCAACTAGATTTAAAGACCATCAACCAAAAAACAGATGCAGAAGTGATAAACGAATTGGTGAAAGTCAAAGGCATCGGACCTTGGTCCGCGGAAATGTTTCTGATGTTTTCTTTAGGTAGGGAAGATGTTTTCTCCCACGGTGATTTGGGACTGAAAACAGCCATTGGTAGACTATATAGTTTGGAGAATCCTACTCGAGAAGAGATAGAGAAAATAATTTCTAAATGGTCACCTTATAAAACTTATGGCTGTTTAATACTCTGGAAAAGCCTAGATACAGCTTAATCTGAGGGCAAGGCTAGTGTAATAGCCCAGTAGTTTCTAATTATATTCTTGGTGACCTCGGCGGGATTCGAACCCGCGATCTCCTGGATGAGAACCAGGTGTCCTAAACCACTAGACGACGAGGCCAAAGTTAAGCAATTTTAGCATATCTAGAATACGTGGGAAATAAGTGACTCTCTCCTTTCGAGTCACTTAACTTCATATTAGCGACCAACAGAAACCATATCAGTGATCATCACACCACCATGAAGATTGTTGCGCTTGGCAAGGTCATCAAGAAGTTCTCTGAGAGGAACTTCTCTGG
>CAYGGA010000017.1:0-16082 GCA_964349395.1 uncultured Gammaproteobacteria bacterium | reverse complement strand
GAGGTAGACGGCTTTAATACTCAAAGAGTAGAGATTGAGGCGACTGGTATTGGGGCTAGTGCTAAGGGAGCAAAATCAGTCTTTTACCTCATAGAAAACACTTCCCAGCCCGTGGTTTTTTCCTATGTTGAAATGACTGTTCAGCCAAATAGGGAAGAGTATATCGAGGTAATGGAAGTAATGGCCAGTAGTCTGGTGTTTAACTGACCCAAAACTAACCTCCTGCTTTAAATATTTACATGATGGAAACTGAAGAAAAAGTATTAACTGACCAGTTTGTGGATGGGCAAGGTCAAAAGCACGACTTTAATTCCCTAGTTAAAAAAATTGGACAATTTATTAAAGAGGATCCTAGATATAATTATCAAGTGACGGTTGGGACTGATTCAGAGATTAAAAATGGAACCGTGGTGGATTTTGTGACTGCGATAGTCGTCCATCGGGTGGGCCAAGGCGGCACTTACTTGTGGTCTCGTGAAAGTATCAAGAAAAAATACTCTCTACAGGAAAGAATTGGGGAGGAGGCCGCTAGATCCGTGCAGTTGGCCTGGAAACTAAGAGACGCGTTTAGAAGTAATGGTCTTTCTGGTTATGAACCAGAAGTCCATGTCGATATTGGCGAAGAAGGCAAAACTCGAGAAATGATCAAATGGGTAGTCGGTATGGTCAGAGGGAGTGGTTTTGAGGTCAAAATCAAACCTGATTCCTTTGCCGCCTCAAAAGTAGCCGACCGCCACACTTAAGAAGTTAAAAGTTCAAAGTGTAAAGTTGAAAGTTCGGTAAAGCGGGTGACACAGGTGGAAAGGCTCCCGTCTTCAGGTCCGCAAGCGACCTTCGAGGACGGACGGTGGGAGGGATAGGAACCTAAAGGTTCCTGCGCTAAAGCTAAACCTGTGGCAGGACCCGCTGGAGGAATAAATGAAAATGCTAAAAACAATTTGGAAAAAATGGGTCCCTATTGCTCACAAGATTGGTAATTTCCAATCTCGTCTTTTACTGACTATCTTTTATTTCACTCTACTGCTCCCTTTTTCTTTGCTGGTAACTCTTTTTTCTGACCGCATGAGGAAAAAGAAACCCAAGAATTCGATGTGGACTGATTGGGTGGAGAATTACCAAACCTTGGAAGAGGGAAAGAGTCAGTACTGATGAATATTTTGGGAATTGCTTGTTTTTACCATGAAGCTTCAGCTAGTTTAGTACAAGATGGAAAGCTTACCGCCGCCGCTGCCGAAGAAAGATTTACGAGGCGCAAACATGACCCTAGTTACCCTCAAGAAGCCATAAAGTTTTGTTTAGAACAAGCAAAAATTAAGCCTAAAGATTTAGACTATGTGGTTTTTTATGAAAAACCATTTCTAAAGTTTGAGAGACTTTTCTTTTCTTCTTTGAGCAATTTTCCCCGTTCTTACCGACTTTTCCCTGAATCCATGATCAGCTTTTTAACGGAAAAACTGTGGGTGAAGAATATAATCTCAGAGAAACTGGGAGTAGAGACCGATAAAATTTTATTTGTACCTCACCACCTTTCACACGCAGCTTCGGCTTTTTATGTTTCTCCTTACAGCAAAGCCGCGATCCTAACTTTAGATGGGGTGGGTGAGTGGACGACGGGAACTATGAGTGTGGGAGAGGGGACCAAAATCAAGATGTTAAAGGAAATGAAATTTCCGCACTCTTTAGGACTACTATACAGTGTCTTCACCGCTTTTTTGGGGTTTGAGGTCAATGATGGTGAATATAAAGTCATGGGGATGGCTCCTTATGGCGAGGCAAAGTATGTCGACAAGATTAAAAAAGTAGCCAAAGTCTATTCCGATGGATCATTGCATTTGGATTTAAGTTATTTTTCCTTTCATTACTCACCCAAAAGAGCCTACAATTCTAAATTTGTCTCTTTGTTTGGAGAGTCAAGAGAGAAAGATTTACACTTCTTTACCAAAAAATCTGGTTACCCTAGCTATTTTGGAGCAAAACCTTCAAATTATGAAGAATTAGCCAAAAAAAATCAGCATTACGCGGATATAGCAGCCTCGATCCAGGAATTTAGCGAGGAAGTGATTTTAAAGATGGCTAATCACTTGCAGATTGTCACGGGGATGGAAAATCTGTGTGTGGCGGGGGGAGTGGGGTTAAATAGTGTCGCCAATGGCCGTTTGATAAAGGAAAGCAAATTTAAAAATGTCTTTGTCCAACCCGCTGCCGGTGATGATGGTGGGTCCTTGGGTGCGGCTTTTTTTGTTTATCATCACCTGCTAAACAAAAAGCGGAACTTTGTGATGGAACACGGCTATTGGGGGAAAGAGTATTCAGAAGAAGAGATCGCTAAATTCTTGAAAAAAGAAAATCTTAAAGGTGTTAAAGTCAGCGATACTGCTTTAGTAAATCAAATTGCGGAAGAAATTTCGCAGGGTAATGTAATTGGTTGGTATCAAGGTCGGTTTGAGTGGGGGCCGCGGGCTCTAGGGAATCGTAGTATTTTAGCTGACCCAAGGCGCGAGGAAATGAAAGATATTGTAAATACTAAGATTAAATTTCGAGAGCCTTACCGCCCCTTTGCTCCGGTGGTAATTGAAGAAGAAGCTTCTACCTACTTTGCAATTGAAAACCCAGCGGAATGCTATCCAGCTCGGTTTATGTTGACGGTTACGGATGTAAAGAAAGATAAAAGAAGTATTATCCCCGCTGTTACCCATGTCGATGGCACCGGCAGGCTGCAGGCAGTGAGCAAAAAACAAAATCCTAGGTATTACCAACTAGTGAGAACTTTTGGCCAACTTACGGGGGTGCCCGTTTTAATGAACACCAGTTTTAACTTGAAAGGGGAACCAATTGTGACCACACCCCACCAAGCCTACTCAACTTTTAAAAAAGGAGAAATTGACACTCTGGTTCTAGGTAGTTATATTTTAAAGAAGTGAAACCTAAACTTTTCTTCATATAGAAGCTGAGCTAAAGCTCACTTCTGCGCCTAGGTAGGACAGGCTAAAGAAAGTTGGGCAAAGAAAAAACAAAGATGACGATATTGAAGAGGATTTTTAAACGAGGCAATACAATCAGTGAGTTGTTCACTTTTTTGTGGAAAAGGAAACTCTGGTGGCTGACACCAATCATCCTGACCTTGATAATAATTGGTATTCTCCTAGTCATGCTCCAATCCGCCGCTGTCTATGTGCCTTTTATCTATACATTATTTTAAAAGTACTCTAAAATTGTAGTTAGTGAATTTACTATTGTGGAAAACTGCTAAAGTTAAATGATTACCTATGTTAACCTGCCTAAAGGTAAAAAAAACGCGTTTCTAAACAAAGTACTTGAGTCCCAAAAACATTTCCAAAAGTTTTTAACATTTTCTAAACAACATCCCCGCCTTGCCCTTTTTTCCCTGTTGAGTTTTTTGGTGCTGATTATGGGTCTAACTGTCTTTGCGGCGGTCGCCCATAAAAGTAAGGTGGGTTTTTTGGTAGGGAAGCCAACCATTAATTCGCTATCCTCGCAAAACAATAGTCCCTCCTCTTTAATAGAGATAAAAGGCAAAAGATTTGGCAATGTTAAACCCTCCAAAAATCTTACCTACCCCGGAGGAGTGATTTTTACAGGTAGTGAAACCCCCGTGGAGAATCCAGAGGGAATTGAAGCCATGATTGTCTCTTGGTCAGATACCAAAATCACCTTTTTTGTACCAACTGAGGCTCTTTCGGGCTATATTTATGTCGTTAATCGGGAAGATGGTGATTACCTAAGATTCAGTAATGGCCAACGATTTACAGTCAAAAAACCAGAGCCAAAGATCATTTCTCTGTCGACTTCCACTAGCCGGCCGTCCGAAATTGTAACTATTAAAGGTGAAAGTTTGGGGAATTTTATGAGTGCAAATAAACAAGTTGGTGGTACTCGTCAACCTACTTTCCCAGGTAGAGTAGTCATCAGTGAGAATGAAAAATCCAAATTTGATGTTCCAGTTTTGTCCTGGACTGATGACCAGATTGATTTCTATACTCCTTCTTCTGTCAAAGCAGGAAATATAGAGGTTGTGCTTAGTTACAATGACACTGAAGTGAGAAGTAATTCTTTATCTTTAAATATTGACCCACCCACCCCGGAAGTAGCTGGTTTGGAAAGAGAGGAAGGGTTACCGACTGAGCTAGTGACGATTAGAGGAGAGAATTTTGGTCGCGCAATTACCAACCCCACTGGACTCTTGCGTTACCCCGGACGAGTATTGTTTGGTCAGAATGAAGGAGTGGTATCTGGTTGGAGTCCAGATACAATCACTGCTTATGTACCAGTTGGCGCCAAAGTGGGCAGTCAAGAAGTGCTAGTAGTGGTTGACTATCTGAAAGATGGCGGGAAAAGTAATAGTCTGTCTTTTAATGTCAAAACACCGGATCCAAAACTTGAGGAAGGAGTGCAGTCAGCTCATCCGAGTGAAGCAATTACTATCAGAGGAAGTGGTTTTGGTGATCAAATTTCCTCGGACCGTTTAGGTTTGATTTTTCCAGGGAAAGTCTACTTCTCGCCAGGAAATAGTAATGAACCGACCAATAGAAGTGTCCTAGCGCCGATTCTAAGTTGGAATGATAATTCTATTCAGGTTAATGTCCCCGTGGGGGTGAGCGAAGGAAAAATGTTTATCGGCCGCAGCAGCGGGAATGGTGACTACTTTAGTGAGGGATTGCCTTTTGCGCCTAAAATCCCGGAACCAGAGATTGATAGTATCTCCACCGACAATGTCCTTCCCGGACAGCTAATTGAGATTTATGGCAAGAATTTTGGCACCCAGATGGGAACGACCCGCACGGCCATTACTTATCCGGGGAAGGTTTATATAAATGATAAGGCGGCGGTCCCGGTCTTTGGTGGTTGGAAAGAAGACCGCATTGTGGTCTATGTGCCTTGGGGGAGTAAAAGCGGTAATATCAAAGTCTCGCTCCAAAGCGGTAATAAAACTGTCACCTCCAACGAAAAAGAGCTAGTCGTGCAGACTCCCAAAATAAAGATTGACCAGGTAACCCTTTTGGATCCAGAAAAAAATCGCGTGTCTCTGCGAGGTGAAGGTTTTGGTGGCGTGATCCATAACCCCTATATTGGGACTTTTTACCCTGGTAAAGTCTTTTTAAGCAGTGTCGAGAAAGCCGAAGGTAGTGATAATAAAGTTCTGGGAGCTTCCCGAGTAGAAGCCAAAGTTGAGACTTGGCTGGAAGACAAACTAATTCTCACCCTGCCAAAGAATGCCAAAAAAGGTTACTTGTATGTCAGTGTTGAGGGGGGTGAGGGTACAGTGTTGAGTAATGGTAGTCAGTTTGATTCGGGCTCAGAGTAGCTAGGATAGTTTTCTGATATACTTAACCCATGAAAGTAGTGCTTTTAGCTGGTGGAATCTCTTCCCGAATTTGGCCTCTCACACTTGATAAAAACCTCTGGCCCTTTTTCCAAGGCAATCTTTTAACTCACAATTTAAAAACTCTCCAGGAGGTTGGATTAACAGAGATTATTTTAGTTATCAATCCTAGCTCAGTTGAGGAAGCTAAAAAAACTATTCAGCACTTAAATTTTCCGGTGGAAATAGTAATTCAAGAAAAAGCCAATGGTATTGGTCAGGCCTTACTCCTAGCAGAAGAAAAGATTGCCAAATCCTCGCTGCTGGTTTTAAATTGTGATGATATTGTTGGTACGGATCTTCTCAAAGAAATTATCACTCGCGCCCAAGAAAAAAAGACAGACCTAATCCTGGCTGGAAAAAAGGTAAAGAATTACTTTGATGGGGGGTATTTTAAGCTTGAGGGCAGTGGAGCTACTGGCATGGTAGAGAAGCCTGGAGAGGGCAACCAGCCATCAGATCTAGTTAAGCTAGTAGTTGATTACTACCAAGACAGTACTCTGCTTCTGAATGCTTTGAGAGAGGTCAAGACGGAGAAAGACGATCACTATGAAACTGCCCTAGATAGACTGATGAAGGAAGTGACCAATCAAGTTATTAGTTACGAAGGTAGTTGGCTAACGATCAAATACCCTTGGCATCTGCTCGACATGATGGCCTTCTTTTTTAAAGATCTAAAGGAGTCTCAGATTTCCGAACGGGCGGATATTTCACCTCGAGCGGTGATTGAAGGGCCAGTGGTGATCGAAAGCGGAGTCAAGATCTTTGAAAATGCCAAAATTAAAGGCCCAGCCTACTTAGGGAAAAATGTGGTCGTGGCCAATAATAGCTTGGTAAGAGAGTCCTATATTGGTGATGGTACGGTGGTGGGCTTTGCCTCTGAAGTAGCCAGAAGTTATTTAGGTAAAGATTGCTGGACTCACAATAATTTTGTGGGGGATAGTGTGTTGCAGGGCAATGTCAGTTTTGGGGTGGGCACGGTCTTAACAAATCTAAAACTAGATGACAGTGAGATCTATAGCGTAGTTAAAGGCAATAAAATCAATACTGGCAAAGTAAAGTTTGGATCAGTTATTGGTGAGAATGTCCGAGTTGGGTCAAACTGTAGTGTCATGCCGGGAGTAAAGATTGGTCATGACAGTTTTATTGGAGCTGGGGTAGTAGTCAAGGAAGATTTGGAAGCTGGTCAATTTTTATACCTTTCTCAACAGCAAATAGTCAAAACCAATAATAAAGCTGGAAAAAGTAAATCCAGAGCTGATTTTAAAGGAAAACTTTAGTGAATCTGTTTGAGTTTGAAGGTAAGGCCCTTTTAAAAAAAGTAGGTATTGCTGTTCCAAAAAGTGAACTTCTCTCCATAAACCAACCTTTAAAAACCAATTTCAAAAGTGATGTGGTTATTAAAGCCCAAGTGCTCAGTGGTAAAAGATTTAAAAGAGGACTAGTGAAGATTGTTGCTGCCTCCGATGCAGAAAAAGCAGCCCAAGAATTATTTGACAAAAAAGAGGTCGATGGGGAGAAGATTGAGAAAGTTTTGGTTGAAGAAAAAGTAACTGGGAGCGAGCATTTTTTAAGTGTTACTTATGATACTTCTACTCGTGGGCCAGTAGTTCTTTATTCTCAGGAAGGTGGGGTAGAGGTAGAGACTGCCAAAGAGGTAGTTAAGCAACCATTGGACCTAACAGATGTCAAAATTAATCTCCCCAAACTGCAGTTAACTGAAATAGCCACTAAACTTTACCAACTGCTTCTCCAATATGACCTCCGAGTGGCCGAGATCAATCCTTTAGTTGAAACGCAAGATGGATTTGTAGCCGCTGACAGCAAAATCATTGTGGATGAGGATGGTCTTTTTCGACAAGAGGAGTTCAAAAATTATCCGCCCAGACAACTGATTGGTCACAGCAAGACTGAACGGGAGATAAAAGCCAGCCAGATTGATGAGACTGACTACCGCGGGTCGGCTGGCAGCGTCTACTATGATTTAGAAGGGGACATTGCAGTTTTAGCTAGTGGCGGTGGTGCTAGTGTGGTCGCCATGGACGCGCTTTTAGCTCTTGGGGGCAAACCAGCCAATTACACTGAGTATTCTGGGAACCCACCCAAAGAGAAGGTTGAGAAACTGACACTGGTTGCTTTGTCCAAACCACACCTGAAGGGGTGTTGGGTGGTAGGAGGAACCGCCAATTTTACAGATATTTTTGAGACTTTGTCTGGGTTTCTCGATGGACTTAGAAAGACAACTCCTAAACCAAACTACCCGATTGTGATCAGACGAGGTGGGCCTAGAGATAGCGAAGCCTTTGCAATGTTAAAAGAAGCCGGGGAAAAAGAAGGGTATGATTTTCATATTTTTGGACCAGAGACACCAATGACGGAGACGGCTAAGACAATCGTGGACTTAGCTTACAAAAAAAGAATTAAGAATTAAGAATTAAGAATTAAGAATTAAGAATTAAGAATTAAGAATTAGGAATCAAAAGATTCCTGCGCCCTTTGGGCTAAAGAATTAAGAATTTTTCTATGAATTTGATTTTGAAGAAAATTATTACTCTTTTTGTTACTGACCCGGTAGTTAGGTTGGTAATGTCGATGGTTTTACTCATTGGAGGCCTTTCGATCGTCAGTGTCTTGCCCGAATCAATCCGAGTCAAAGCTGGTATTGGGGTGATCGTGTTTGTGGGTTTATTGAATTTTAGAACGGTGTGGGGCTGGTTTAAGGAATTTTTCCAATGAGTATTTTGATTGATCAAAACACAATTTGTTTGATCCAAGGTATCACTGGTAAAGAAGGCAGTAGAGTCGCAACTGATATGCAGAAGTACGG
This sequence comes from uncultured Gammaproteobacteria bacterium, assembly GCA_964349395.1. Lineage (GTDB taxonomy): Bacteria > Patescibacteriota > Microgenomatia > Woykebacterales > RBG-16-39-9b > CAYGGA01. The sequence continues at coordinate 7,875 of CAYGGA010000017.1, read as the reverse complement.
TACTTCTGTGGTTGCAGGGGTGACCCCTGGCAAAGGGGGCCAAGAAGTCGAAGGCGTGTCCGTGTACAATAGTGTGAAAGAAGCTCTAGAAAAACACCCAGAAATTAATACCACTGGTGTCTATGTCCCACCTTTTGCCGTCTTGGGGGCAGTGACAGAAGCTCTGGAAAATAATATTAAAACTATTCACATAATTGCTGAACATGTACCTATAAAAGACACCGCCCAGGTAATCAGCTTAGCTAGGAAAAAAGAAGCGCGCGTCATTGGTCCCTCTTCCATAGGTTTGATTTCTCCAGGGAAAGCAAAAGTGGGGAGTATTGGCGGAGCAGACGCGGACCGTGCTTTTGGGCCTGGTAAAATTGGGGTTATCTCTAAAAGTGGCGGCATGGCCTCTGAAGTCAGTTGGCTTCTAAAAAAAGCTGGTTATGGGCAAAGCACGGTCGTAGGAATTGGTGGAGATTTACTAATTGGGTCAACCTTTGCTGATTTGCTACCATTGTTTAAAGAAGATTCAGAAACTGAGGCGGTAGTAATAGTAGGAGAATTTGGTGGGACTTATGAAGAGGACGCCGCTGACTATATTAAAAATAATAGTTTCAGTAAACCAGTAGTGGCTTTTATCTCAGGGTTGTTTGCTGAGAGTCTGCCGCAGGGAATTGCTTTAGGACATGCAGGGGCGATTATTGAGGGGGGCAAGGGAACTAGGGCTGGTAAGGTAAAAGCTCTTGAAGAAGCAGGTGTCAGCATTGCTAATATCCCAACTGAGATCCCTGAGTTATTGAAGAAGAAAGTAGCTTCTTAAATGGTATAATTGTAAGAACAGATATAATAAATATATGCCAAACAAATGGACAACTAAAATCAGTGGGGAAGTAAGTGGAGAAACTGTCATCAGGGGTTACAAACTTACTGAGATGATTTTAAACCTAAATTTTACCCAAGCTCTTTTTCTCACTTTAAAAGGTGAACTACCCACCGAAGTGGAAGAAAAAATGCTGAATGCGATTTTGGTGGCTTCTGTGGACCATGGTATTGGTGCTCCTTCCACCACTGCGGCTCGAATATCTGCTTCGGTAGGGAACCCTCTGCACGTAGCCTTGGCTGCGGGAATATTAAGCACTGGTAAACTGCATGGTGGGGCAGTGAAAAAAGCTGCCAAAATCTTCCAAGAAAATCTGGGAGAAAAAACTGCCACTGAAGTAGTAGCTCATTTTGAGGAAAAAGGCAAAAGAATTCCTGGTTTTGGCCACAAGATATACGATGTCGACCCTAGAACAGAAGAAATAATTAGGTTAGCTAAAGAAGTTAAATTTCCTACTAAGTATATTGATTTTGCTTTAGAGATTCAGGAAGAATTGGAAAGTAAAAAAGGCAAAAAACTGCCCTTAAATATTGATGGCATTGTAGCTTGTGTCATCAGTGAGATGGGCTTTGCTCCAACAGTCGCTAATGCTTTTTTCTTGATCCCTAGAACTGTAGGATTGAGTGCTCATATTCAAGAAGAAAAAGAAGAAGAAAAACCAGTCCGAAGATTGGGTGAAGAGGAGGTCAGCTATGAAGGCCCAAAGGGAAAGACTCTTTGACACCAACTAGTCTAAATTGTTAACCTAGGTCTGTGGCCAAAACCAACTATCATCCCGTCAAATTTCTTTGGGCAACAACCCTCTTTTTCCTCTGTCTGTTAGTGATTATTTTCCTCATCTTTGTTTACGGTAGCCAAAATTTTGGGATAAATAAACCGGTTACTGCTACTTTAGAATCAGTTAGCCCCCTTGTGAGCACTAGTCCAGTTCCAAATTCTGAAAATAGTTCCAAAATCTATGAATCTAAGTATTTTTGGAAAGTTAGCTACCCTCAGGGGAGCACTTTAGATACTTCGGTGGAAGAAACCGAGCTAGAAAGAGTGACTATCTCGGAAACAGGTGACCCAACTGCAACTACTTTCTCTGGCTATTCAGTCGATTTTAGTGTGGAGAACAAAACTACTACTTTGAGTACATTTGCTGACAAAGATTCTCTGAAGACAGAAGATGGGAGTAGGGAGTTTTTTGTAGTGACCACTCTTGCTCAAAAAACTGGGTACAAAGTGCAGATTAGTGGGAACCAAGAATTTATTAGCTACTACTTGCCCCTCAGAGATGAGAGCAAAGTTTTAGTGGTCACTACTGCTGCCTTTGGCCCCAATTCGGTTGAAAATCAAAAAAAGGTCGATCTTATCCTGGATTCGGTCGAATTGCTTGACTAATCAGTATTTTTTGATCTATTCTTAGTAAGAGGTTTAAAAGTTTAGAAATTTCCAACTAACCAAGAACCTCAAGGAGTTTAAATGCATAATAGAATTGTCTCATCCGGTTTGGTATCAGCAATAGTCGCTCTCGTAGTAGGCTCTGTTTTCAATACCTATGGCAGTTGGGGGTTGATGCTGACACAAGCCGAAACCACCGCCGGCCGTTGGATTATTGCCATGGCAATTGGTATCTTTTTAGCCTGGGTTTACTCTTTTTACAGAAACAACTTTTTTGTCACCTCCACCCCTGCTTTTCGCGGGGTCGCTTTTGGCTTGATCATCTGGATAGTTACCCTGATTCTAGCAACCTTAATCGAGGAGTTTAGAAACTTTGCCTTCAAAGTTCCTGTCGGTTCGACTCTTTTCTTAACCGCCATTTTTCATGCAATTTGGGGCGGGGTTTTAGCTAGTGTCTATGAAGCGGGCAGTGTCGAGCCAGTGGTTGTTAGAAGTAGGCGTTCACGTTAAAATGGTGTAATATAAATCCTGTATGTTTAAGAAACCTCTGCTAATTATTTTTAGTATCCTCATCCTTCTTACGATTGCTTTTACTCCGAAAGTTTTAGCCCAAAATTCTGATAGTGACAGTATCGTTTTAGGTAAAGACGAAGTTATTAACCGCGATTTTTTTGCCGCTGGTAGTTCAGTTACTATCCATGGAACCATAAATGGGGACGCCTACATCTTTGGTGGGACCATCATTGTCGATGGGGTAATCAATGGTGATCTGATCACCGCCGGTGGCACTGTCAATGTTGGTGGTGAGGTTAAAAATGATCTGCGAGTGGCTGGTGGTACAGTTATCGTGGAAGGTAAAGTTGGGGGTAATATCACCGCCGGAGCCGGCACTTTGAACCTAACTAAAAGTAGCAGTGTGGGTGGGTCGCTGGTATCAGGTAGTGGGATGGTAAATATTAATACTCCTCTAAATAAAAATGTTTGGTTGGGAAGTGGTCAAGTTAGGATAAATAGCAATATTAAGGCTGACGTTTTAGTCAGTGCTGAGGATGTAGTTTTGGACTCGGAAGCCAAAGTTGAAGGCAACTTGACCTACTGGAGTGAAAAACAAATCAACCTTCTCCAAGGTGCTAGTGTATCTGGGGTAGTGAAGAGAGAAGAAGTACACAAAACTGAACAAGCAAAGTTTTTGGGTCTGGCTTTAGGGTTTGGCCTGATGATGGAGATTGCCTCTCTTCTGACCTTAGTAATTTTAGGTTTATTGATGCTACGTTTCTTCCCTCGCAAAACCGTAGAAGTTAGCCAAGAAATTGGTAAAAACCCCTTACCTAGTTTTGGTTGGGGAGTAGGGGTCAGTATTGTTACTCTGTTTGCGGTGCTGATTTTGGTAGTTGCTGTTCTAGGTTTACCTTTAGCCCTTTTACTGCTAGTTACTCTTGGCCTTGGAGTCTATATCTCTAGTCTCTTTGTGGGGCTGTGGTTGGGCAGAACGTTGTTCTCTAATCTTGATACTACTGGTAAGTACCATTGGGCTCTAATCGTGGGTCTGATCATCTTAGAGCTGCTTACAATGCTACCAATAGTAGGGTGGTTACTCAAAATTATTGCTGTTTGTGTGGGGCTAGGGGCTTTAGTTAGGGTTAAAAGAAGCACCTACCAAGAACTCAAAGCTAAACTCTAAATTCTCTTTCTCTTTCCTGTGTTAAAATATCTCCATGCTTTCAGAAGAGCAGATTTATAATTCTCTCAAAAAAGTTAAAGACCCAGAATTGGGGTTAGACATTGTCTCTTTGGGACTGATTTACAAGGTTAGCATTGAAAATGGTAGAGTTTCCCTCCTGATGACAATGACTTTTCCAGGCTGTCCTTATGGTCCCCAGCTAGTGGAGGGAGCAAAAAAGGAAATTAGGAAAGTAAAAGGGGTAGCAGAAGTTGAGGTCGAAGTAACTTTTAACCCTCCTTGGGATCTGAGTATGATCGTCCCGGAGGCAAAAATGTATCTAGGGATAAAGTCCTAGAGGAGTACTTGTTCTTCGCCCAAAGAAAAGGGGCTCAGAATAAAAACTAATGATTAATTTTATTGATCTCATTATTTTAGGGATTTTAGTTTACTTTATTTGGAGTGGTTACCAGAGTGGATTAGTCTTAGGAATTTTAAATCTAGTCAGAACTTTAACCGCCTTCTTTTTAAGCGTTTTGTATTACCCAACCATTGGTAATTTTTTAGTTGATCGTTTCCACCTGGCTCAGCCAGTGGGCCAGATTTTAGGGTTTGTCATAATTTTACTAGTAGTGGAGATAATTTTAGGTTTTGCTATTAACTTAGTTCATAAAACCATCTTTCAGTTTTTGTTTAAATTCAAACCTCTCTACCTAGCAGACAAATTTTTAGGCATTATTCCCTCCCTCATTATTGGTGCTCTTTTGATCACTACCTTTACTCTCCTGCCTTTGATTCTGCCTTTAGGGGCGAGGTTTAAAGAACCGATTGAAAAGTCCTGGTGGGGGAGAAATGTCATTCCTCAGGCAATTGGTTTTGAACCAGCCCTAGAGAGTCTGGTTAAAAGATTACCCACTCGAAATCTGATTTATATTGTCACTCGGGAACCACAGTCAGAAGAAACTATTCCCATTCAGATTCCCAAATACACTGCTTTGAAAGTAAGTGAGAAAGATGAAGAACTCATGCTCAAACTTCTCAATCAAGAAAGAACTTCAAGGGGACTACAAGAAGTGAAATTTGACGAGAAATTGCGGGAAGTAGCCAGGGCTCACTCTAAAGATATGTTTGAGAGAGGGTATTTTTCTCATTTCAATCCTGACAAAGAAAGTCCTTTTGATCGGATGGATAAAATGGGAGTTCAGTATCTGACCGCGGGGGAGAATTTAGCCTATGCCCCAACTACTGAGATTGCCCATCGAGGGCTTATGAATAGTCCCGGCCACAAGGCCAATATCTTAAAAGATAGTTTTGGGAAAGTAGGTATTGGGGTGATTGATGGGGGCCTGTATGGCAAAATGTTTTCCCAAGAATTTACCGATTAGCCTCGAAAAATGATATAATAGACGGCGGGTTTAGCACTTTGGAACCGTAGCTCAATGGTAGAGCGGTTGTCTTATACACAACTGGTTGTAGGTTCGAGTCCTACCGGTTCCACCATAAATTTGCCACCAAAATCATAATAATTGAATTAAATTTACATAAATGCTAATATCCTCTCAATAAATCAGGAGAAAGACTGTGACTGCGAGTATTGCACCCTATGCAGAGACCCAAACTGCCCAGGAAGTGTTGGTAAAGTTTTTGGACTGGGTAGGAGGATACGAGGTTTTTGGAGGGGGTAGTATTCTTGAAATTGGGTGCGGGGCAGGCCATTCCACCGAACAAATCCTTAAAAGGATGAGTTTTGATTCTCTCTTGGCGATTGAACCTGATCCGCGTTATCTCCAAGAGGCGCAGAACCGCCTTCGGGTCGAAGTGCAAGCCAATAGGGTGAATTTCTGGCAAGGTCAAGCCCAAGGATTGTGTGATTATCTCGACGAACACCACTACTTTACGCCTGAATGGTTTATTTGGGCTAATGGAATCCATTACCTTCAAGACCGAGAAGAGTTAGCAGATTTCTTCCGAACTATGAATTTCCATTACATAGATGGTTTCTTCTGCACCTCTTTTTGGCAGGGTAGTGTCGATCGCCGGGCCTTTTCTGTCTTGGGAAAGATGAACAGGTTTGCTCTTGAGCATTTGGGTTTGAATCCCAAAGGAGAGGATGTACCCTCGGCGCGCCGCTTGCATGAGTGGTCCCTGGGTGCCTACGAAGAATTGGCTCGGGCTGCTGGGTATGACCGAGTAGACATCCTTCAAGTACCGATGCAGCTGCCTGTTGATGTCTACACTGGCATTGCCCATGATGAGACGTGGGTCAACAATGCTTTGCCACCAGAAAAAGCATTAGCCCAGTTTAGTCAAGAAGAAAGGATTGAAGCTTTGGTAGTGGGAGCCCAAAGGGCCTACCTGGAAGCAGGGGTAGAAACAACCACGCGAATCTGGGCTTTTGTCCACGTTGCTCTCTAAACCCAAAAAGGCGTTTGATTTTATTATCAAGCGCCTTTTCCCATTAAAAAAAAACCCCTTTTCAGGAGCTTCTAAATCTAACATCCAAAATCTATTATCTAACGTCTAGATTACAGCTCGTCTAGTTTAAAAGGTTCAGCTTCTTTATTTTGAATCAGATTTAGATACTTTTCAGTCGTGGCTAGTCTTTTATGTCCAGCTAGTTTAGAAACTACTACTAGAGAAGTGCCCGCAATCAGGTGATGGGCTACAAAAGTGTGTCTCAAATCATTTACTTTAGCATTTTTAATACCCGCCAACCTGAAATACCTATCAATGGCCGTTCTGATGTTTCTCACTAGTAGGGGACGACCAGTTTTAGTAATAAAAACGGTTCGGTCAGTTGTTTCTGGCCTTGTTTCCAAATATTTCTTAACGGCAGTTTCAGCCGCTTTATTTAAAGGTACTGTTCGATCAGGATAGGACTCACCCGCAGGAATATGTAGTTCACCCACCTTGGTACCAGCTCCAAATTTCAAATCTTCCAAAGTTAGTCTAGAGAGTTCTCCAATTCTGATACCAGTTTGCAAAAGTAGTTCCACAATTGCGGAGATACGGATATCGTCGCGGGCGGCGTCTCTAAGAGCTCGGTATTCAATTTTAGATAAAATTCTTGGGGGTTTCATTTCGAATTTGGGGTGTTCTAAAAGGAGAGCAGGGTCGTCAGTCAAAAATTCATTTACTTTAAGATATCTGAAAAAAGTCTTGGTAGAATTGGTTTTTCTAGAAATACTTTTAGGGGTGTAGCCTTGTTTACCAAGTTTAGCCATAAAGGCCTTTAAATCAGCAGTCCCAATCTCGTGGACATGGCTTTTATTTAAATCCCCAAGGAAATCTTTGAGCTGTTCAATATCTTTCCCATAGGCAAGCACGGTCGCACTGCTGCGGCCTTGGCCTTTGAGGTGATCTACAAATTTACTATGCGCTTCCTGAACTGGAATCATACTGAGGGATTGTAACATGTGTAACATAGCCGTGTCAACAACCCTATGAGCCTAAGTAATTACTTAGACTCGAACCAATCCGAGGACTGGTTGAAGCCAACCAATTAACATACCAGTGCTTTTTGGTCTATACTGGGTGGGTGAGAAAAAGAGTCTTTGTTTTCTTAATTACTGTTCTAGGGATTTACTTGGGCTTCAATCTGGTTAGAGGTGCCTGGGAATCTTACCAAAATGCAGGCAGGCTACTGGAGGCTGAAGAAAGACTGAAGAAAGCTAAAGAAGATAATCAAAAGCTAAAAGATGATCTAGTTTTTAAAAGTAGTCCTTACTTTGTAGAAAAAGAGGCTCGAGACAAGTTGGGATTAGCTAAGAAGGGGGAAACAGTGATTATCACCCCACCTCCGCAGAGACAAATAGAGGAGGAAAAATCTCCCTATCAAGATTTAACTATTCAAGAACAATGGTGGAAGGTCTTCTTTAACTGAAAAAGCCCACCTTTAAAGTAGACTTTTTCTGGTTGCGGGTGCCGGTTTCGCACCGGCTTAAGTGAGATTATGAGCCTCACGGGA
>CAYGGA010000016.1:0-20270 GCA_964349395.1 uncultured Gammaproteobacteria bacterium | reverse complement strand
TATTGAATTACCGGTTTATTAACAATCGGTAACATTTCTTTAGGCATGGCTTTGGTTTGAGGGAGAAAACGGGTTCCGAAACCAGCCGCTGGTATAACGGCTTTCTTAACTTTTGCACCCATATTGGGCTTAATGGTATCATACCCCCAAGTAAACATCAAACCAGGATGAAAACCAAAAAAGCTAGACAGAAAAACCAAAAATGGTCCCTCTCTCCAATTTTGCAGCTCCCTTCTCTCCTTTTGCTAGGAGTTTTTGGTTTGGGTTTGGTAGATCTGCTTAGCTACCACCTAGCCTACAGTCAACGGATTTATCCTGGTATTAAAATTGGGGGTATTAATGTCGGTAAGAGCGAATCCTTGAGTGAACTTAAAGACTCTCTGTTCTTCGCTCAAGACTTCTTACTACTAACTCCCAATGTTGATTCCTCGATTCAGAACAAAACTACCTTGGCCAAAAATAATCTTAAAACCAACCAGATGGTTTTACCAGACAGTCCTAAAAAACAGACTGGTTTGGACTTAATTGGCGAAGGGGCGTCAAGGTTTGTAGGTTCTCCTGCAAATCGTGTGACTAATATTTCCGTCGCTGCCTCTTTAGTGGATGGCACCGTAGTGCGCCCAGGAGAGACTTTTTCCTTTTATAAAGTCATTGGTAGCTTGGCACCCGAAAGAGGGTTTAAAGAAGCAGACTTGATTTATGGTGGGTTTATTCAAAAAGGCCAAGGGGGTGGTATTTGCCAAGTCTCCACCACGCTGTACCGAGCCGCTTTAAACAGTAACTTACCCATTGTAGAACGCTGGCCCCATAGCTTACGGATCAGCTACTATGAACAGGACTCTCCTCCTGGTTTTGATGCAGCGGTTTATTTCCCAGATAGTGATTTTAGGTTTCAAAATAATACCCAAAGCGACCTGGTTATCAAAACTTCCCTTGACCCTGTATCTTCAAGCCTAAAGGTTGGGCTCTACACTCAGGCTAGAGGTAAAGAGTTGTCTCTATCACAGATATCAGGACACTAGTGATATACTTTATATTAAGGAGGTGATAATTTTTATGATTAAAAACCAATACCAACGAGTCGGCGTCTTTGTAGATGTCCAGAACATGTATTACTCGGCTCGTAATATTTACAATTCCAGGGTTAATTTTGGCAAAATTTTAGAATCAGCTGTTTCTGAAAGACAACTAATTCGCGCGATTGCCTATGTAGTGAAAGCCGAATCTCCAGAAGAGCAAACTTTTTTTGACGCTTTGGAGAAGAGTGGTTTTGAAGTCAAAATGAAAGATATCCAGATTTTTCCTGGGGGAGTTAAAAAAGGTGATTGGGACGTGGGAGTCGCTGTCGATGCTATCAAACTCGCGGACCGATTGGACGCCATTGTTTTGGTCGCCGGTGATGGGGATTACACCCCATTAGTCACTTACTTACAGGAAAATAAAGGGTGCTTAGTGGAAGTAATTGCTTTCGGTCGTAGCACGTCCGCTCGACTGATCGCGGAAGCAGATGAGTTTATCGACATTGATAAAGATACCCACAAGTACCTTTTCCCACTAAAACCTGCTCAAATACCCGGGGCTAAAAGATTTAGACCTAAACCAGTAGAAAAGACATTTCCGGAAAAACCAACGACTGGTTAAGATGAAAATCTTGGGGATTGAGACTAGCTGTGACGAGACTGGAGTTGCCCTGGTGGAAGATGGAACAAAGATCCTATCCAACCAATTGGCGACTTCGGCCTCGCTTCATACTGCAACGGGTGGCATTATTCCGGAAAATGCCGCCCGCGAGCAAGTCAAGGTCATACTTCCCACCCTAAAAGCCAGTTTAAAAGAGGCCGGAGTAGACCTTGAGTCAATTGACGCCATTGCCGTCACTCATGGACCAGGCCTAATTGGGTCACTCCTAGTCGGGGTCGAGCTAGCACGCACTCTTAGCTTTGCCAAGAACCTCCCCTTAATTCCCACTAACCATCTGTACGGCCATATTTATGCTGCTTGGCTAGAGAATAAAAACCCACCGACTTTTCCCTTTCTTGCCCTAGTTGTTAGCGGTGGGCACACGGATTTGGTTCTTTTTAAAGACCACGGTAAGATCGAGTATATTGGGGGCACTCGGGATGACGCGGCCGGAGAAGCGTTTGATAAAACGGCTCGCCTTTTAGGTCTTTCTTATCCCGGTGGGCCGGCAATTTCTAAAGAAGCTTTAAAAAGCAAGGGCGCGCCTTTTTTTCTCCCCAGACCGATGATTGACTCAGGGGATTTTGACATGAGTTTTTCTGGTTTGAAAACTGCGGTTTTAAATGAAGTGCGGATGAGAGATCTCACACCACAGCTGGTATCTGATTTTGCCTGGGAGATAGAAGAAGCGATTGTAGAACTGCTAGTTACTAAAACCGTACGCGCCGCGGAAAAACTACAAGTTAAAGAGATTGTGATGGGTGGCGGAGTATCCGCTAATTCTAAACTAAGAAAAACAATGACTAAAGCTTTTAGTGGCCGAGTAAATGTCCCAGAACCAAAATACTCCACTGACAATGGGGCGATGATTGCCAGCGCTGCTTTTTTCAACCAAAAAATAGTTCCTTGGAACCAAATCAAAGTGGACCCTTCTTTACATTACTAACCCTTTACATCCTTATTAAATAGTTTTACTGTTATTTTATAGGAGGCTAATTATGATTAAAGGTATCGAATCTATATTAATTGCCAGCAGTGATCCACAAGCACTAGCTAAATTTTATGAGGAAAAAGTAGGGTTCAAAGAAGCTGAGGAATACGAGCTAGGTGAAGGGGATAGTGTTTTTAATTTTACCTTTGACACTGGTCCAGCTTTAATGATTGTAAGTCATTCAAAAGTTAAAGGTAGAAATCAGGATTCTCACCGGTTTGAAATAAACTTTGAGGTAGAAGATATTGATGAGGCGGTAGAAAAAGTCAAAGGGAACAGCGTCAAAGTCATCCAAGAGAAATACCATATTGAAGGGTATGGCTACTTAGCTACTTTTGAAGATCTTGACGGTAATTACTTCCAGCTCGCCCAAATCAAAGGCTAGAATATGAACTGTCCAGATTGTAAAACTGAGATGGAAAAAGGTGTCTTGGCTGTTCATGGCCAAAGGTTCTTTACGGGCAATTGGTCTCGCTATGACAAACTAGTTCCAGGATTTTTAAAAAAAGGGAGTCAAGTTAATGCTTTCAAATGCCCAATCGATGGCAAGATCGAACTCCAAGCAGAAATAGATAAAGGTTAAAAACTAACTTTTTATTTCCAACTCCTATTGATAAATAGTAAACTTGTATACAAGCAGGCAAATGAATATAATTGCCTAACTTTTTATGGATAAAGTTTACGATCACACAAAAATTGAAGATAAATGGTATACCTTTTGGGAAAAAGAGGGGTATTTTACGCCTAAAAAAGATCCTAAAAAAGAGCCCTTTACCATCATTCTCCCGCCTCCTAATGCGAATGGCAAACTCCATATTGGCCACGCCATGTACGTGGTGGAGGACATCTTGGTGCGCTGGCACCGCATGAAGGGAGATCCAACTTTGTGGCTTCCAGGGTCTGATCATGCCGGGATTATGACTCAAGTAGTTTATGAAAAAGAACTGGAGAAAAAAGGGAAAACCAGATTTGATTTGGGCCAAGAAAAGTTTTATGAAGAAACACTAGAATTCTCCATGAAAAACCGGACGGAAATCTACAACCAACTTAGAAAAATGGGTTTTTCACTTGATTGGGCTCGGGAGAAATTTACTCTCGATCCCGAAGTAAGCATTGGAGTCTATACCACTTTTAAAAAACTTTACGATGACAACTTGATTTACCAAGGAGAAAGGATCCTAAACTGGTGCCCTCGCTGTAGCACTTTCCTCTCTGATTTAGAAGTTGATTACAAAGAAAAAGAAACCACTTTTTACTACCTCAAGTACCCAGTCAAAGGGACTAAAAAACATATTACTGTGGCTACTACCAGACCAGAAACCATGCTGGGTGATGTGGCCGTCGCTTTTCACCCCGGAGACAAAAGATATAAAGATTTGGTGGGCCAAAAAGTAATCTTGCCTTTAATAAACCGAGAGATTCCAATTATTACTGATAAATTTGTCGACCCTACTTTCGGCACGGGAGCGGTCAAAATCACACCCTCTCATGACCCGAATGATTTTGAAGTAGCATTGAGACACAAACTCGAACTAGTTTCTGTGATTGGACAAGATGACAAGATGACTGGGGCCGCTGGGGAATTTAAGGGATTGAGTAAATACACCGCTCGTAAACAAATCCTGGAGCAACTTCACAAACTGCATCTTTTAGAAAAAGAGGAGAGGCAGACTCACCGCGTGGGCACATGTGAAAGATGTACTACGGTTTTAGAACCCCTAGTCTCCAAACAGTGGTTTCTCAAGATTAAACCCCTGGCCCTGCCGGCTATTAAAGCTGTCCAAGATGGTCAGATCCAGATTTTACCGACTAGATTTTCGAAAATTTATTTTAATTGGATGTTAAATATCCATGACTGGAACATCAGTAGACAAATTTGGTGGGGCCACCGCTTACCAGTATTCTATTGTCAAGAAAAATCAAATCCCAAATGTCAAAAAGCAAACGGGATTTTCGTTTCAGTTGAAAGACCAGCTAAATGTGATAATTGTGGTAGTAAAAAGTTTACCCAAGACACCGATACGTTGGATACTTGGTTTTCTTCTGGTCAGTGGCCCTATACCACTTTGGGCTGGCCAGAGAAAGGCAAAGATTTTGATTATTTTTATCCTACCTCGGTCATGGAAACCGGGTACGACATCTTGTTTTTCTGGGTCGCGCGGATGATTATGCTTGGGCTGTATACCACTGGCCAAGTTCCTTTCAAAACTGTCTACTTGCACGGCCTCATCAGAGATGCGAAGGGACAGAAAATGAGTAAGTCTAAAGGTAACGTCCTAGATCCCCTTGAGGTGGCCGACAAGTATGGGGCTGACAGCGTGCGTATGGCATTGGTTTTTAATTCTACTCCTGGCAATGATGTCAATCTTGGGGAAGATAAAATCCGGGGGATGAGAAATTTTACTAATAAACTCTGGAACATTGGCCGCTATATAGTCGATATGAAACCAGATCGGGTAAATAAAAAAGTAGAACTCACGAAAGAGGATGCTCTGATTTTGGCAAAACTAGAGGAGGTCAAGAAACAAGTTACCAAATCTCTGGAAAGCTACCGTTTTAGTGACGCTTCTCAATCTCTTTATGAATTTATTTGGCACGAGTTTGCAGACAATTATATTGAATATTCCAAAACCAGACGAGGGGAGGCCCAAACTACTTTGGAAGAAGTCTTTAAAACCAGTTTGCAGCTCTTGCACCCGTTTATGCCTTTCGTCACTGAGGAATTATGGCAAAAACTAAACACCAAAGAAAAGTCCATCATGATAAGTTCCTGGCCCAGCTAGTTTATACCCTCTCAAAAGGAGAAACTTTAATTTGGTTTTTACTAGCGCTAGGTTTTTTTACCCTCTCAATTTTGAGTTACTATAGCCGTCCGGCTCAAATCCAAGAACTTATAAAATCAGGGGAAGCTTCCCTAAATAGCGGTGACTACCAAGAAGCACATCAAACCCTAAGCCAAGCAGTGCTACTAGACAATACTAATCCCCAAATTCATTTTGCCCTCTCTAAAGTCTACCAAAAGACCCACAATTACGAGGAGGCTAAAAAGGAGTTGCTCCTGGCCCTGGAAGTCAGTCCAGATTCAATGACAATTTTAAAGGAGTTAAATAAAGTCCAAACCACTCTTTCTGAACCAGGGAAAATAGATGAGGAGATAAGCTATTGGGAAAGGGAAGTTAAAATCAAACCAGATTATAGAGATGGCCATCTCCAACTAGCAGTGAGGTATTATCAGCTTTATAAAATAGAGGAAGCCAAATTGGCTCTGGAAAAAGCTTTTCAACTTGATCCCAATTTTGAGACCACTAAAAAATTAAGGGAAATCATCAAGTAGAATCAAGAATTTAGAAGTAGGAATTAAGAATGAAAAACCCAGAGTTCAGTGGTTGTGCGAGTGCGACAACTTGACTCTGGGCCGTAGGCAAATCTTCCTCTCACTGGCTTATCACTTCGGGTCAACCAACGGCCACTCATTTCTCTAGCCGGCAGTTCCTTTCAGTGGTAGCGTCACCTTTACACGGAATATCTCATCGTGAATTTGTGGTGAGCATAGCGCCTGAGCAGTATCCCTTCTACTTGTGCGTGGCGGCGAGTTTGAAACGCTGCCTAAGTAGATTAAAGGGAATCTCACCTATTAGATAAAGTATAGCACAATCAAGGCTAAAAATCAATACTATAGGTTTAATAGGGGGTTTAAAGGGGTTTTAGCCTGTCTTTAACGAAGAGCAGAAGTGAACTATGTTCAGCTTCTACCTAGGCGCAGAAGGGCTGGGGAAGCAGGGCTTCTACTCTTTGGGTTTGTCGTCAGGCTTAGAGTCTGCTTCTGGAACTTTAGCACCTTCAGCTGGAGCAGCCTCGCCTTCAGCAGGTTCAGCTCCGTCTTCGCCAGCCTCTTTTTCACCAATGACTTCAACTTCGGCTGGGGCCTCTGGCTCTGGTTCTTCTTCTTTAATCTCAGCGGTTTGTACAGAAAGCACTGTGGCTTCCGGATCAGTTTTGATTTCAACTTTAGTTTTATCAATCAAGAGATCTTTGACCTGCACGGACTGGCCCACTTCGGTAAGGTTTTCAATATTGACTTCAATATTATGAGGGATATCCGTCGGAAGAGCTTCAATCTCAATTTCATTTAGAGATTGCAGAACTATTCCTTCTTTGCTTTTTTCAATTGGGGCTTCACCTACCAGTACTACTGGTACATGAGCCGTGGTTTTTTCTTTCAAATTTACTTGGTGAAAATCAACATGTAAAACCGAGTCGCTTTTTGGCTCTCTTTGGATTTTGTGAACTAAAACCGGATGGTCTTTGCCACTTAGCTTTAAGCCGACTAGTCCAGTCTCACCCACAGCTTTATAGACTTTAGAAAAATCTTTAAGATTCACCTGAATAGAAGTAGAAGTTACCCCCTGGCCAAAAATATTGGCGGGAACCAAACCTTCGCTTCTAAGCTTTTTAACTTTTTTGCCCAAAACTGTTCGGGGGTGGACTTCTAAAGAGATCATGTCAGACATACAGTTACCAGTATAGCAGAGCCGTCAAGGGTTCTCTTTTTTAAGTTTCAATCTTTGGAAAAACGCAAGAGTGTGTCCACGTCAGTACTCGCACCCGAAACCTCTTTGGGACGAGTTTTGAGCCAACTTTTGATTCTGTTTAGGGGTGCTTTTTTGATTTCGGCCCGGATATCTAAAACATCATTGGTAGAAATTGCTTCTGCCCTAAGGCTTAGCGGCAGGGGCGTAATTCTAGTCTTTTCTTCCCCTTTGATGGTCGCGGCCAACATCTGTTCACGGCCACAAACGGCGCAGATATAGTGCGCCAAAAAGGAGTCGTAGTTTTCCGTGATTATTTCAAATCTTCCTGGATCAAAGGGTGTTCGGCAGGCGCAGGCCCAGTTACCGCCGAATTGCTGCTCTAATTGTTTTAGCAATTTACGGTTCATAGAGACCCCAATATATCAAACTCAGAACTGCATTTCAACCTGTTTTTAAGATTTTTTGAATTTCAAAGTAAAAAGCTTGTCCTGTAAAAGTTCTATGCTGGTTGAGATTTTTTGATTATTGATTGTAAATTCATTATTGGGTGAGATTATAATATTGGGCGGAAAAACCATATTAATAGTGTATTTAACAGATTCGACACCTAGTGGTTTTTGTAATAGCATACTATAGGACGTTTGCTTGGCGTCACGAATCTGCATGGGTATCTGATACTTCAAAATAACTTGCTTTTTCTCTCCTGAACCTATCTTTAAGGGAAAGCCAAATTGGGTTTTATTGCTTTTCTGCTCGACTAAAATATTCTTGCCATCGACTTCTTTGGTCTCTAAAACACTTCCCAAAGGTACCAAAACCCGAGTGTAGCCAGTCACCTCCCCATCAGAGGAGTTTTCATAACTTAAAGTCACTGTGCTGTCCATCAGCCCGAGAGTCCCCACCTCCAGTAAATAGTCTACTTTTGGTTCTACCTTCGTATTAGGCGTAAAACTATCTGACACTACAAACAAATAGTCAGGGATAACATCTTGAGGAATAGAGGTTTGTTCTCTAAGCAGTGCTTTTTGGGAAAGAAGTTTTTCGTTCAGCACTTCCCCACTCCACTTAGCCTCGCTTAAGATACTCTTTAATGGCTCCTCCACCCCATAAAAAACTGCTTTTTTATCTTCTAACCCCACTCTAAGGGCCGTTAAGAGAGGTGGCCATTTCTCGGAATTTAGGTTCTTTAACTGCTCTACGAAAGTATCTAACTTCACTTCTTCGGGGAGTAATTTGGACAGTTGAGTTGAGGTGATTACCCCCACTCCAGAAAGAGGCTCCCCCTGAGAAACAAAGAACCGCCTCAGATTTAGACTTCCCTCCCCTATTCCTACTTCCCATAGACTCTCTGATAAAAGTAGGCTATCTTTCTTTATTACTTCTTTTAACTCCTGCGGGACAGAAATTTTAGTAGTATTCTGGTTATTTAAACTCTCCAACCCTCCGGCAGCTTGTTTTTTGACTATTCCTTTTTCCAGAGTAACTAGCAGATAGTTTTTTAGAACTCCCCCACTACTTCGGGAAGTTGAGTCGTCTACTTCAAGAAGTAGGTAGTTTTTACTAGTTTTAAAACCCAAAAAGTCAGGTAACAAGGCATAAAGCTCCCGCAGAGAGGCTAAAAGCTCTTTATTTTGCGCTAAACTTTTCTGTACCTCCACTTTTTCTTTGTTTAGAAAACTTTTTTGTCCTCTGCCGTCTAATTCCATAAAGGTAGCTTCCGCCACACTAAACTTGTCTTGGGCTAACGAAAGGTGTATTCCTTGACTATTTAGACTTTGTTCAAAAGACAGCGCAAAGCTGTCTTGCGGGTTTTTAAAATTAGTTACTAGTTCTTCCATTGGGTTTAGAGCAGAACTAGTCAAGGTAACTCCTTGAGCAACACTTTCTAAACCAAAAAGGGTTGCATCTAACGTACTGCTTGTGGCCCGCATGTGCAAAATCGTGGCTAACCAGTTTAGATTATTTAAATCTTGACGAGCTCTTTCCCAACTACTGGCTGCCCTGTGGGCAAAAACTTGGGCTTTCCCAAAATCAGCACTGCCAATCTGCACCAAAGCACTGCGCAAGGCTTCTTGGCCACTATTAAGACTGAAAAAGAAGCTTAGTAGCGGGTAGAAAACTCCCAGTAGCAGCAGCAGAAGTGAAGCGAGAAAAATAGTAAAACGGAGGTTTTTACGATTCAAAACTTTTTGAGAGGTGGGTTTAATTTTTTTCTTCCCCCAAAAGGAAGGGAGTATTAAAGTAGGCCACTTAAATTTTCTTTGGGGACTCTTTAGAGGCGACGACGAGACGGGCAAGGCGGCTGGTATGAGTTCTTTCTTGAAGCTTTCCGCGGTTTTGATCAACCCTTCAATCAAAGGCACGCGGGGTTTCCAACCGAGAGTGATAATCGTGGTATCTAAATCAAGAGGGTGATAACCAAAATCCACTACTCCTTCTTCTTTAACAAAGTGCAGGTCAAAACTTTTGGCAAAGGCATTTTTAAATTCGTTTACCAGGGCTAAAACCGTGATTTTCTGGGGATTAATGAGATTAAAAATCTTACCTTTGGTGTCTTCATGCAACACGGCTTTAACAAGCCCGTAGACGACGTCGGAAATATAAGTAGGGTGTAAAATCTTCAACCCGTCTCCAACAATCGTAACCTTATCACTTGTCAGTGCGTCGTAAATAAGCTGGTTTAAAGTCTCCCCAGTTTCGAGATTTATTCTTGGACCATAGACATCTTGAATACGACAAATCCGAGCATCAACATTGTATTTTTTAAAGTATTCAAAAGTGAGCGCCTCAGCATACCTTTTGGCCTCATGGTGGGTGAGAATTTTTTCCTCTTTCTTCGATGTACCAAAGTAATAGTTTAGAGATTGGGAAGACAGAGCACCACTATAAATATCCGTGCTTGAGACCAGCAAAAATTTAGCTTTGTGAACGCGAGCCAGATCTAGTAAGTTTTTGGTTCCCAAAGAATTAACCAGTAAGGTTTCTAAAGACAGATCTTTTTCACCAATTTTCTCTTCCACTCCGGCCACGTGGAAAATATAGTCAATTTTTGTCTCGTCACTAATACGAGAGCTGGGAGCATTTAAATCATATTCCAGAAAACTAAAATGAGGGTTGGTCAGTAAGTACTTGATATTCTCACGGTTGCCGTGAGAAAGATTATCAACGGCCAGGACCTGAATATTTTGGCTTAGGAGAGTTTCACAAAGATGGCTGCCTAAAAAAGAAGCGCCACCAGCTACTAAGGCAGTTAACCCTTTTGAGTTTAGTTGTGGTGTGTCAGGAGTGGGCATATTTGAACTTCTTAGGAGGCAGGACTTAATCTAGATTTTAATGGAAGAGACACCAATTAACAAGGAAAATTTAGGCTAGGAAATACTCGCGTGTAACAATCACTAACAGACTGGCGATCAAGCTGCCCACAACCGCCATTCCCAAACCCAAAGCGATATTTGGCACCACTGAAGTAGCCGTAATATCAGGATTAACCAAAGCGACTTCAAAACCCTGCGCTGAAGTCAATTTAGCTCTTGAAGACCCCTCTTCCAACAACGCCCTTAACCCTTTTTTGCTGGCATCTTCAGTAGGGGCACTTACTTTAAGTTCAATTAGTTGTTGGCTGCTCTTTTTTACTTGAGTATCTAGTACTTGTAAGTCCCCACTTTTACCATAGGCAAGCTTCTGCAAATCAGCGCTCTTCAGAATCCCAACTAAAACATCAGTCGCCTCTTTAGCAGAAATAAGGGCGTAGTAACCTTCATAAGTATAGTACTGATTGTTTTTTGGTTCGCTGTTTTTGGAGACATATACTGTTGCCGAAGTTTGGTAAGTTACTTCTTTGCCTCCCTGCCAAGCTAGTACCCCCAAAACACTGAGAAGTAAAATACCCCCAATTAAGGGTAAGTAGTTTCTAAATAGTTTTAAATAGTCACGTAGTTCTTTCATCTAAAGCTTTATTAACTAAAGAGTCTGCCTCCGAGTTTTTCTCCCTTGGAATATAATTATAGCTTACTTGTTTGAAATTTTGCTCGAATTTCCTGATATCCCTTACCCTCTGCAAAAGGTTTTGGTTTTTAATTTTAAAGTTGCCATTTAGTTGGTTCACTACTAGTTGGGAGTCTAATAGAAATTTCAAAACCACTTCCCTACTCCTATATCCCCATCTCTCCAACAACTTAATATATGCCTCCTTTACTGCCTGGTATTCAGCCACGTTATTAGTCGCCACACCAATGTATTTCCCGCATAATTCCTGCACATTTCCCGCAGTATCTTTTATCACATATCCCGTGGCCGCTTCCCCCGGATTACCTCGAGAGCCGCCATCAGTATTAATAATCAAGTCTGGTTCGTTTGACAGGGAGGAGAATAAAGAGTGGGTCATTTCAGGGTGATAACAATATGTCGGTCGCTCCCCTCACCTTCAGAAACAGTAGTAACGCTGCTGTCTTCTTGTAAATAAAGATGAATGAGACGCCGCTCATCCGGGCTCATCGGCGGTAAAGAGTAGGGAGCGCCGGTTTCTTTGACCTTAGCTATTGCTTCTTGGGCTAGTTCTTCAAGCGAAGTTTGACGAGATTCGCGCCAACTACCAACGTCCACTAAAACTCGGTGCCAGTCCTCCCCCGGAGCTTCTTTATTTACTAACACGCCTAAAAGAACTTGTAGGGATTTGAGAGTTTCCCCGTGGAAACCAATCAAGATGCCCAGGTCATCGCCAATAATATTGATTTTGACACTCTCACTACTTACTTCCGTCTCCACCTGGGCGTCCACCCCAGCTTTTTTAAGCAGCTCTTCGGTAACTTTTTTACTTAGCTTACCAATCTCAGCTTTTTCAGCCATGATTTGAGCCCTCCAAACCCAGTCGCCTGGTATTGTTGCACGATCGCTAGAAAAGTAGTCACTACCCAATACAAGGCTAACCCCGCTGGAAAAGTCGTCCCCGCGTAAGCAATCAGGAGAGGGCTAAGAAAAACCATTTGGCTCTGGGCGTTCATGAGGGCATCGGACATGTCTTGCTTTTTCGCCACCTCGACTTTTTTATCGTCCTTGTTGACTTTGATGGGCACAGGTAACATCATTTTTGCTTGCACCAAACTGGCCACAGCAGCGAGTAGAACCAACACCCCAGGCAAACCGAACGGAATCCCCCCCAAATGGAAGGTGTCTGGTTTCGCCAAGTCCCAAAACAAGAAGCTCGTATTTAACCCGCGTTTGATAAGTTGGTCCACAACCTGGTAAAGAAAAATAAGTAGAACTATCTGGATGATTAGAGGCAAACAACCTGCCGCTGGATTTACACCCTGCTCCTTAAAAAGTACCATCTGAGCTTCGGAAAGCTTTTTACGATCACTGCCATGTTTTTCTTTCAGTTTATCAAGATGGGGTTTGATTTCCTGCATTTTTTTGGTGTAACGCAGGCTGGAAGCAGTAAGTGGCCACAAAACAACCTTGGAAAGAGCGCCAATAAAAATAATTGTCAATCCCAAATTTTGGAATAACACATTGTAGACAACAATAAATAAGTCAACAAAAAAACTAATCATGGTACGTTATCGATTCCTTTACTACCCCACGGATGGCAACGGCCTATTCGGCGAAGCGCTAATTTTATTCCTGTCATTGTACCATACTTGCTCACGGCCTCGTATGCGTAGTTGGAACACACCGGAGTAAACCGGCACGTACCTTTAGGGACGAAGACGTGGAGATAGTTTTGGTAAAATCTTATTGAATTCAAGACTAAGCTTTTCATAAGTGGGAGGCTCTGTTTGAGGGCGAGCGATTAAGACCATCTCTAAACCAGCGGGTAAGGTATCTAACTGGTGATGAACTAGTTCACGAAGCCTTCTACGGAAAAGGTTGCGCATCACGCTGCCCCCAACTTTATTACTGACCACAAAACCAGCTTTTGCTACACCGTCTCCTCGAAAAAGGTAAAGAACAGTAAAGTAAGGGGTCGCCAAAGGTTGGCCTTCTTTTTTTAGAAAACGGAAACTTTTAGCTAAGTTGAGTCGATTAGAAGTAGGTAACACCTTACTGACTTAAAACGCGACGGCCCCGAGCGGACCTTCTTTTAATAATACTACGCCCATCAGCCGTGGACATGCGCTTCATGAAACCATGTTTCTTTTGTCTTTTAATTTTTTTAGGTTGATTAACTCTTTTTGGCATTGCGCAGCGAGTATACCATACCAAGTCACAAGGAGACAATATTGGCTTGACTCTTTGTGGATAACTTGGGTATATTTTCACTACTGCCTTTATTTTTGTAGCGTTAGTCTACAAAATTTTGGCAGTTTTTTAAATCATGGATACACAAAAAGTTTGGTCAGAAGTTCTACACGAATTAGAAGATAGCTTATCAAAAGCGATTTATCAAACCTGGGTTAAAGGCAAAACCACACTTTTGAAATATGAGGACGCTGTTGCCACGGTCGGCTGTAACTCCGCAATCACCAAAGATTGGTTGGAGACTAGATACTACACCCAAATAAAACGGGTCTTGGACAAGGTAACTCGGGCAGATAACGCGGTGGTTTTTAGTATTACCGCTGGCCTACAGGTGCAAAAACCTAAGAAACAACCCGCCTCGTCTACCCTTTTTTCTGACAATATTTCCCCAACCATCGAGCCAGCAGATATGAAAGTTAAAACCACCGTCTCCAATCTAAACCCTAACTACACTTTCTCCAATTTTGTTGTCGGTAATAATAATCGTCTCGCCTACGCCGTGGCCCAAGCGATTTCTGCCAACCCAGCCAATGCCTATAACCCTTTCTTTATCTACGGTGGCGTCGGGGTCGGAAAAACTCATTTAATGCAGGCGATCGGTTATGAGGTCAATCGTAATTTTAACTTTAAAGTCTTGTACTGCACCTCCGAAGCTTTTACCAACGAAATGATTGAGGCTATCCAGGAGAAAAGGAACTCGAGCTTTAGAAATAAGTACCGCGGAGTGGATGTGCTTTTAATTGATGATATTCAGTTTATTGCCGGGAGGGAGACTACCCAAGAAGAGTTTTTCCACACCTTTAATGAACTCCATGGTAAGGGTAAACAAATCATTATGACTTCAGATCGTCCTCCCAAAGACATTGCTAAACTCGAGGATCGTTTGCGCAGCCGATTTGAAGGAGGAATGATTGCAGATATTCAAGCCCCAGACATTGACATGCGCCAAGCCATACTGCTGTCTAAGTGCCGTCAGCAAAATATTGCGCTACCTCCTGAGGTTATAAACTACCTAGCTACCAATGTCACGAGCTCCATACGGGATCTGGAAGGATCACTGACCAGGCTAGCTACGCAAGCCCAAATTACCAACCAACCAATTAGCCTGGAGTTGGCGCAAAAAGTAGTCGGTGTTAATCTCCTCACTCCCTCCCCGGGGTATTTGGCTAATCCCAAAAAGGTTATTGAGGTTGTTTGTGAGTATTTTGCTTTGAAGCCAACGGAATTAAAAAGCGCTTCGCGCCAAGCACAGCTGGTGCTGCCGCGGCAGTTGACCATGTACCTCTTGCGGGTTGATTTTAAGCTGCAGCTCACGCGGGTAGCGGAGATCCTAAACCGCAAGGACCACACCACAATTATCCACGGTGTGGATAAAATCCAAAAAGGTGTGGATAACAACACAGAAGTCCGTGGTTTAATTGAGGATATCCGAAGCCGGTTGTGAATAAACTTAATTCTATCCACAACTACCCCCTATCTATCCACATTTTTATCCACAAACGCTAGGCGGAGATAGTCGCAAAAAACAAAACCGAAGTTCAAACCTAATGCACCCAGGTTGTCAACATATCCACGCTGCCTACTACCACTACGACTAAATATGTTAATATGTAAATCTCTAAATGGACACTTCGGTCATTATCTTTCTTTTTGTAATTTTTCTACTAATCATCAGCTATTTGCTGGGAAGGCTCCACAAAGGCAAAAAGGTAGATTTAAATTCTAACGACACTTTAACTTTATACAATGAACTACAGTCAATCCCAGCCAAAGTTTTAGCTGCTATTCAAGGGTCTATTAATCCTCAAAAAGGAAAAATGGCCGAGCTTCTCACATACGCGCAAATAAGGTATGATTATGACGTAATTATCCCGTTAGGACAGCCAATTGACTTTATTGGGATAAAAAAAGGCGAAAAAATAGATTTTATCGAGGTAAAGAGCGGCACGTCGCAAGTGCTTTCAGAGTCTGAGGCGGAGATCCAAAAGCTGGTGAAAAACGGGAAAGTCAATTTTAGATTACTAGTTGTCAAAGATATTGAGCTGCACCAAGAATGAGAACATACTTGCGTATGTTGTTTTTTAGCCGATTAAAAAATGAAATTAACTCTTGCTAAAGATAACCTCGCCCACAGTTTAAATCTAGTCAGCCGGGCCGTGGGGGTAAAACCCTCTTTACCCGTGCTCAATAATATTTTACTGCAGGTAGAAAAAGGCCAATTAAAACTTTCCGCCACCAACTTAGAAACAAGTATCACCACTCTTTTAGCGGTAAAAGATGAGACGGAAGGGTCAATCACTGTCCCCGCCCGCCTTTTGGGTGAGTTTGTCGCCTCTCTTCCCAATGACAAAGTCACTCTCGAGGCAAAGGAGGAAAATCTAGTCGTTAGTAGCGGCCAGTTTGAGGCTAATTTCGCGGGTATAAATAGCAGTGAGTTCCCTAAAATCCCCCTTCCTTTAAATACCCAACCTATTCTGCTAGATAAAAACTTTGCCAAGGGTTTAACCCAAACTAGTTTTGCTGCCTCAACGGATGTGGGTCGGCCGGTTTTGACGGGTATTTTGCTCGAATTTTCTAAGAACAGCTTGAGTTTGGTCGCCACTGACGGTTATCGCCTCGCCAAGAAGACTTTAAAAATTGATTCGGATTTGGAGACTACCTATCTCATCCCCGCCCGCGCGTTAAGCGAAGTCGGCCGGTTGATCTCCGAAACCGAGGAAGGGGTGGAGATTAGTCTCCAACCGATGTCGGAAACTAACCAAGTTAATTTTACCTTGGGTCCTACTCAAGTCACCACCCGCCTTTTAGACGGTACCTTCCCTCCTTACCAAGCAATTATTCCTCAGTCATTTACTACTAGAGCACTTTTGCAGACTGAAGAGTTGAGTCAGGCGGTGCGATCGACCTCGCTTTTTGCCCGCGATCTGGGCAACGTCGTCCATCTCAGTGTGGACCCGGGTAAAAAAGAAGTCGCTCTCACGGCCAATACCGCCCAGGTGGGTACTGGCAAAACTAAAATCTCGGGGTCTTTGGAAGGCACGGTCACTGATTTGGCCCTAAACTCCCACTATTTGGCCGCTGGTTTAGGTGTTCTCGGAACTACGCAAGTGTCATTAGAGGTGTTAGACAGCAATAAACCAGTCCTGCTGCGGCCGATTGGGGATGATTCTTTTTTCTATATTATTATGCCCGTGAGACTCCAAGGCTAAAGTCGCTATGGTTTTAAAAAGTCTCGAGGTTGTTAACTTTCGTAATTTAGCCTCCGGTAAAATCAACTTCTCTCCCCAAGTGAATATTTTTTATGGGGACAATGCCCAGGGCAAAACCAATTTCATGGAGGCTATTTACTTGCTTTCGTTTATTAAATCATTTCGGGCGGAAACCGACGGTGAAATGATCCACTGGGATAGCAGCGAGGCTAGTTTAAAAGGAGAGTTCGACAGCCAAACCCTCTCTTTGGTACTGCGGCCTACTGGTAAGGAAATCAGGGTCAATAACACTAGCAAACGGGCTCTGGAGGCTTTAGGGGAGCTGAGAGTGGCCTCTTTTTCACCGGAAGACATTCTCATTGTGACCGGCGCCCCGACTTTGCGCCGCCGCTTTCTCGACAGCCTGATCTCTTTAATCAATCGTCAGTATTTATATAACTTAGTGAATGTCCAGAAAGTTATTAAGAACCGTAATCGGGTCCTTTTTTTCTTAAGGGAAGGACGAAGAGAAGATTTAGGACCGTGGGATGATCAGCTTGTCGACTACGCCTCCAAAATTTGGTTGGAGAGATTTAGACTCACAGCCGAGTTAAATGAAATTATCCGCCCGATTAGTAAACACCTCTTAGGCAGTGGTAGTTTGCAAATTGATTACCAAACTAAAATTACGATTACTGCCGAAGATACTTTAACTACTTTAGGAGATAAGGTCAGAAAAGAATTGGTCAAGGCCCGCAGCGATGAAATTCGTCGAGCCACCACTTTGGTGGGGCCGCAGCGAGACGACTTCACGATTCTAGAAGAAGAAACTAAAAATAATAAAGTAATCTATAAAGATATTGGAGTGTATGGTAGTCGGGGTGAGCAACGAGTCGGGATTCTATCTTTAAAAATTGGTGAACTAGATTTGATTGAAAAAGAAGTTGGAGAGCGGCCCATTTTACTGCTTGATGATGTTTTATCTGAGTTTGACAAAAGCCATCGTGATCACCTTTTTGGCCGCCTAAGCAAACAACAAACCTTTATTACCACGACCGAATTAAACTTGTTTCCTCCTCCAATTCTTTCACAAGCGCAACTAATGACGGTCAGAGATGGCAAGGCCGAGATAACTACTCTTGAGGAATAAGTTTTTCAGTTTGCTGCATCTGGTTTAATTCGCTGGGGTTGGAAGTAATCAAGTTGTGCTCATGAGGAGCCGCTTGAACCATCATGGCTACATGCGATGAGCCGGCAATAAATAACCCTTCCCCGATTTCGCAAGAGAGGAGATGGTTTTTTTCTCCTTGAGAGAGATAAAAAGTCTCGGTCACCACATCAATCGCCGTCGCTGACTGTTTAAGGAGAATTTGAATCGACGAATTGTTAACAATCGCTTTACCGTACTCCGTGCCTAGAAAGTCCTCCACATCTTGAGTAATGGTGGTCAGGCCCAAATAGTACTTGCGTGATCTTTTGGCAATACTATACAGGAAATTAGCGCTATCGGGGTGTTTCATCAAATACCAAGCTTCATCCACGATCAATAGCCTTTTCTTGCGATCTCTTTTTACTTTAGTCCAGATGCTATCTAAAATAATAAAAAGCGCAATTGGCCGCAGCGACTCCGCTAAATCACGGATCGAGAAGACTGTGAAAGTGTTTTTAATATTGACAGAAGTCGGCTGGTCAAAAATACCGGCCAACGACCCCTTGATAAATCTTTCTAGACTGGAGGCCATGCGCCTCGCCTCCGGTTCACTCATGGACAGTAAGACTTTGTAAAGATCTTCCATCAAAGGCGCGTCTCTAGTTTGGGTAGTTGGGTCAGGAGTAATCCCCTTGATTTTGTAAGTAGCGATTAAGGCGCGGTCTAAAATCGCATCTTCCCCTGGGGTTAAATCTCCTAAAACAAGTCTTAAGAGAGCATGGAGAGTTAGGATTTTCTGACCTAGTTCATTTTCCCCTTCTTCATAGATTCCCGATAAATCAAACGGATTAATCTTCAAAGGCGCATTGTAGGAAAATCTAATATAATCCCCACCAATTGCTTGGCAGAGGCGATCGTATTCTTCCTCTGGATCAATAATAATGATCTCGGTGCCAAACATGAGGCTGCGGACCGCTTCTAATTTCACCATGTAACTTTTCCCAGCACCACTTTTGGCAAAAACCACGGCATTGGCATTTTCAAGTGTAAACCGGTCAAAAATCACCAAGGACCCATTGTGCTCATTGATACCGTAGAGAACCCCTTCATTGGCCGTCAATTCTGACGAAGTAAATGGAAAAGTAGTTGCCAGGGAGGTGGTGTCCATATTGCGAGTGATTTTGAGATTATCAGTAAAGGTGGGCAAGGTAGATTTAAAGGCTTGTTCCATCTGCAAAGTGGCATGTTTAGTAATCACCAGCATTGACCCCAAAACTGATTCGACCTGCTTGGTGACGGAGTTGAGCTCCTCTAAAGACAGCGCGGGAATGGTGATATAAAAGGAGAACTGAAAAAATCTTTCAATCCCCGCCACTAACTGCTCTTGGAGCTGTTGGGCATCTTGCAAAGCGACTTTGACCGCGGGATTGACTACCTTCCCTGACTCCAAATCAGTTTCGAGGGTAGCTTCCATTTCGGCAATCTTCCTTCTTAGATCATCCAAAACCCCCTTTGACTGGATGGGGTAGTAGAAAAAAGATAAATCAAGAGTGTGGTTAAAATTAATAATCGGCGCTAACCAATTGGCCCCCACAAACCTAGGGTATCCGGAGACAAACAAAGTACGGACAAACTGGTCCCCAATTTTCAAATAGTCAAAATCCACCTCAATCGCCGGTGGCGCAATAATATCTTTGACATTGACCATCCCTTGACCGATCACTTGGGCCGCATTACCCCCTGCTTTAGGAGCCTCTTTTTTACCAGTCTCAAAAAGATTAAATAACCCGGGTAGTTTCATTTAACTAGTCCCCTCCGAAGCCAAGGTCGTCTCAATCGCTGGTTCCACGATCGGGACCGTGTAATCGTTGGTGGACAGAGCCACTTTTTGCTCTCGAGCGACATTGGGGTTGTAAATTTCGTAAAAAAGCTCTACCAACTGTTGGGTGTTTAGTTGCCAGGATTTAATACCAATACGACTCATTTGTTTGATAATATGCTCTCTTTTAGGAGCGAGCTGAACTTTGGCTTTTTCCAAAACTCCCCATTTATCAAAAGTAATCCCCTTACTTTTAGTGGGGTTTAGCGGGTTATTTCCCCCGAGCGAAACATCAAGGTATGGAATAATCAAGTAAAATCTTTTATCCAAAACTTGGTTTTGGGCAATCAGGTTACGGATGAAGTTTTGGTATTTGGTGATCATATCGGCTAACGCCGGGTTAGTCTGACTCTGCCTGGCTTCATCTAGCTTGGCCAAATATATTGATACATCCATAATCTTGGAGCGGACAATAACTTGGATGGGAAAAGATAAGGAATTGAGCAAGGCGGCGTAAGCAAAAATCATTGCATCTTGCTCATTTTCACTTAGAAGATCAAAATTGACCGCATTGGTTTGCAAAACTAGGGCCGCCCCCCCACTTTTGAGAATGACCAAATCGTCGCGGATATCCTCGATATCTAAATGTTCTTGGGTGGAAGCGACAGTTTTT
>CAYGGA010000015.1:0-21191 GCA_964349395.1 uncultured Gammaproteobacteria bacterium | reverse complement strand
GAGCTTAACGGATAAAAGCTACCCCGGGGATAACAGGCTTATCATTCCCAAGAGTCAACTTTGGCTCGCCTAGGCGGAGACGTCTAGGGTAATAGTGTCTCAAATCGGTGAAGTCCTCCTTGATGAAGAGTTTTACTTCGAGTAAAATTGAAGTCAAAAGGATAATACCGAGGGTAAGATAGCTTGTGGCAACAATTGTTGTTGTCAGCTAAACTTGGAAATATCCAAGCATGCTTTACAAGCTAATCCCGTAACGACTGATCTCGAAAGAGTGAGATCCCTCCGTAGCTTTACGCGAAGAGGGATCAGACGACACCATCCTGAAAAGGATGAAGGTATAGTCTACACCTAAAGAAATTTAGGATTATGTGTCACATCGACGGAATGGTTTGGCACCTCGATGTCGGCTCGTCTTATCCTGGGTGTGAAGTAGCACCCAAGGGTTGGGCTGTTCGCCCATTAAAAAGGTACGCGAGCTGGGTTCAGAACGTAAATTACATTGCGTTCTACCGCAGTAATGCGGTACAATAAATCCGACTAAAATCGGTGAAATCCTCATCCAGCAAACCGAACGCTGGAAAGGACAACACCGAGGGTAAGCGGAGTTTATGTGACAAAAGAAGAGGTATCCTACATTGCAGGTTTTTTAGATGGAGATGGATGCGTTATGCTCCAGTTGGTTTATCGAGACGATTATTTGCTCGGTTACCAAATTAGAGCAAGCATTGTTTTCTATCAAAAACAGCAACACCGTTTGTTTTTAGGTTGGTTGAAGGAAAAACTAGTAGACGGGTATATTCGTGATCGTAATGACGGTATGAGTGAGTATACGATCGTTGGAATGCAACCTGTTTCTAGGGTTTTAAAAATCCTTTTGCCTTACTTAAGACTAAAGAAAAAGCAAGCAGATCTTGCCCTTTCAGTCTTAGGTTTAATGCCCGGAAGCGGACGAAAAATGGATCCTCGACTTCTCTTAAGACTATCTTATGAGGTTGATAAATTCGTGGAATTGAATTATTCAAAGAAGCGAACTAACACTTCTGAAAAAGTTAAAACTTTTTTAGAGTCACATGATCTCTTGATCCCGTAGAGACTGATCCTGAGGCTCGTTTAGTTAACGAGTGTAAGGTGAGATCGATTGCACAAGATGCTGTTGATCAGATGTCGGCCCCTGAACTAAATAACTTGGGTTCAGGGTGAAGGTATAGTCCATGCCCGTAGTAATACGAGGAAATAACATGCGTGAGACAGTTCGGTCTCTATCCGGTGTGGGCGTAAGAAACTTGAGGAGGGTTGCTCCTAGTACGAGAGGACCGGAGTGAATCAACCTCTGGTGCATCAGTTGTCCTAGACAGGGCATTGCTGAGTAGCTACGTTGAGTTTAGATAAGTACTGAAAGCATATAAGTACGAAACTAGCTCCAAGATTAGGTTTCTTCATTTTCTGTCGCAAGACAGATTTTAGACCCCTGGAAGACTACCAGGTTGATAGGCGGTCGGTGTAAGTGCAGTAATGCATTCAGCCATACCGTACTAATGGTCGATAATTTTTTGATTCGCTTTTTTAAAAAGCGGATCCCCAAGTTTTTCTTTCCGGTTTTCAGAGTGTTTTTCCTAGATAGTAGATATTAGATTCTAGATCTTGGATAAAACAGTTATGGTTTAGCGGTTATCTTTAGTCTGTCATCTGTGTGCGAAGCTCTGGGCTTTGCCCACAGCTAAAGTCCAACATCTAACCCATGGCTGTTTGAGCGAGGTGGCTCCATCTCTTCCCATTCCGAACAGAGTCATGAAACACCTCAGCGGAGACGATACTTGAGGGGCAACCCTCCGGGAAAATATCTCACAGCCCTACTTAAGATTGGACCAGCTTTACGGCTGGTCCTTTCGTTCCAAATATTGCTTGACACCAAAACCCAAAGTTGTATTATTTATCTAAAGAGAGAATGCTTGTACACAGCAAATTGCGCTGAAAAATTCAGCCCAATTTCCTTTGCATAAGGTGCCATAAGGCCGGAGATTGGGGAGTATTTGCTTCTTAGTTTCTTCCAATCTCATAGGGCAGGGCGTTATCGGCAGCCCTGACTGCGGACTTATGGTGTTACTTACGCGATGGCTCAACTTGTGGGCTGTGAAGAAGCCTTGCACATTGCCCATGATCCCACTAGACCGAAGGGTGGGAAGAGCATTAGCCGCAAGTTGAGATCAACTAAGGCTGACTGGGAAAGAGCCGAGGGGAGCGAGCTGCCGAAGCGTACTCCAGTCACAATCAGGGCAACTCCTGAGCCTTGTTTTCTAGCGGAAGAATTGTCAGAGACCGCGACTTCTCGGACAGTATCTGGGTCTCCATATGACCTGCACTAGTTGCGAACGTATGGGAGGGCCTTCTTTTGTCGCGGCAGACTGAAGGCCAACTAAAAAGGACTCTGCAGAGCCGTAATTTTCTGTGTAGTCATGGGTTGCCTGCGCATGGAGTCCGGTTTTCCTCATCCTGGTTGATACGGCAACCAGGAAAAACTAAGAGCGGAGATCACTTTGGGATCTACGGTCTCGTCCACCGTTGATCTGGCCCTCCTCAAGGGTCGCCCCTCTGGTTGCCTCCGGCTCGTTCTGTCCCCATTGTGAGCCGGAGGCCAAATATTGACTGTACAGAACCGTGAGATCTGTTAGTCACACCACCCCAGCTTCCTGGAGAAGTAACCAGACTTGAGAGTTCAGCCAGTCTTTTTGCTGATTGATCACGGCAGTCAGCACCACCTCGGCGGCAAAGTGGACGACCAACGACTATTCGCCGCCTCACTGGGACCTGCAACTGACCTATCAGACAGCTGCAGGTCCATAACTTTAACCAGTCATCAGACTGGCGCAGAAGTCCTGCAAAGCAGGAGCTTCTATCTCTCACATTGACTTCCTACTTCAATTTCTATTAAAATGCGGTTACCTGCAAGAGGGAGAGGTGATTTAGGATCCTACGGTTAATGGGAGGTTGCTTGGTGTCCAGCCTCTATTTGCGCCGATTTTCCCCAAGGTGAGATCTGGCAGCAGAAAACCGTAGATTACTTCGGGGTGATTTGTAGGTGGTGCCCTCAGCCGCAAGTCAGTAATACGTCAGGAACTTGCTCCCTGACCTCTGAAGTAACACCACTGGCGGTTGGTATGGTCTACTCCTCGAGACTTGTCAACCGCCTTCTTTTTTTAACCCCCCCCCTTAGTATCTTCAAACCAGGCGCAAGGGATGGCAAATTATCATTGACAGAACTTATAGTAATTGACTTTTAAGCAAGCTTTTGCTATGCTATTACTAATCTTTTGGGAGGAGATTTAGTTTGTTTAATCCCCGCACCGCTGCTCTCGTCGTCTTCATTTTTGGTACCGCGATGATGATTGGGGGAATAATCTGGTTTGGGGTTACACCTGCACACCACCAGCCGGGGGCATTCCATCTCTGGGGTCGGCCATTGGACGGTAAGGTGGTCTTGGTTCTGGTTGGTGGTTTCTTTGCGTGCTGGTCGGCTTACAGACTCTACTGGCTTTGGGAGGATGACACTCTCAAATACGTGGGCTGTTACCATCGCTCGACTACCAAGGGGAGAACCCATTTCCGGCACTAATCCGCTCAACTTTGGCCAGGGAATTCAAGTTAATTATTGATGACCCTGGTCTTTCCTTTTCTGGTAAGGTGGTTGTTTTTTATCCACAGATGAATTAGAATGTCCTACACGCAAGCTATAGTAGGTTTTGCAATTTTAAATGAAAGGTGGTTCGTTGTTTTGGTTGAAGAAAAAGACAAACAGTCCTCAAAGATGGCTGAACTTCTCGCTAGTGAGAAGTTCGCTCCTCGCAGCCTCTCTCGTGGCTCCATAATTGAAGGTAAAGTAGTAAAAGTTACTGATGGTGAAGTTTTAGTTGATATTGGGGCTAAGGCTGAAGGTATTATCACCGGGGCAGAATTAGAAACTGAAGACGAGTCTGAAAAAAATCTCCAAATTGGAGATATGATTTTGTGCTACGTCATCCAATCAGAAAATGAAAGCGGTCAAGCAATCCTCAGTCTGAAAAAAGCAGGTGGGGAGAGAAAATGGCGCATTATTAATGAAAAATATGAGAAAAGTGAACCAATTGAGGTCCAAGGACTAGAGACCAATAAAGGTGGTTTGGTAGTCGATGTAGGTGGGGTGAGAGGATTTATCCCTAGCTCCCATCTAAACATGAAGCTCCAAGACGCCATTGGTAAGACTTTTGAAGCTAAAATTTTAGAAATTGACAGAAAAACTGCCAAATTAGTTCTTTCCCAACGAGGTCCGATGAGTGAAGCCGACATTCAGAAAAGGAAGAAAGAGTTAGAAGATTTCAAAAAAGATGAGGTTTTAGGTGGGGTAGTCACCAGATGCGCCCCGTTTGGTATCTTTGTAAAACTACCCAATGGTATTGAAGGGTTAGTACATATTAGTGAGCTATCTTGGGAAAGAGTCAATGATCCTGCCGAGCTGTTTAAAGTGGGCCAGGAATTAGAAGTCAAAGTTTTGGGAGTAGATCTGGAAAGTGGCAAAGTAAATCTTTCTATTAAGAGACTCTCTAGCAGCCCTTGGGAAAATATTGAAGAAAAATTTTACCCTGGTAAAAAAGTAAAAGGGCAAATTACTAAAATTACTCCTTATGGTATTTTTGTAAATTTAGCTTCAGGAATTGATGGTTTGATCCATTCTTCCAAAATTCCTGAAGGACAGGAATTCAAAATTGGGGAAGAACTTGAAGCCTCAGTGGAAAGTATTACCCCCGAGACTAGACGTCTCTCCCTTAAACTTCCTACTAAGTAGATGCAAGTTCCAAGTTGCTAGATGCTAGTTTTCTTGAATCTTGTATCTTGAATCTAGAATCTTGCCTAATCCTTGATTATCAAACCCAAATACTGTTTAATGGTAGGCACACTATGGCCCGATCCCGATTAACTGAAAAATTCACGTCTCGATCCAAACTAGTCCTCAGCTACGCTGCAACTGAGGCTAAAAGTTTGGGTAGCCCCAATATTGATAGCGAACACTTGCTTTTAGCCTTGCTGCGAGATGAGGGCGGAAGTGCGGCCAAAATCCTCGAATCTTTTAAGATTGACTTCGCCAGGGTGAAGGAAATGGTCCAAGCCTCTGTTAACTACGGAGAAGTTGAGCGTAGTCTGATAACCCCTGAGACTGCTTTCTCGGAGAGTGCTCAAGAAGCACTGTCGACTTCTGCCCTGCAGGCGTATTTGTGGGGTGCTGCCCAGGTGGGGACAGAGCATATCCTGTGTGGACTTAGTAAGACCACATCTGGACTTGCCTGTCATATATTGAGGAGTTTTGGAGTCACCTATGAGCGGATCAGGGGTAAAGTGGAGAGTGACTACAACTATCCCAAAAGCAGTATTGACCAAAAAGATAGTCTTGCCACGCCACTTTTAAATAATTATGGCCGTGATTTAACCGAGATGGCCCATGAAGGATTGCTGGACCCAGTTGTGGGCAGAGAAGTAGAAATTTCCCGCTGCCTACAAGTACTTTCGCGGCGAGGTAAAAATAATCCCGTTTTGCTCGGGGAAGCCGGAGTCGGGAAGACGGCCATTGTCGAAGGGTTGGCGCAGAGAATCGTCGCTCGCGATGTCCCGCAAAAGTTTTTTGATACCAGAGTCGTGAGTTTGGATCTCTCTGCCGTGGTGGCCGGGACGAGATTTAGAGGCGATTTTGAGGAAAGGCTCATGGGGCTTATTGGCGAGATTAAAGAAAGCGACAATGTCATCTTGTTTGTTGATGAGCTGCACAATGTCGTTGGCGCCGGTGGTGCCGGTGGGGCATTGGACGCGGCCAATATCTTAAAACCAGCCTTGGCTCGAGGCGAGTTGAGATGCATTGGGGCGACGACTGTAGATGAATACGCTCAATTTATTGAGGATGACTCAGCCTTGGAGAGACGCTTTCAGCCCATATTAGTAGAAGAGCCCACCGAAGAAGTGGCAATCAAGATTTTAAAAGAATTAAAACCTCGTTATGAAGATTTTCACCAAGTCAAGGTCAAACCCCAAGCTCTCAAACTAGCGGTACAGATGGCCAAAAGATACTTGAGTGATCGAAATTTGCCTGATAGTGCGATTGATATTTTGGATGAGGCTTCTAGTAAAAAAGTAGTTAGCCTTGATAAACCGACCTCCAAACAGCTAGAGATAGAAGAAGAACTACTCGTTTTGAGAGATAAAAAAGACCGGCTGGTTAGAAGTGAAAAATACGAAGAAGCTCTAAAAGTCCGCTATGAAGAAAAGAGTCTAGAAGCTAACCTTGAGGAAATCACCCAGGCTGAAAGTCGTGACATCAAGAGGAGTATTGACGAGACTGATATTGCTGATATTGTCTCCCAGATGACGGGAATCCCGATTACCGAGATTACGCAATCAGAGGCGGAGAAACTGCTTGATCTTGAAAAAGAGCTCGCTCATTTTGTAGTGGGGCAAGAAGAAGC
The DNA here is from genome assembly GCA_964349395.1 of uncultured Gammaproteobacteria bacterium. Classification (GTDB taxonomy): domain Bacteria; phylum Patescibacteriota; class Microgenomatia; order Woykebacterales; family RBG-16-39-9b; genus CAYGGA01. Next base: position 14,709 of record CAYGGA010000015.1, on the reverse strand, counting down.
AATTCATTCTCTCGCCGCCAGTTTGCGTCGCTCTCGAGTTGGTCTCTCTGACCCCAAGCGCCCCCAAGGATCTTTCATCTTTTTAGGAACTACTGGGGTAGGGAAGACTTTGGTAGCCCAAAAACTGGCCCAAGTTTTGTTTGACGACTCAGAGGCCGTGATCAGGCTAGATATGAGTGAATTTTCCGAGAGGCATACAGTTTCCAGGCTAGTGGGGGCTCCGCCGGGGTATGTGGGTTTTGAAGAAGGTGGGGAACTGACTGAGAAACTGCGAAGAAAGCCTTACTCCGTGATTTTGCTAGATGAGATTGAAAAAGCCCATCCGGATATTTTTAATACTCTTTTGCAGATTTTGGAAGATGGGCATCTGAGTGACGGACGCGGACGGAGTGTGAACTTTAAAAATTCGATTATTATCATGACTTCCAATATTGGGACTGATATTCTCCAAAGTATTGCCAATCTTGGGTTTAAACAGGAGTTGGGAAAAGAAGCTGAAGACTCTTTTGCCAATTTAAATTACCAAGATATTAAGTCTCGGCTGCTGGAAGAACTTAAAAAAAGCTTTAAACCAGAGTTTTTAAATCGGGTAGACAGTGTAATTGTATTCAAACCCCTCACAAGACGGGAAGTTCGTGACATTGCCAAACTCCAGATTAAAGAGCTAAATGTCCGGGCTCGCGAGCAAAAAATCAGTTTGAAAGTAGCTAGCTCGGTCTGGGATTACCTGGTAAACAAAGGGTTTTCTCCTGATCATGGAGCTCGGGAAATGAGGCGGGTCATCCAGGAAGAAGTGGAAGAGCCACTGTCCGAAGGGGTTCTCACGGGTCGGTGGGGTAAAGGTAGTAAAGTCACTCTCAGTCTCCAAGATTCCAAAATCATTTTAAATTAACACCAATTCGACACCTAAGTCCCATAGTTATATAATCCTCGCTAAATGCCCAAGGAGTGACAGATCATGATCCGGTTTACTAAAGGCATTTGGAGCCAGGAGTCAGGGATGGCTTTCGCGATCGTCCTTTCAACCACCATGTGTGGAGTCATTCTCTACGCAAATATCCGAGACTGGTGAGTTGATCCAAGCTGCAGGTGCACAAAGGCACCGGGCAAGGGGGAGAGATGATACACGTATATGTGGTTGAAAGGGCAAAGGAGCGATTGAGCGTCGCTCGAGGTTTAAGGCTGCAAATCCGAGCAGGCGAAGCACCGGATGGATACGAAGTAGCGCGGCAAATCGAAGCTCTTTCTCTTAGTCTCGAGGAGCTGATGACACCATATTCGGGTCTTTATAGTTCCAATCTGGTTGAGCCTGACCGCGGGCTAACACAAAGGTTGAGGACGGAGATGATCAACCTTGTGGAGACTGCCGTGAATGGCGCCAAATCCAAAGTCACGGCTTAGGAGTCACCCAGGTTTCTTGAGCAGCAATGTTTCAAGGAGCCTGTGAGTTTGTTTCTGGTTGCTCAGGTCATGAAAGCTCATCAACCAGAATCACGAGCTGCAGGTGTACTATCGCACCGAGCTGAGGAGAGAAAAATGAAAGTTTCAACCTTGAGTCCCGTGGTGGAGGTGGCTCGCGACTTTGCTATTCGAGCTTTGATCTTCCTGGATTTCGCTGATCCACAAGACAGAGTGGCTGAAGTCTTTGAAAATACCCAGCTTGGGCAAGACTGTAGCCAAGTGAGCCAAGAATTCGCTTTTCATTTTAGGAACTGGAATCCTGAACCAAAGTACCTACATGTGAATGTCGATTTGCGGTGCACTCCTCACAGCGGACCAGATCACAACTGGGATCTGAAAACAGTTACCTTCCAAAGAGATCTCACCTCCTACCCCTGGGGATGCAGAAGAGTCACCTTAGAATTGAAGGAAGAGGCTAGCGATTGGGGCGAAGAGATGGAAGCGATCGCGGCTAAAAGTCAGAAGTCCTAACTAAGTACTCTTAACCCAGGTTCTTTTCAGCACTGCTGAGGGAGCCTGGGTTTTTGTTTTTTATTAAATAAATTGGGTGCTAAAGATGTTTATATACTTGTCCACGATGGTCTATCCTTATGACTAGAACTACTAATTCTTCTTTAAAAAGTTGGTAGATTATTCTATACACACCTACTCTTAAGGAGTATTGGTTTCTAAGCTCGCTTTCTAATTTTTTACCAGTAAGTGGATTATTAGCTAATTTATCAATGGAGGATTGGATTGGTTTGAGATAACGGGGGTCGATTCGGCGAAGCTGTTTCCTGGCTTTAGGATCGATTAAGATGCTGTACATTTTCTAATTCAAGTTCTTTTTTAACTTCTTCCCAGGGAATTGATTTTCCTTCACGATAATTTCTTTCTGCTTCTTTAATATCTTTCATTGTTTGCGGATCAGACATAATTTCCATGGTTTCTTTCCAAGTATCAAATTCTTCGGCACTTAAAAGCACGGCCATTGGTTTGCCGTTTTTAGTGATCTCAATATGTTCAAATTTGGAGCTAACTTCATCCACCAACTCAGTAAGTTTACTTCTGGCTTCAGTCACCGGGTATGTTTTTCTCATAATAAAACTGTACAGAATTATGTAAAAATTGTCAATATGATACACTATCTCCATGGCTAAATCAAGCTCAGTCTATATCTGCCAACAATGCAGCTACCAGTCACCTTCTTTTTTAGGAAAATGTCCAGAGTGTAATAGTTGGAACACGATGGTGGAAACGGTGCAGAAGTTGAAAGTTGACAGTGGAAAGTTGAAAGTGGGGAGAACAGATTCTGGACAACCACCACAACTTTTAAAAGATGTGAGTTTGAAAGCTGTTTCCAGAATCAGTACTGGTATTTCAGAGTTTGATAGAGTTTTAGGTGGCACCGCCTCGACTCGCGAAGGCGAGCCGACGGGAGGCGGGGGAATTGTGCCGGGGAGTGTAGTTTTGATTGCTGGTGATCCTGGTATTGGGAAATCTACCTTGCTTTTAAAAGCTGCTGCCAATCTAAACTCCCTTTATATTGCTGGGGAAGAAAGCCCGCAGCAGATCAAACTCAGATTTGACAGATTAAAGATCAAAGCCCCGAGTCTTTTTATTACCCAAGAGACAGTCATTGATCGAGCTCTTGAACAAGCAAGTGGGTCTAAGCACCAGCTTCTGGTAGTAGATTCTATCCAGACCATGGAAACAGAAGATTTGGACCAGGCGGCGGGGAGTATCTCTCAAGTCAGAGAGTCAGCTTATCGGGCTCACCGGTATGCCAAAGATTCAGGTACAGCAGTATTTATAGTTGGCCATGTCACCAAAGAGGGAGTGGTAGCTGGACCCCGAGTCTTGGAACATTTGGTAGACACTGTTTTATACCTCGAAGGTGAGTCTGAACATGAATTTAGAATCCTGAGAGCCTCTAAAAATAGGTTTGGACCAGTGGATGAGATTGGCGTTTTTGCCATGCGAGATACGGGATTGGTGGAGGTAACCAATCCTTCGGAGCAGTTTTTAGAAGAAAGATTGGTTGCTCCTGGAAGTGTGGTGGTTTCTCTACTCGAAGGCACTAGACCGCTACTGACTGAGATCCAGGCGTTGACGACTCCGACGATCTTTGGCGCTCCAAAAAGAGTCTCCACCGGAGTGGACTATAACCGCCTTGCCCTCCTGGTAGCGACCTTAATCAAAAGAGCCTCTTTGAGTTTGCAAAACCAAGATATTTTTGTTAATGTGGCAGGAGGACTAAGACTTTTTGAGAGAAGTGCGGACTTAGGAATCTGTCTTAGTATTGCCTCGGCAGTTTTGGACAAAGAAGTCCCCAAAGACACGGTGGCTATCGGGGAGGTGGGTCTTTTAGGAGAAATCCGTACTGTCCCGGGGCTGGAGAAAAGAATTGCTGAAGCCCGCAAACTTGGGTTCAAGCGTATTATCAGCCCAAAAGAGGTAAAGACCCTAAGGCAGGCAATTAGTTTAGCTTTGAAAGAGAATTAAGTATCAGGTATTAAGAATTAAGGATAACTCCCTTGATTCTTGATTCTAAATTCTTAATTCTGTAGCTAGCCTAGTACTAGTTTTTATCCAATGAATTTATCAAACCTAGACTAGCTGTAAGGGAAGGACTTATCTTTATGAAGTGGGCTGCTATCGCCCGAGCCGTGATTTTCGTGCTGAGTTTTATCTTTGGCATCTTCATGGCCAGGGAGTTTCTCAGTTTTAGTATTTTCAAAGTTCCTTATGCTACTGAAATAGCTATTGGCTTGCTACTAGCTTTACTGAGTGTCTATTTGGTCCCTCTTTTAGGGCCATTTATTGCTAAATGGTTTTCCAAACTCACTATTGGTTTTGCCCGTAGGGTAGCTAGTGAAGTGATTTCTCAACTGCGGTTGCCTCAAGTTTTAGATAGACTGGAGATGCCTTCGCTTCCGGGTAGAGGAGATCGTGAGCCCAAGTACTTAAATCCCATGATTTTAGATACGAGTGCGATCATTGATGGCCGCGTCAGTAGTATCGCAGACTCTGGCTTTCTCTACGGCACTTTAGTAGTGCCTCGGTTTGTCCTCTCTGAACTCCAGCATATTGCTGACAGCGAAGAGACAATCAGGAGAAACCGGGGTCGACGCGGTTTTGAGGTCCTTGAGGCTTTGAAGAAAAATAAACTAGTCAAATTTGAGGTCGTCAATGACAAAAAAGTAGAAGGTAAAAATGTGGATGATAAAATCATTGCTCTGGCCCACAAAATCAAAGCCAAAATCATTACTACTGACTTTAATCTAAATAAAGTGGCTAGCAGTATGGATGTGAAGACTCTAAATGTAAATGAGCTGGTAAATGTCATTAAATCACCTATGCTTCCAGGAGAGCCAATTGAGGTCAAAGTGATTCAGGAGGGTAAAGAAAAAGACCAGGGAGTAGGGTATCTGCCAGATGGGACCATGATTGTGGTGGAAAGTGGTGCCCAATTTGTGGGTAAAAAGATTGAAGCAGTAGTCTCTAGAGTCCTTCAAACAGTAGCAGGGAGAATGATTTTTGTCAAAGTAGAGTCAGAGAAAAGACCTCCCATTTCTCCTAGTTAATTTACCAAATCACATTTGAATAAAGTTTAGTTATAGTTTCATCCCGAGTTACAATTGGCAAACCATAAAGTTGAGCGGTAGCCGCAATTATCCGATCATGCATTTCTAACTCATCACCTTGAAGTAAATACTGCTCTATTACTTTCAGATCCAAAGAGATAGGTTGAAATATAGGAGTTGGAAGTTTAGAAATAAAATACTTGAATTGGTTTTCAAACTCATACCGTTTACTGATCCATAAACCTTCAAGTAGTGTAATCGTTGGTACGAAGACTTGCTCAGCTTCTAATATTGCTTCTTTTGCAGGAGGGCTTAGTTTTTTATTGGAGGAAAGGTGCCAAATTAAACTGTGAGTGTCAGTAATTATTTTCACTTCTGGTGAGTGTGATGATCCCACATGTGTTTTGCTTCTTCAAGGGCCTGGTCTAGCTCTTCATCAGAAACTTTTATGTCTTTTAAGAAGCCGTAAAAATCTTTAGCAGTTAAATTACTTTTGTAGTTACTGTCATGGGGTAGGGTGTTCACTTTTTCTAATGTTTTTGTTTTAGCCATGCTTTTAATATACAACTCTTAGTGTTTTAGTCAACCTCTCAAACTTGACAAGGAACCCATAGTATGTTACAATCCTAACTAATTAAATAGTTAACTAATTGTTAAGGCACTTAGTAACTGGACTTTTCTTGTTTACTGTCATTATCGAGAGATCTGAAGTTTACACTTTGAGACCAGTTACCAGGTGCTTTTTTCTTACCAGATTGGCCATTTAGCCTCAATTTCTTGAGATTAGATGGCCACTAGAGGTACTCCTACCACTGGTGAGTTTAACGTCCGTGAGGACATAGGAGAAAGTTCGTGAAGAAGGACATCACGGCCAACGAGAACGAGGCGATTTCAGCCTTGGTTCAGCTGCACTTGTTCTATGAATTCCCTGGAAGCCCTCGGTTTTGCAGCATCGAAAGCCTGGTTACAGGGGAGAACGAGCGCATCGTGCGTCTACATGTTCGCAAGTTCCGCACTGATTTCAAGGCCTATGAGGTACATCTCTGCCAGGAAACTTTAGGGTCTTGGCAGGTTTGGAAGATCACCTACAGCGCCTACGAGAAGACTGGAAGTACGGAGGTACGGACGAAGCGCGGTTGGGTTGCGGCTCGGAAGGACACTCGGCTTGGAACCTACCGTTTTGCCGAAGCACCTCCGGATCTGCACATCGACTCAAACCACGACTACTACTTCGGGGCCACCCAACGCGTCCCGTCGCTGTCTTAAACTCAACCAGGAAAAATCCAAAGGAGGAAGACATGACCTGGACCAAGAAGGAGCAGACGGAGTGGTACGACGACTCTGTCAGCACCTACCCAGCTGAAGAGCGCCCCTTTCGGGAACTCATTCAGCTCCAGCCCATTGACGAGTGGTTCAGTATAGAGGAACAGTTCCAGATGATGGAGGACTGGGACACTCTCACCTGAAACCATCCAGCCCGGGCCTAGATCTTTGCTTCCAAGCATTGATTTAGGCTCCATTCTTAAGCCTGCAAATTTTTGTTGGTTTAGGGGAGTGAACAACTCAACCAGTTGTCCACTACTACACAAAGAGGTGGTAACATGCCGACAGTGGTCGAACCACGCCTGGGGGTGTGCTCTGAATGCCAGAGCGCTGCTCAGGTGTACCTGCACTCAGACTCGTTTGGTGCGCGCGACTGGGTCTTGGATACACACCGAGTCGCGAACAGGGAAGTGGGAGAATTCTGCCGTGGTGCCGGCTCCCCGCCAGAGATCATGATCCGGACCCCATACCAAAGGGTCATCGACGTGATCGATGCCTTCACCGACGAGCAACTCAAGGTCGTTTGGTCCAGCCTCGGTAAGGTCAACTGGACGAACGACGAGATGCATGACCCACAAGCAGGTGTCAGCATGAACGACTGGGCCGAAATGATCGACTCCGAGATGGATCGACGCGGGCTGCCCAAGAGCATCTGAAGACTGCTTCGACCTGGAGGAGATAAGATGAAATATGCTTATTCTCCTCCTCAACCTTAAGCCTGCAATTAGTTGTTGGTTTAAGGAAGTGCATAACTGAGAAGTTGTACACTATCAGAAAAGGGGAGAAAACTTGTTCGGTAAGATCATTGACGGTTACCGTCGATTCCTAGTCTGGCTCATCTTGAGCCGGGCTGAGAACGTGGATGAGATCCACAAAAGCTCTCGGCTGACCTACTGCCGGCAACTGCAGTTGGCGGCCCTGGGTGCAGTCGACCAGGTGGACCGGCGTTTGCCAGCCCGGGAAAACGGACCTTTCCTCACCCCCAAAGGCCTATGGGGAATCGTCCTGGCACTCCATGTGTTACTCATCGGGCTCGCCTTGGTACTCGGAGGATTAGAACTCCTTCTCTACGCGGTAGTGGTGTGGGTCCTTGCAATCGGACTGATGGGGACGGCCTACGCACTTGGTTGGACCCTCCCGTGGGCAGCCAAATTTTGTCCGTTGAAGGATTCCAGGCTGGAGCAGATGATCAAAGACGAGACAGGAGAAGGAGTGGTTGTATTTACGATTACCGCCGCTTTCCTACTGCTCATGGCCATCGGGTGCCTGTCTCTCCTGGGAGCACTGTCCTAAGTCCCAGAAGTACCCTACCTTTGAGGCAAGAGTTACTATACTTTTGCCTCTATTCCTAAGCCAATAGACTCACTATTGTTTTAGGAGAAGGCACAAGGGCAACTTTGTACTTTCTAGACATTACTAAGGAGAAGAGTTATGACCAGCAGACCTGATTTGTGGTCAACAGGAGCGGGTCCATTTGGGGTTCCTGTGTCTATCAAACCAGGCGTAGCCTTGGCCTTGTCACTGGCAGTGGCAGCCATGAAGGATCTGGGGAAAGCAGGGGAAGACCCTCTGATCAATCTGCGGAAGATAAGTGGGGGGATCCAGTACAACACTAGGATGCCCAACGCGGATTGCATGCAGGTCTTGGTCTTTGATTTCGAGGTTGGTGGAGTGATCCCACCCTCTAGCGGGGCCTTAGCGATGGTCTCCTTGGATTGCCTGCAGCACCATCTAGGGTGGGATAACCACACTTGGGGTATGCGCAAGGTCGAGATTGACTGCCCAAGCGACTACTCGACTATCTACGCTACCTACCAGGTAGAAGAGGGTGTACTAGTGCGCCGGGAATTCGAGGTTGTTGAAGATCGTGCGTACGCAGCCAGCGTGGACAGCCACTGACGCCGTTTGGCAATACCTGAGCCTATTTTCTCTTCCCAGAGAACTTAGGCTCAATTCTTAAGGATATCTTCTCAAAGAAGGTGTTTTTAAGAGGAAGCTCAATCTCAGGATTGTACTTTCTAACCAAAATCGAATAAACCCTTGGGGGAGGAGAGAAAACGTGCCCAAAGTAAAGGCTGCACCACAGGATTTTTTTGGCGCCATGCAACGAGAGTTTGCTTCGGCACCCCTCCAGGCCAAAGTTGGTGGTTTTACTACCAAGCGAGGCCATTTCTTCTACCAGGTCTCAGAAGGAATCTTCCAGGTGTACCAGTGGCGAGAGGGCATCAAAACAACAGTCACATCTGGCCATGGTAGCCTTCGGGAAGGACGGTTGGATATTCGTGCCACTCCTATCCGCCGCCATCCCGATGGAACTCTGGATACGGGCTGGAAATCTGATCCAATCTTGGTACATTTCGAAGTACGGAATGGGGATGGGAAGGTACATATTACCACTCCTCGGTACTCGAACCCCAACGATCGCTGACCCGTGGGCGCCCCATTCTGAGCATCAAGAAAGCACAGGGTGGGGCACTTTTTTAATTACCCACAGTTTAGCCTGAATTGGCGCAAGAGGGGATACTTAGCTTTCACAGAAAGCAATGTCAAAACGCAAGTTTTGACTTTAGGAACGCAACTAAAACCCTAATTTTAGTTATCCACTCTTATCCACAATTAGTATTTTAGGCTATTTACCAGGAGTAGATAGTTATAGGGTAGGGGGTTTGGACGAATTACTTTTCCTATAGGTTGACTTTTGTTGACAAATGTGCTAAGCTTTTGTATATTAACAATTGAATCTGCCACAGATTCGCTTTAACAAGTAATTTGTGAGGGATTTTACTCCTTTTAGGAAAAAGAGGGGTAAAAAAGAAGAAAGCATCGTTATGGTCTTCCCGTTAGGGAGTCTGACTAGGAAAAATGAGTTCTGAAGTCAGGTTGACACCGATAACAATGCTTGCTTCTCTTAAGGCATACAGTACATCTGGACAGCAGGTGTATTGTTAAATCGATAGTAAAGTATAGAAAAATAAAAAGCAAGACTGAACTGCAGTAAGTAGATTAAGTTCTATAGCTGCTATATTACTTTGTGTCATCATTAGTGTTTTTTTCTCCTCCGTAGTCACAAAGACTCCTCCAATTAAAGCAAAAATTTTGATCAATACTCCCTGGTGCCTGGTTTGGGGTAACACTCTTACTGGGCACTAAGGAGTCGTGATCATAGAAGCTTTTCTTGCAGAAAACTTCTGCGTCTAGGTGAGACAGACTATTGATAGTCTCTTGCTTGTCATAGCAAGAAGATTACAATCTTAGTTAGAAATATGGAGTTGGAGTTTAGTCCTTCGATTATCACTCAGGATTAAACCTCAACTCTGCGAAGAGTTCGAGGCTTGGGTGCTCACAACACCTAGGTGCCCTTTAAAAACAAAATTCCGGAGGTCGGTATCATGAGTCAACACATCACAGCTGTTCGGCTCAATGCCGAACCAAAAGGAGAGTTTAAGAAATGACCCATCCGGTTGATGCTGCTACTCAGCAGCAAACCATTGGTGCTTTCCTGATCAGTTTGAACGGGGTTATCAAGATCCTGAACGAGCTGGAAGGGAAAGAGGACCAAAATCTGGGTGTTGCGTTGAGAGATGTCATTCGTGACTTTCTCAACCATCCCACCATGTCAACAACGGCTGAAGATCAACGTGAGGAGCAGTTGTGGAAAGACTTGGGCAAATTCGTCACAGCTGAGACTGAGCCAATTCTGGCAAAGACTCCGCCACTGACGAGTTCACCAGGATCTCCACTGCAGCCCAAGCACAAGCTATACGATCTTATCCGGGAACAGCGCAAGGCGTTGCTAAACTCAACAACGACTGCTGACCCCGAACCAGCCACAGCGGTGTTAACCACGCCCCCTGCGGGTACACCGACTCCACCTCCAAGTGGAGCTTCGGTATCGAGTGCGGGATCTACTCCACAGATGATGGATCCATACCTGGATCCGAATATCCAAGCACGGCTTCAAACCCTGCTGTTTGGAAATGTTGGAGCCTTGACTGAGATCACCGCTCTCTTAAGTCAGCCACCCTACAAGTTCTCTACACCAGCAATGGTGACTGAGAATTTGGAGCGGAGGTTCAACCGCGGTGAGGGGTGGGCCAAGCAGGTTAAGGACGAATACAAAAGTCAGTCCGCAGCTGCGCAAAGGGAAGCAGAGAAGGTGAAGCAGCAAGAGGCCAAAGAGGCCGCTGCGCAAGCCCGTCTGGACGCCCGAATCAATGGCGCTCCCGCCCCAGCTGCCACAACACCGCCCCCAGCAAGTCGTAGATTTCGCCGGGGACGTTCTCAACCCGCCTCAACCGGACCACACACCTCATCTAGGTGGAAGTGGGGACTGGCAGGATTCATCATCGGGGCCCTGGCCATGTTCGCAGCTTTTGGGCTACATCTCCGCCAAACAACCCACGTTACGGAAACGAACAATAACGTGGTCATCAAAGACGAAACCGTCGACGAGATGTACTCGTGGATGGTCATCCTCTCTGCATCTGCAGGGATGGGAATCGTCTTCGGCCTCGCATTCGTTGGCATCAGCTCGATTATCGATCGAAAGGAGAAAGGGCCGTGAAAAGGTCCAAGGTTGTCCTACCCCTGGGAGCGCTCTTCGGAGCATTCCTACTGTTGGTGACCGCCCTGGGGGGACTGGGTTCCACCAGCCAGGTGACCAACTTCAACTTCTTCGCCAAGGCTCAGGCCTTCCAGGAAACCAACCGGGAAGATCTGAAGCCTGCAGTGCGCCGGATCTTCGATCCGCAGCCCGAGTTGCCACAAGCAGCTCAGGATGTCGCGGCTCCGAAGGTCTTGGTCGCTATCCAGCTGAAGGATTACTTCAGCCAGCTTCCGATCGGGCAGACAGCCGATGTGGTCTTCCACGTCAATGGCTCGAGCCCGATCAACAAGAAGGCCAACAGCGATGGTCAGGTTACGGTGGCGATGGCCCCCGGAACCAAGTTCACCATCTCTGTCCTGGCTTCTGGCTACCAGGTTGGTAGCACCGGTGTGCTGGATGCCTTTGGTGAGACGGCGTTCGCTGTCTATCTGAAGAGCAATGCCCAGCCACTTACCCCCGACCAGGCCAGCAATGTCATCCCTGACGGCCTGCCTTTGCTCACTACGAAGGCCTTCCGGCAGGAGGACATCAAGATCTCGTACAGGGTGGCGCAACCAACAGAGAGCCTCACCACCCAGGCGCCGGCGCTTATGGCCGACGCGGTACGTGATCCGAAGGTCATCAAGGCCCTCTGCTATGCGGGCAAAGAAGTCGTTGAGGTCAAGACTTACGTTGCGACCAAGGACGACGGTGGTATTTTGCGCTTGCGAGATCTTCCCGGGGTGGAAGTAGTGGCGAACAAGACCACCATCCGCACCAGCGTGCTGACCGATCCGAATGTGGAGCCCAACGCGAACTGCGTGGGCAACTCACGGGTGTACGAAGAGCGTCTGCGCGTCGTCGATGCTGACACCGTCGTCCTCAAAGTGACGGTTGTTTACAAAGACGGGACGACATCGACGGAGATCTTCGATACAGGCTGTGCCAATCGGTTTATCGTTCCGGAATCGGGTAAGGGTGGCGACTCCACACCTACCCCAACCTCGACGACAGCGACGAGCACGACTACTACGACCACGGCTACGGCTACGGCCACGCCGTCGGCGACCCAAACCCGTACTGCCACCCCGACATCGACGCCAACGAGCACGGCCACCCCAACCGGGACGCCTACCTCGACGCCGACGGGGACTCCTACGGGAACACCTACGACCTCGACACCGACGGCCACGCCAACGGTGGAGAACAAGACCTGTTTGATCTTGATCAAGCGGGATCAAAACAACCAGCCATTGCCGACGTGGAGCTTCTCGATCTCGATTCCCGGGTTCACCGTCCCACAGACGGACGCGTCCGGTATGGTTCGGATCGATGGGCTACCTCTGAACACAACGGTCTCGATTACCGAGTTCCTCAAGCCCGGGTACACGATCGTCGATATCACCGACGGGGTTTCGATCCTGTCGAATGGTGAGCTCACGATCAACACTCGGACTAGGAACGACACCAGCTGTCTGACAGTGGTGTTTAGGAATAAGGTGGAGGAGAATACCCCCACCCCGACTTCCACGATACCGACTCAGACCGCGACGCCGACGGCGACGCAAGTCCCGCCGACGGTCGCCATCCACAACGCTGGTCCCCAGCATGACCAGGTCAACAACCGCTACATCTACTCGGTCACAGCGGTGGTAGGGAACTGCACAGGGGCACGAACCTTCGCTTGGAGCGGACTCGATACGTCATCCACTTCGGCCTCCGGCCAGGTGACAGTGAACTCGGGTCAGTCCAAGACGGTGACCGTGACCGTCACTTGTGGCAATGGCACCGCCAGCGCCAACTTGACGATCACCGGCCCTAGCATCAACGACCCGGCCAAGGTGACCATCTCCCAGAACGGGGGTTGGATCGCCAGCGGCACCAACTACTCTCTCAGCCTCTTGGCTTTGCCAAGTGGAGGAGGGGGGTGTACCACGGCCTGCACCTACGTGTGGTCCACGATCATCGGCCCGGCGACCATCCAAGGTTCCGGCCAAGTGGTCACGATCACCCAGCCGGCGGGAAGCACGTCCACTGTAAAGGTGGTAGTGAACTTCACCAACGGACTGACGGCTCAGGCCACCAAGCAAATTACCGCTCCCAACGCCCCTCCGCCTTCGGACATTTCGGTGTCCATCACGGAGTCGGGCTGGACTGGGACCGGCAACACTCGCAGCACCACCCTCACGGCAGTCGTCGTCGGTGGCTGCAGCGATAAAACCTTCAGTTGGACAGTCACTCAGGGATCAGGAACGTTCTCGAGCACGAGCACGAACCCGACCACCCTGACGGCGCCCACTGGAGCCACTGTCAAAGCCCAGGTTACCGTCACTAGCTGTGGAGGCACGAAAACTGCCACCCAGACTTTTGTCGGGAACCCTGGAAGTACCACTTACTAACCATGTAGGAGAGACCCCGGACCGAGAGAAGCATGCGCAAGCATTCACTTCTCTCGGTCCACCACTTCTTCTTAGAGAGCTTTTAAGTGTCTATCTGTAGGCAGCTAAAAGCCCCCTAAAGGCCTCTGTACCAGAGTAAGGTATATAAGTCTCATTCCTGACAAGTGCCTCTCCAGGAGCCGTACATTGACAAAAAGAACACTAGCCAAGCTCAGCTTGGCGCAGGATTGAGGTCAACGCAGTTGACAGTGATCCTTAACCAGCTATCAAGCTGGTGCAGGGCGAAAAGCTTGCTTTTTGACCTATAGTATGTTATACTAGAGCAGTTATTGAGTTTTTGATTGATTGCTATATCAAGCTAAAAGATAGATAATGAGCTTGAGAATTTATCAGTCAAAAAAGCATTAAAGATTAAATACAATAAATCTCTTTTGAAGGAGGTGAAAAATTATTATGAAGTTCTTAAAGAAAACATCACTTTTCGCCATCGTAACCCTTATTGGGCTAGTGACTTCTATGGTTGCTCCAGTATTCATGTCTGGGGCTTATGCTGCTGACAAAATTGTCCTTGATCCAGACGTCAAAAACGTTAGTGTATCTGGTAGTGGTTACTCTGATACCAACGTGTCTAATGTTGAATTAGGCAACACTGTTCGTTTCCGAATCAAGGTAAACAATGTCAGCGGAAGCGCAATCGATAAAGTCACTGTTCGTGCTAACTTGAATAAAGTTAGTGGAACGACTAAACACTGGACTATGGATGCGGACGCTGAAACTACTGTTGGTAATGCTACTACCAGTATTTCTTCTCCGGTATCCGTCTTCTTAAAAGAAGACAAGAACTTAGAGTATGTCGCTGGGACAACTATGATCTCTGTAAATGGAGAAACTCCCCAGGCCATCTCTGATGTTTCTAATACTAGTCCGTTGCTTAGATCTGGTGGTTATATCTTAAATAACTACCAACCGATGACAATTGACCCTCAAACTTGGCTCTATTTTGACGCTAAGGTAATTGAAGGAACTCCAGCTACACCTCAAATCAACGTTCAATTCAATAAAGAATTTATGAACGTGACCAAAGCCAGCGCTTGGAGTAAAACTGTCACCGCAGATAGTGGGGACACTGTGAGAGCTAGAATCTGGTTCCACAATGGAGGTGTGACAAATGCCTCTGATAAACCAGCTACGGAAGTAGTTATTAAAGATTCTATGTCTTTTGCCAAAGCTTCAAGCTTTGTCAACACAGCTACTTTCTCTAGTAAAGAAACAGGCAGCTTGACCTCTAGTGCTACCTTAAATCTTACTAGTGCACAGGAAATCAGTTATGTTCCTGGATCTACTAAAGTAGTAGTTCCAACCAGTACTTCAAATG
>CAYGGA010000014.1:0-21849 GCA_964349395.1 uncultured Gammaproteobacteria bacterium | reverse complement strand
TTAGTTTTGAGAAAAAGAGATGCAAACTCTAAAATACCTCATCATTAGTAGTCGGCCTCGTCAGTGGTTGAAAAATTTTGTTGTTTTCTCCGCGATTGTTTTTTCCGGTGAGCTTTTTGAGGCCGAAAAACTTTTCCCGGTTATTAATACCTTTATCGTTTTTTCTCTTCTAGTTTCTGGTCTTTACATCATCAACGATATTATGGATCGGAAAAAAGACCAGCTACACCACCTGAAAAAATACCGCCCCGTGGCCGCCGGTTTAGTAGGTGTCGGTACTGCAGCTGTCAGCAGCGCTTTAATAATTATCTTAGGACTATATTTGAGCTTGCTCATCTCTGATACCTTGTTTACTGTCAGTTTGCTCTTTGTTTTAGTTCAGCTTTTTTATACAACTTATCTGAAAAAAATCATTATTTTGGATGTTATTACTATTGCGACAACTTTCATGATTCGCGTGTTTGCGGGCTCGATTGTGGTCGCCACGTCTCTCTCCTCATGGTTGATTTTAACGACAATGATGTTGGCACTATTTTTGGCGGTCGGGAAAAGAAGATTAGAACTAACCTTGATGGGTCCCCAAGCAACCAGTCATCGCGATATTCTGTCGCACTACCCGACACTACTTTTGGATGGGTACACCTTTATCATGGCAGCGGCCACGTTGCTTACCTATTCTCTTTTTACCTTCAATGAAACCCATGTTAACAGTGGTAAAAGATTGATTTTGGAATTTTTACCACCGACTATTTCCTCACCCAAATGGCTAATGGCCACGATCCCACTCGTGGTCTACGGAGTCTTTAGATATTTATATATTCTCTATGAGAAAAAAGAAGGGGAGGCACCAGAGCGCGTACTGCTCTCTGATATCCCCCTGCTAATAACGGTCTTTTTGTGGGTAATTATGATCTTGTTAGTAATTTATGCTCCGCAAATAGGCGTCTGAGACCGCATACCTTCACTACGTTCAACGTGGAGGGTAGATTGTTAGTTTCTAAGCTTCCAACTAACCAAGCATCTAAGCACTCTTCTTAATTTTCACCTCATTGATCACATCTTCCACCATCATCATCGTCAAACTGAAAACCACCGCCGTACCAATCAAAGGTACCCACCAAGCAGTTAACCCTGCATAAGTAGAGACTATAACATAGAAAAAGAAGAGCCAAGTAAGAGTAAACCAAACTAAGGCTTGGTGGTAGATTTCCTGGCTACTTTCTACCAAATGTTCCCACCCATTTTTAACCAGTTTTTGGTGATAGCGAGGAGAGATATGAGAATCATGAAAATGGTGAGCTTTAATGATCACCCACCCAAAAAATATTAAAAGTACTAAAAAGGTAAACATAGAGGAAACCGAGCTAACTTGGACAAATTTTTCATAATCCTCACTCACCCATTTGGTGAGAAACAAAATCGAGGGTAAATCAGAAAATAAGGGCAATTTCAACCCTAAAAAGATTGCTACCAGCAAAAAACTAATAATTTTGGTTCCCACCACCAAGAAAGCAGGCAGAACTGCTTCATCAAAAAGTTTGAGAAGTGACAGTCTAAA
The DNA here is from genome assembly GCA_964349395.1 of uncultured Gammaproteobacteria bacterium. Classification (GTDB taxonomy): domain Bacteria; phylum Patescibacteriota; class Microgenomatia; order Woykebacterales; family RBG-16-39-9b; genus CAYGGA01. Next base: position 20,291 of record CAYGGA010000014.1, on the reverse strand, counting down.
AGAGAGCATTAATCTAATAATACTGATTCTGCACCCTTCTCACAAGTTGCCCCCTTTTGTCTTTTTTGCTACACTGGAAACTACCTGCCATGAGAAAAGTCTTAGTTTTCTTCCTGATTATAGTTAATGCTGTCTTGCTCTTTATTGCTTATCAACTTCTTTCTCCCTTAGTAACTGCCTCCAACGCTGAACTTCATGTGAAAGTTGACGTCGGCAATGCGGTGGTTACACTGAACGGCAAGACGGTCGGTTCGACACCGTTTACTTCCTCCCGGTTAAGACCAGGGGATTATATGATCAAATTAACCTCAGATATTGAGGCTTCTTCCTCAGCCACAAGCACATCTTCAGCTAAACCTAAAAGTTTTAAAGTCTCCTGGGAGAGCAATGTCAAACTTACCTCAGGCACCCAAACCGTCATTAATCGCAGTTTTGGGCCCTCGGATACTTTCAGCAGCGGGGAGGTACTAACTTTGGATAAAGGTACTGGTTTGAATGTGGTTACTAACCCGGAAGGGGCTACTATAACTCTGGATAATAAAGACATGGGTAAAAGTCCCCTCTCTATCGAAGAAAACTGTGCGGAGAAAGAATGTAAACGGGTAGTTAAAATCAGTAAAGAGGGTTACTTTTCTCGGGACTTAACCATCAAAACCCAACCCGGGTATCGCCTCACCATTTCGGTGAATCTAGCCTTAAATCCACTCATGCCACTGACGGAGAAAGAGAAAAAAGACAATATCCGCCTACTTGACCTTTCCACCACCAATAACACCCTTTTGGGCAATCCCCAAGGGTGGGCCGATGGGGTCTTTTACTTTGACTCAAAGCTAGCCTCACCCTCGTCTCACCTAGACCTACTTCTAGATTCCAAAGGAGCGACTTATTCGGCTACCCCTAAAGGGTGGGAGACTAAGCCTAAAGAGACTAAAAGTGCCAATATCGGCTACCTCGGAAAAAAAGATGAAAATGCCACTGATGAAGCTAAAAAAGTCTTCGCCCAACTGGCTTCTTTTCTGACGGGTACCCCCTCAGACTCTACTACTGCGCTGTCAGGAGCACAACTGCAGATTTTAGATACTCCAACGGGCTTTTTGCGAGTCAGAGCCAATCCATCTACCTCAGCCTCAGAAATCACCCAAGTTAAACCAGGGGAGAAATATTCTCTCCTTGAGGAGAAAGCCTCGTGGTATAAAATCAAGGTAAAAGAAGGCACTGAGGGCTGGGTCTCCGGCCAATACGCCAAGAAACTTTAGCTTCAAATTATCCCACAAATTTAACTTTAGCTTCAAAATATGGTATCATTCCTTGTTCAAGGCGTCGTGGCCTGATAGCCAAGTGGTAAGGCAGGAGTCTGCAAAACTCTTAACGCGGGTTCGATTCCCGCTCAGGCCTCCAGTTCTCACCGGTTCACTTCTCAGCAAAGCTGAGAACTCGCGCAGGCAGTTCCGGTCGACGCCTCCAATTTTAGAAGCTTGAAGCCAGAATCTTGAAGCTAGCTTTATCTAGCTTCAAACTTCCACCCTCTCTTACTACCCTCTATTTTCCAATCTCTAGATTCTATATAACTTATAGTTATTATTTACTTAGCCTCACTAACATACTTATCAAAGCTATTTACCATACAGATAATATATCCCGTAATACTTGACAAAGGCTTGCTTTTTTGGTATACTAGAAGCGTAAAAATCCTCCTGTCGAAGGTATAGGTTTCCGCCTGTGCTCTAGAGTCTTTCTCAAAAGTGAAAGATAACTGGGAGGGTTTTTATATTGCCTAAAAACTATGTTAAACAAGAGGATTAGTCGCAGACAATTAAATAGCCACTTAAGACCTCAGGTGATCTTACCGGGGTTTACGTCTTTGCGTAGTCAAAAATTCCACCCTTACCTAGTCGGGTTGAATATTGACCATTTAGCCTCAGACTTTAGCCACAGCTTAGCTGGGGCCTATACAGCTTGGACAAAAATCACGAATACAATTTTTTCTAAAAGAAGCTTGATTGGGGCTACTTTAGTCACTCTTCTCCTTTTGGGAGGTAGTAGCACGCCTGAGTACAAAAAGGCTGTTTTTCCTAATGGCACGATTCTAAGCAGCCAAGAAAACATTTTTCAGATGACAGTAGCTATTGTGGTTGATAATGTGCCTAATTTCCAGTGGCCTTTCTTAGGTGGTATTTCTACCAACTATTCTAGATGGCACCCTGGTATTGATATGCCTAAACCTAAAGGTACGCCGATTAAGCCTATTGCTTCAGGGCGGGTGATTAGTGTGGAAAATGGCCGTTTTGGATACGGTAAATCCGTGGTCGTGGAACATAGTTCTGGATATGCCTCCAGATACGCTCACTTATCTAAAATTGACGTTAAAGTGGGGGACACGGTTTCTACTGACACTTCTTTAGGTGGTGTAGGTAGTACGGGTCGTTCTACGGGTAACCATTTACACATGGAAATTTATGAAAATGGTAGGACCTTGAATCCTAAAAATATCTTACCCGCTCAAAATAGTGTAATTACCGCTAACAAATAACGAGATTCCGTAGCCGGCGAGAGCCGACAGGATCCCGATTATGGTCAGTTCCCAACCACTTCTAAATTTATTCCCAATCGTTACTTTTGCCTTATAAACTCCTAATAAAAATAAAACTAGAGCTGAAAACCCTAAAGATACGGGTAAGCTTTGATAAGTAGGTAAGAAAAAGTAAGGCATAAGGGGAACTAAGGAGCCAAAAACAGCCGAGGTGCCCACAATCGCTGCGGTGCGCAGCAAGTGGTCTTCTTCCGCCTGCTTGAGACCCAATTCCTCGTGCATCATGACCTCTACCCAAACTTTCTCATCCGAGGTAATTTTCTCCACGACTCTTTCTAGTAACTCTCCTTCAAACCCTTTTTTGCGGTAAATTTCTCGCACTTCTTCTCTTTCCATCTCCGGAACTTCCAGTATTTCTCTTTTTTCGCGCTCCAGCTCACTCTGGTAATAGTCTCTTTCTGCCTTAAAAGAGGTATAGGCGACAGCGCCCATGGAGATGCTCTCGGCAAAGGTGGCAGCTAATCCCACCGCGATGACGACTTTGCTGTCTTGGGTGGCAGCTGAGGCCCCCAAAACTACCCCTAAAACATTTACTAACCCGTCTTGGCCACCCAAGATAATATCCCGCAGATTGGAATTGTATTGGTGCGATTCGAGATGTTTTTTAACCACTAAGCAGCCCCCCGATGGAAAAATCCAATGATTTAAGTTTGTCTTTGTCTTTTATTCTAACTTGATTTTTAATTAAATTCTGCAAGGGACCGCGATCTATAGGTAAACCAACCAATGTGGCGCCCAAAATAAAGTCGTCTTTAAAATAAATCTCACCGAGTGCTTTTTGGTCCCTAGAACCACGGATAATGACTTCGGTGGCATAGTTTTTATTTGGATCTCCCAAGACCGCAATTGAGGAAGTGAAAAAGGGAATAGAATAGCTGCTGGTGGAAACAAACTCGGTCTTATCCCCACTCATATTTAGTCCCGCGATTTTGCCTTGATCAGCCGCGTTGGCCCAGTTGCCAATATTGTGATGCCGACTTGTCATAATGTCTTCAAAAAAGGTGACGTCCCCAGCCGCCCAGACATTGGGAGAAGTGGTCTCTAAATATTTATTGGTTTCAATAAAAGGGGAGCGTACCACTTGAGTGTTATCCAGAAAACCTAGTTTGGGAGCCACTCCAATCCCCACGCCCACTATTTGAGCACTAATTTGTTGGCCACGTTTGGTGACTACCCCCTCCACACTACTTTCTCCAGTTACCTGGGAGACTTCATCTTCCAAAATAATGTTGGCTCCTTGTTCACGGATAATATCTTCCACCAAGTGCCCACCATCTCCCTCTAAAAATCTCACAAAAAAACTGTTTTCGCGCACGATCAGAGTTGTCTTCAAACCTTTTTTAATAAAAGAAGAAAGCAGTTCTAGAGCAATAAATCCACCCCCTACTACGACTGCTTCTTTGGCTATGTCCATCAGCTTTCTAATATCCACACTGTCTTCGATAGTGCGTAGATACACTACCCCCTTTTTTTCATAGCCAGGAACTTCCCAGGGAATTAGTCTGATTCCACAGGCTAGAAGCAGCTTTTCATAATGAATCACCCCTTTTGAGGTCGTGGCAATTTGGGCCTTATCATCTAAGTCAGTAACTTTAGTCTGGGTGAGAAAGTTTATTTTTTCTTGAGTATAGAAATCTGGTTTTTTCAGGAATAGACCTTCGTAAGATACGGTATCGCGCAAATACTGGGGAAGCAAGACTCGAGAATAGAGGCGTTCTTTCTCATCGGTCACTAAAGTGATACTGGCTTCAGGATCTTTTTGGCGCAAAGTATGAGCCGCATTTGTGCCCGCAATTCCTCCACCAATAATGAGGTATTTGGTTTGTGTCATGAATTTTAGGTCTCAGGCCAAATTTGTTTGCCGCTATCATCTTCAATAATGATGGCTAAGACTGGACAAGATTTGGCGGCGTCCAAAATACTTTCATCATCAGCCCCTTTTTCGTCCACCACTGTCGCTTTGGCTTCAGAATCAAGCTGGAAGACTTTTGGAGCAATGACAATGCAGCTGGCAGCCCCAATACAAAGATTTCGATCAACTTTAACTTTCATATTAATAATTCCAAATTAGGCGGGTGGTGCAGGTGGATAGGGATCCCGACAGCGCGCAGACGAACAACGTGAGCGAGCACTGGCGGGAGGGACAACCTGCGACAGGACCCGCTAAAATAGTTCGATCAATTATCATTTTACCATGTCTAGTTTTCTTGAGAAAGGGTCTGGCGGACAGCTTGCAACGGCAAAAGAGCACACTTAAGACGGGTTGGAATCACTTCAATTTGGAGTAAATCTAAAATCTCTGACTCCTGAAGATTGCTAATTTCGGCTTCACTCTTACCTTTGATAAATTCAGTTAGTAAGGAGCTGGAGGCTTGGGAGATAGCACACCCTTCACCATCAAAACTAACTTTACTTACGACACCATCTTGGAATTTTAATCTGAGCAATACCGCGTCCCCACACAACTGATTTACCACATGCCCTTCCAGATCATAGTCTTCTAGTAACCCTCTATTTTTAGGGTGGCGCCATTCGTCTAGTAGAGCGTCTTTGTACATCTCTTCAATAGCTCGATCATAGTCAGTACCTTTAATCATGGATCATCTGCTGCGCTTTCTTTAGGCCGGCCACCAATTTATCCACCTCAACTTTATCATTATAAAGGTAGAAACTAACTCGAGCGGCACTACGAATTCCCAATCTGGTCATCAAAGGCTGAGCGCAGTGGTGACCACTACGGATACAAATACCTTCACTATCTAAAACACTGGCTAAATCATGAGAGTGAATTTTACCTAAGTTGAAAGAAATTACTCCGGCTCGATCAATGCTGTCCTTGGGTCCAAAGATTTTTACCCCTTCTATTTGAGAGAGTTTTTCTAAGGTGTAGATGGTCAGTTCTTTTTCCCAGTCTCCACTCGTTTCCAGGCCAATGTCCCCTAAATAACGAATAGCTTCTTTAAAAGCGATTACGTCAGCAATATTGGGGGTGCCAGCTTCAAATTTCCAAGGTAGTGTGTTCCAGGTAGCTTCTTTAAAAGAAACAGTCGAGATCATATCTCCACCAGTCAAAAATGGAGGCATTTTTTCTAGGAGCTCGCTTTTGCCCCACAGAACTCCCACTCCCGTGGGCCCGAGCATTTTGTGAGCGGAGAAGGCGTAAAAATCTACTCCTAAATCTTGGGCATCAATCTTCATATGACCTGAGGCTTGGGCCCCATCGACTACTACTAAAACTTCCGGATTTAGACTTTTTATTTCACTGACTATTTTTTTAATGGGATTAATAGTTCCTAAGACATTGGAAACATGAGTCAGACTTACTAATCTGGTGCGTCTATTTACTAATGACTTTAAATTATTTAAAACCAACCGACCATCTAAATTGATGGGAATAAATTTGATTTGGGCTTTGGTTTCTCTACAAACTTCTTGCCAAGGGACCAGATTGGAGTGGTGTTCCATTTCTGTCAACAAAATCTCATCTCCCACCACTAAATTTTTTCTACCCCAAGAGTGGGCGACCAAATTTAAACTTTCAGTGGTATTTCTGGTAAAAATTACTTCGTTAACGCTTGGTGCGTTAAGAAACTTAGCAACTACTTCTCTAGTCTCTTCATACTCAGAGGTGGCTTCCTGACTCAAGATGTAAGCCCCGCGGTGAATATTGGCATTAAATGTTTGGTAGTAGTCCAGCAGTGAGTCAGTGACAATCTTGGGTTTTTGGGTGGTAGAAGCATTATCTAGATAAACTAACTGCTTACCATTTACAATCCTATTCAGAATAGGAAAATGGTTTCTGATTTTCTGAACATCTAAACTGGTTTTGGGTTTATCTAGTAATTCCTGCATAAGTGCAGCTATTCTAGCTGAAATAAATTTAAAACTCAAAGGTCAAAAGTCAAAAATACAATTTAAAACTAAAAATTTTAGACTAAATCGCCAATCATGAGCACGCGTAAGCGAAGGAGCAAAAAGCGAGATGCAACTCTAGCGTTGTTTGACGAGAACGAAGTTCGAGGAGTTTAGCGAGTGCACGAGCGACTGCGACTGGGTAGCGCGCGCAGTCTTGGCGACAGTTTTGCGCAACTTTTGCTGCCAAAAGTGGCAAAAAGAAAATTACTTAGAATGTCTTTCTGTAAACTCTACAAAATCTTGGGCAAATTTGGTTAATCTTTCTTTGAGCTTGGGATCAGTTATCTCCCCAGTCTCAGCAAATTTATCCTGAGCAGTAGGAATTGGCATTTGAGTAGGATAGGTAAGTAGCCCTAAGGTAGCAAAGGTTGGTAGCCAACTGGTTCTGGCCCTAATCCCTCCAAAAGAGCCATCAGAACTAGTCACCAAACCTACTATTTTGCCTTTAAAAACATCTTTTAACTCAGGAGAGTTTCTAGATGCCCAGTCAATCATGTTTTTTAAATATCCAGGCACAGAGTGATTGTATTCTGGAGAAGAAATCAGCAGCCCATCACTGTCTTTTATTTTTTGCTTAAATTTCTCCACTACTTCTGGAAGACCTCTGTCTTCAATATCTTGGCTATAATTTGGCATCTCAAAATCTTTTAGATCCAAAACTTCTACCTCGATTCCGGCTTCTTCCATGATAGAAGCGACAAAATGCAAGGCCATCAAGCTAAGACTACCTTTTCTTAAACTACCGCCAAAAGCTAAAATTTTCATCTTAAGACTCCCTGGTAAACCAAGTCACCACCATCTTTTTAAGGTCTTCTCTTTCTGGGCTATCTGGGGTTCCCAACCGATGGGCCGCTCCTTTGAGAATTTGGATTTCACTAAACCTAGCGCCACTTCTCTTCTTATACTCCTCTAGCATCTCAAAAGGAATAGTTTCATCATTCTCCGAGGCGACGATCAGTAGGAAGTTTTTAAAATTCTCAATTGCTTTCAGAGCTGGGGAGGTGGTCCATTGGTTTTTGTCTTTGATCCAGTCTCTACCAGTTCTTTCTTTTTTAGGCAGGTTTACTAACTCCTCAGGGACAGCGACGGGAGCTCGTAGTATCAGTGAAATAATATTGGGATTTCGACCCGCTAAAGTCGCGGCCACATGGCCTCCCATGGAAGCGCCTACTAAACCGATACTCTGAGACTTAATTCCCTTTTGACTAAGTAAAAACTCAAGTGCTGCCTGACCATCAGTAACTTCATCATTCACACTGGATTCTTCCAAATCTCCTTCACTTTTGCCACAGCCCCTAAAGTCAAAGGCTAGAGAAGCAATTCCTTTTTCTAGCAAAGCTTCACAAATTGGTAAGTAATTTTCATGGTTGGATCCCAAACCATGCATGAGGACAATTCCCCCAAATTCTTCTTTCCCATCTGGGGTAAAAAGTGTCCCTCTGAGGATTAAACCATCACTTTTAAATTCAACTTCTTTTTTCAAGTTTATCCTTAACTGGCTGCAGAAAACCCTTAACTACCATTTTCTCTGCTTGTTTTAGATTTATCCCTCTGCTTTGCAAGTAAAAAATCTGGTCTGGGTCTACTGGCCCGACAAAACTACTGTGGCCGGCTTTAACTTCATTTTCTAGGATTTCTAAAGAAGGAATGGCAAAGGCTTGGGCATCAGGACTCAAAATCAAGGCATCTTCTTTCAGAAAACTGTGGGAATTCTTGGCTCCTTGGCAGATTTTTACTAAACCAGTCAGATTTACCACTGCTTTATCCTCTAATACAGTTCTGATCAAAACATCAGACACTGTCTGTGGAGCATTGTGGTTGACTTGGATATGAAAAACTACTGAATCAGAATTTTTGGCTTGTAAAATCCCTGCCACCACCACTGAAGCTCCTTTTTTATTTAAGTTAATAATCAAATTTTCAGAAAAATCTTGTAGGGAGGTCAGGGGGATTAGTTTTTCTTCAGCTTGGTTTAGATTTAAAGTCATAGGGTTACTCCACAATTGATAACTTTTCTATTATCTCTTCTTCAGTCTTACTTGCAATGAATTTAAGTAACCTTTCCGTGATTTGTTTACTTTTTTGCCTTTTGTGATGAATAAAAATCACTCCAGCTTTAATTTTACCCTCGGAAAACAGTTTAGGAAAATCGGTATCTAAAGTAACTATGATTAAATCTTCTTGGTGAGCAAAATCTACTACTGTCTGGTCAGGCCTAGATTCCAGGTTTTCTTCTCTAATGTCTTTGACTCCAAAACCAGCTTGTCGTAAACCTCTAATCAAATGCTTAGAGGTATTCTCGTCAGTGAGAAATTTCATGAGGAACTGCTTTTACCAGAGCATTAGCGTATTCAACTGCAGCAGAAAGATCTCTTTCTGTTAAATGAGGATAATCTTCGAGAATTTCAGCATAAGTATCCCCAGCCGCCAGCCTATCTAAAATCAGCTCAACTGAGATTCTGCTACCAGCAACAATTGGTTTACCCACCAAAATAGCTGGGTCTTTAATAATCTTGCCAATGTCTTTGGGATCACGGTTATACATACCTGCATTGTAAGGAATGGTGAAAAGATTTTCAAGGATTCGGTTTACTAATATACTAGTATATTTAGTTTTTTGGTGAAAGAAAAAGGCGCGAAGGTTTAGTTCCGCGCCTCAAAAAACTCCTCCCCAACCTCTTTTGCTTTCCTCAGATAGCTAAGGGTAAGCTCTACTGAATCTGGACGTTGTATCCAAATCTTGTAGGAAAGGATTAATCCTTGTTGGTAGCACACTCCACAGATCATCATTTGGGTCCAAACAGCGAAATACTCCTCTAGCCATTGATGGAGTAACCGGCTATTCTCCTCATCATTTTGGTCAATATTCTCAATCGTGACCCCTTCCATTACTCCCAATAATATTGGGTGGAGATTTGTAATGGCGACGGCAATCAACTCGTCCTTTAAATGAGAACCAGCGAGGTAATGATCTACCTCCACCCAAAATTCCTCTTGTTTAAGAGCATCTGGGTCACAAAACAGTCCAAAGTACTCCTCCCCTTCCCCCTCGACATACTGTACAAGATTGCTTCTGCATTCCTGGCAGTTCTTCAGATGAGACCAGAAAGATCTTTCTGCTTCCACATGAGGAAAGACTTCAATGGGGAAGCCGATTTCATCCCCATCGAAAGGTTTGTAAAACTTTAGTGGCCAACTCTGGATATGAGTCACGGCTCTATCTCCTTTTTTTCTGTGGTCAGAGTATAGCAGAAGCCTATTTTATTGCAACTTGTTGGAAAAGAAAAAGGCGCGGTTGGTCAAAACACACGCCTTTATTGCTCACCTCAGTATTGGCTGTGAGTAATGCTACGCTTGAAGCCTGCCAGCATTCCCGTAAGCTCAGTCAGCCTCTCCTTCACGGTCAGAGTGCTTTGAGTATCACCGTAATTCCTGTGGTTGAAACAACTATCGAGAGCGAGCCAGAGATAATGGGCCAGTTTTTCAAGATCCCTGTCCAAATTCTCCTGGGGACCTCCATCTTCTTCGCCTGCCCATTCGTCCCGGCTGGGGAAATCACAACCAATGCAAATTGCCAGCCAGTTGTCAGAATCAAACTCAAAAGAACCGCCAAGTGGTACATCAGCGTAACCCAAGATCTTCACCCCTACGTTTTGTTTGCGTATTGTACTATAAGTTATTGATAATCACAAGCACTAACCGACTGAGCCGATCATTTCTAATTGGATCAAGCGGTTAAGCTCGAGGGCATATTCAAGAGGGAGTTCTTTCACAATTGGTTCTATAAAGCCATTAACTACCATGGTGGCGCTGTCTGCCTCTGACAAACCCCGACTCATTAAATAAAAAAGTTGATCCTCCCCTATTTTTGACACGGTCGCTTCATGGGTGACTTGGACCTGTTTTTCTTTTATATCCATCGTGGGATAAGTATCACTTCGACTGTAGTCATCCAAAATCAAGGCGTCACATCTGACATTGGCCTTCACATTTTTGGCCCCCTTGATGACTTTTAAAAGTCCCCGATAGCTAGTCCGACCACCATCTTTTGCTACTGATTTGGATATTATGCTTGAGCTAGTATCAGAGGCTAAATGAATGGCTTTCCCACCGGCGTCTTGGTGCTGACCACTACCCGCAAAAGCAATACTTAAAATATCCCCTTTAGATCCTCTACCTTTAAGAAAAATACTTGGGTACTTCATGGTGATTTGGGATCCGAGATTACCATCCACCCACTCCATGTAACCATCTTCTTCCACGAACGCTCTTTTAGTCACTAAATTGTAAACATTTTTTGACCAGTTTTGGATGGTGGTGTATCTACACCGAGCTCCTTTTTTAACAAAGATTTCGACCACGGCCGCATGCAAAGAATCAGTGGTATAGACAGGGGCCGTGCATCCTTCCACGTAGTGGACCTCGGCGCCTTCATCCACCACGATCAAAGTTCTTTCAAACTGGCCCATGTTGGCGGCGTTGATTCTAAAATAAGCTTGCAGAGGAATATCTACTTTCACATTTTTAGGAACATAGATAAAAGACCCTCCACTCCAAACCGCGGAGTTTAGAGCGGCTAGTTTATTGTCTGCTGAGGGTATGGCTTTGCCAAAGTACTCAGTGAAAAACTCAGGGTATTTTTTTAGAGCTGAATCCGTGTCCGTAAAGATGACGCCTTTGTCTTCCCACTCTTTTTTCAGGGAGTGATAAATCACTTCGCTATCATACTGAGCCCCCACTCCCCCTAAATATTTCTCTTCCGCTTCGGGGATGCCAATTTTCCGATAAGTATCCAAAATCTCGGGCGGCAAATCTTTCCAGGAGGTTGCCATTTTGTCAGTCGGTTTTACATAATAGTAAATATTGTCATAAATAATCTTGGTCAGATCTGCTCCCCAGCTGGGCTGGGTTTTTTGCAAAAAGACTTCGTAGGCTTTTAGTCTAAAGTCTCTCATCCACAAGGGTTCTCTTTTTTGATAACTGATTTCTTCCACCACTTGTTTGCTCAATCCTTTTTTAGATTTAAAAACATGAGAATCAGGCTGGGAAAAGCCATATTTTTCTTTATAACCAATATTTATATCGGCCAGATTAGACTTGGGCATAACCTCTCTCTTCAATTTCTGCGGCTAATTTGTAATCCCCTTCTTTAACAATTTTCCCACCCACTAGTACATGCACAAAATCCGGTTTAATGTATTTTAAGATCCGCTGGTAGTGAGTGATCAGTAAAATCCCCACCTTGGGGCCACTATTTTTCTTTATCCCCTCCCCCACTATTTTTAAGCTGTCCACATCCAGCCCCGAATCCGTCTCATCCAAAATCAAATATTTTGGTTTCAGAAGAGAAATCTGCAAAAGCTCCACTTTTTTCTTTTCTCCACCAGAAAAAGAGTCATTAATACTCCTCGTCATAAAACTATCTTCTAGTTTTAGATCCCTTAATTTCCCTTGGATTTCTTTAACAAATTTTAGTGGTTCTGGGTTTTTACCATTGAGATTTTTGTACGCACTTCTAATCAAGTTTATAACTGATACTCCGGGGATAGAAACCGGTGACTGCATGGCTAGATAAAGACCCAATTTGGCTCTTTTATCTACCGGTAAAAGGGTGATGTCTTTTTTATCTAAATAAATTTTGCCTGAAGTGATTTGGTAGCTTGGGTGGCCCATCAAACTAGCAGCCAGAGTAGATTTCCCACTACCATTGGGGCCCATGAGAACATGGATCTGCCCGCTCTTAATACCCAAATTTAGATTATGAATAATTTCTTTTTTTCCAGAGGTAATGGTAAGGTTTTTTATTTCTAACATGAGTGGTGCAAGTTTAATTTTTTAAGGTAGATTAGTCAATAAAAAGACCGGCTTTGGTAATAATTACCTTAGCCGGTCAAAAGTTTAAGTCGTAGTCACCAGAAAGACTTCGTCAAACTGACGGTAAAGATCGTGGTAACCACACTGAAGTTGGTCGAAATAGTTCCTAATCAACCACTCCGGAACTTGGCGATCACGGCACTTATTACGTTCCAAGCAGACAGAGAGTGGGGTCGCAACGACGATAGCGACGCGGTGAGTCTGAGGAGTGCAAACTTCGGCCAGAAAATCTGCCCGCAAGTCAGGGCGGGTATTACACGCATCCAAAACCGCCACTCCGCGTTGATGAAGCAGAGCTTTGATCTTTTCCCGAGCTGACCTCCAGACGAAATCGTTCATGGACTGATCGGTCGGATCCCCCGTCAATTGCGCCCGGATGCTGTCCGTGCACACCAAGGGCAGTCCCCATCTCTGGGTAAGGGTGGTCTTGCCTGACCCCTGCACCCCAACCATCATGAAAAGGGTATTCAAGTCACCTTCCTTCTTTTAGTAGCTCAATTATACCAACCAAGCGACCCATAGTCAAGATAATGAACTTAGTGTGTACTAGCAAGCTAACCAGTTGACAAATAGTCAGATTTATAAGGATAATAGGTCTATTACTAGAGTCAGAAAAAGGAGGTCATAAATGTTACAAGAAGAAAATCCTACTCCAGGCGAAGGTGCTCCATCTGAAGGTGGTTCTGAAGGTACCCCAGCTCCTGAAGGTGGTGCTCCTGCAGGTGGAGGTTGGAATCCAAACCCCACTCCAGCCCCTGAAGGTGGCATGGGCGGTGGTATGCCCGGCGGCGAAGGTGCTCCATCTGAAGGTGGTTCTGAAGGTACCCCAGGTGGCAGTGTCGGTGGTGCAGGCTAGTCCTAACCGCTTTTGATTGAATTTAAGAAGGGTCCCTGAAAAGGGGCCCTTTTTGATTCTCGATTTTTCTTCAAAAGGTCGCCACTTGTGGAGTGAGAGTGATCGCACTTGCAAAAACCGAGTGGAAGCTGGAACTGACTAGCACGAATAGTGCAGGAATTCCAGTGGGTCCGCGAAGGTTTTTGTATAGTGTAGATAGTGAACGCAACCGTGGCGAGAGCTTTTGGCTACTTTTCTCGGCAGAAAAGTGGCAAAGAAAAATAACTAGTGCAAATTCTTGAGAATAGCAAAAGCGACAGAACCGAACTTGTAGTACAACAAGATTAGGCCAGCAATGAGAGCTGGTTCCACCAAAAGCTTTTCGGTCTTACTGCCCGTCACAATCCTCAAGGATTTGATGGGAGGAACTCCTAGTTTGATGGGTAGTGGCCACAGCCAAGGCACGCCTTCTACCGTCAGTGAATCCATCACCAAATGAGTGGTGTAAGCAATTGTAAATGCCCATTGAAGCAAATCCCCATTTAGATTATAGGGACCAACCAAAGGGTCCAGGATAAAGCCAAAGATATGATAAGCAAAGAACACTCCTACCAATGAGTGGGAGATGGCCCTATGCCCCCCAATCAATATGAAGTTGAAAATATTGTCGACAAACCACCCACCGGGCAGTTTTCGCCACAGCCCACTCCCCACTTGGTCTAGATCAGGAGCTAATCCTCCTAAAAGGGTGGCTAAAATACCTAATCCCAAAGTTTGAAAATTTAGGGAAGGAAGGGGTTGGGTGAGGGCCACTGCGGAAACTGCAACCACCGCGGCAATGTCATGAGTTCGTCCAGTCATATCTCTATCATACCAAAAGAAAAACCCCGCCTCGTGGTTGATTTGGGGTTTTGCCAACTAAATCTCTACCTTGCAATTGCTCTCTTCGCGTCTTCGCAGTCTGGATTTACCTCATAATCTAGCCACCCTTTTCGGGTTGAGGTATCCAACTCACCTTTTACATAGGCATAAACGAAATTCCTATTCTTACCGTATTGATCGATAACTGTACCTTCGAAAGCCCACCGATCACAAGCCCCCGCCCCTAGTCTTGCCCTAGTTAAAGCGTTGATTTCAATGGGCAAAAATTGGGGCACACGATTCCTGTCATCGTCAACGCTAAAATAAGTTACGTTTGCTCCCTCTGCTTGTCGAAAAAGAGACATCATCAGTCTCATCTCCGAAGGACCATTGGTGATCTCTATGCGTGCCATCCAGCACACCTCCAAAAACCAGCTTCTAACCATCCAGCTAGAGCGAGCACATTATAGCTTAAACAAGTAAATTTGTTAATATATAATCATGCCAAAATTTATTGTTCAGGAACACGCTTCTAGAAATCCCCATTGGGATTTTAGGATTGAAAAAGGGGAAGTAGTAAAGACTTGGGTTGTCACCAAAGGAATTCCACTAGAAGAAAAAATCAAAAGACTGGGGATTATGACTGAGGATGAAAAAATTCCCACAAATATTGAAGAAACCCCACCAGATAGTGAATTTGGGAGTGGGGAAGTCAAAACTTGGGATACGGGGACTTACGAGATCCAAGATGAGCTAGAGCAGGGGAAGCAAAAGAAAAAGGTGCTGAAGATTGTGATGAAGGGAAAGAAGGTCAAAGGTCTCTACACTTTAGTAGAATTCATCCCACCCAGAAGATACATTATTTTAAAAGGTTAGTTTTACCCATATAATGAGCTTTCTTTTTAGGGGAGAATTTCTCGATGGCATACCTGAGCATGGTTCTTGGCATACTCAGGTAGTGTTTGTCTAAAAACTTTTCTTCCATCTTTAAATCTCTATTTCCAATTTCTCTGAGCATCCAACCGACTGCTTTTTGAATCAAGTCTTCTTTATCCCCCACCAAAATCTCTGCAATCTCTAGTGCGTCAGAAAATTCATTCTTTTTAATAAATCCTCCACAACTAATCATGGCTACTCTTCTTTCCCAGAGGTCTTTAGACCTTGCTAGCTTATATAGTTGTTCTTTGGGTTTGTCTAGCAAGTAGTCTCCTAATATGTAAGGAGCAGAAGAATCTACCAGGTCCCAATTGTTTACAAATTTCAAATTCTTCAGGTAAAAATCTGCAAAGGGCTTCTTGTCTTTAGCTTTTTGGTACTGGAGTACGAGGATAAATAAGCTTGTTAAACGGTGCTCATGAATCGGGCTTGCAAGCGAACCTTCTAGCTTGGCTAGAGATGAGTCCTTATATTTCTTAGCCAACTTACGTTGTTCAGGAACTGTAACCCCAATAAACTGATCTCCATACCCATACTGACCTTCACCAGTCTTAAAAAACCAACTGGAGGCTTTAGCTTTTTCTGGATTACAGATTTTATTAAACTCTTCAATCAGATCTTCTAACATAGAGTTATTTTAGCAAAAGAAAAGATCCTCTGGGTGGAGGATCTTTAAATCTCTTGACCTTGGCTCCTACTTCTTTATCTCCTTTACCTCTTCCTCGGTCAGGTAACGTATCAGGGCGGCGGTGACATCTGTTGGACCCTCCGAATTACTGGCTGGGGTCACTTTGATGACTTCTGCTAAGGCATGCACACCGCTACCAACCAGACGCACCGTCGCTCCCGGACTCACCGTCACTCCCAAACGACCTCTTAGGGAGACTTGTTGGGATCTCTCTAGAGAGAGGCGATCATGATCCAGGAGAGTAAAGGTCATCGCGACCAAGTCATTACTTGCAACCACACTTACTTCCTACCTTTCTGGGGAATTTGATTATTATATAACGTCACCTGATGGAAAACAAAGCAACAAAAAAGCCCCGGGTTGTCCGGAGCTTTTTTTGTCTGTCTTTTTTTTGAGTTTAGTAACCCATGTCACCCATACCACCACCGGGCATTGGAGGGGTAGGATTTTTTTCCGGAATATCAGTGATCAAAGCTTCGGTAGTGAGAATCATTGTGGCGACACTCGCGGCATTTTGCAAAGCACTACGAGTTACTTTGACCGGGTCGATAACACCGGCTGCGACCAAATCTTGGAATTCACCAGTTAAGGCATTGAACCCATGATTGCCAGTAGATTTCTCTACTTCACGGACGACGTAGCCTGCGTCCGCACCCGCATTTTCCGCTAGTTTTCGCAAGGGCCGAGTCAAAGCTTCTTTCAAAATCTTGATACCCACTTCTTCATCAGTGTTTTGTACTTTAACAGTGTTTAGAATTTTTGAAGCCCGAATCAGCGCAACTTCACCACCCACCACAATTCCTTCTTCAATGGCCGCTTTGGTGGCTTCTTTGGCGTCAATTACCCGCTCTTTTTTCTCTTTCATCTCAATTTCGGTGGAAGCACCGACATAGATCACGGCCACCCCACCTGCGAGTTTGGCTAATCTTTCCTGCAATTTTTCTTTATCAAAGTCAGAAGTGGTTTTTTCAATCTGCGCATTTATTTGGGCAATTCGGGCATTAATCTGGGCTTTGGTTCCTTTGCCACCAACAATGGTAGTCTCATCTTTGTCAGAAGTTATGCGGTCCGCTTGACCCAAATCAGTGATTTCCACGGACTCTAATTTTCGACCCGTATCTTCAGAGATCACAACTGCGCCCGTAAGAACAGCAATATCTTCCAACATTTCTTTACGTCTGTCCCCAAATCCAGGCGCTTTGACGGCCAGAACGTTGAATGTGCCACGAAGCTTGTTCACTACCAAAGTAGCTAGGGCTTCACCCTCAATCTCGTCGGCAATGATGACTAAATCTTTGGAAGTTTGGACAAATTTCTCAAGCATGGGGACTAAATCGGCAATGGCGGTGATTTTCTTGTCCGTGATAAGAATGTAAGGATTTTCAATACTCGCCGTCATTTTGGCAGAGTCGGTCACAAAGTAAGCGGACACATAACCCTTATCAAAGATCATGCCTTCTTTGTGATCCACATAAGTCTCAAGCCCGCGGCTTTCCTCCACTTCAATCACCCCACTATCGCCTACTTTTTCCAGAGCCTCAGTTATCAGATTTCCAATCGTTCTGTCGGCAGCCGAAATAGTCGCAATTTGGGCTTTTTCCTCTTTAGTTTTAAGTTTCTTGGAGTTTTTCTTCAGTTCCTCGACCACGGCTTCCACACCTTTATCGATTCCTTTTTTCATGATCATGGGGTTGGCTCCGGCAGTGATATTTTTCAAACCTTCATCCACAATCGCTTGGGCTAAAACAGTCGCAGTTGTGGTTCCATCACCGGCGGCTTCATTAGTTTTATTGGCTGCTTCTTTGACCAGCTGGGCACCCATGTTTTCAAATGGATCTTCCAGTTCAATTTCCTTGGCGACTGACACCCCATCATGGACCACTGCCGGGGCACCCCATTTTTTATCTAAAGCGACATTGCGCCCCTTTGGACCAAGGGTAGTAGCCACCGCGTCGGCAAGTTTATCAACTCCGGTCTTTAGTTTCCTGCGCGCTTCTTCATTGTAAAGTAGTTGTTTGGCCATAATTATTTACCTCCATCGACGATTGCCATTACGTCTTCAAATTTAACTAACTTTAAGTCTTTCCCATCCGCTTTAACGTCATCCCCACCCCATTTTTTATATAAAACCACATCTGAGGGCTTGAATTCGGGAATGATTTCTTTGCCGTGTTCAAAAATACTTTTACCCACCGAAAGTACTTTTCCTTGAGTAGGTTTTTCTTGGGCATTATCAGGTAACAAGATTCCACCGGAAGTTTTTACTTCCGCATCCAGTGGTTCAATCACTACATAACCAGCTAAGGGTTTAATTTTCATAATTACCTCCTAAGTACAATCTAAATTAGCAATAAAAGGGAGTTTCTGCTAAGTGATTTTAGTTAGGTGAGCTTGATTTGTCAAGATGTGAGTATTACTTGGCAGCTGGAGGGTTCACGAGAGAGTAAGGCACTAAGACACCACCTACTCCTAAAGCAGCGGTTTCTAAAGCCGTTTTGGGGTTACCATTATTTAGTACTGAGGTCACCGCTGTTGAGAAAAAAGAAATGGTTTTGTCATTGATACCTTTGTCAAAAGTCCGAGACGCCATAAACCAACTTTGCGAGGTGGGGGCTTGGGAAACATATGCTCCCAAATAAGGGTTGGAGGACAAAGAATCTTTCATATCACTTCTAGAGTAGGGCATACCTAATCCATTTTTAGCAACCATCAACGAAAATCTTTCTTCTAAGGATTCCTTCTGCAGAAGAAAATTAATAAAATCCCAAGCTTCTTTTTGGTGCTTTGACCTGACACTGACTCCTTCTGCCCAGAAAGATCCCCAAGTCACTGGTTCCCTATTTGGCAACTGAGGCACGGGGGCGACTTTCAGTTCAATGGGTGGATTCGCTTTTCGGGCTTGATCAATCAACCCTGTAAGAGAGGAGGCGGGAGCAAAGATCATCGCGGCTTTACCTAAAGTAATTGCCTGCAAAGAAGTCGGCATTGCTCGATCCCAAACTTTATCTTCAGTTACAAATGAAGCATAAAAAGTCAGAGCATCGGCCCCAAGATTGCTTTGGGTACTGTCGGGAGAGACAGTTTTATCAAAGAAAACTTCTTTCTTGTTTATCATCTTGGTACCATTCTGCAAAAACATCATGCCCAAAATGTCAGAGAAATAATCGACATTGTTACTGGTACCCACGGCTGCACCCCCAACTAGAATCTGTCCATTCTCATCTCTGACCGTCAATTTTTGAGCATACTGCCTAAATTGAAACCAATCTTGCGGTGGGTTTTTATACCCCGCCGCACTAAATGCCGATTGATTGTAGACTAAAGCCAGACCATCAAAATCTAGAGGTACCCCCACAATTTTGCCATTAGCTTTTAGATCTTGGCTTACAATGGGGTAAAAACGAGACTTGAGGAGTTTGTCATCCATGACACTTGCAGGCAAGGGGGCTAACTGGTCTTTAAACATTGGCGTCCAGGTGTTGTGAAAACGAAAAAGATCAGGCCCCTTACCAGCTTTGATTTGGGTTTGAAGAGTCTCACGGTACTGAGTTGGGCTAAGACGGCGGTAGACAACTTTAATATTAGGATGACTGTCCTGGTACTTTTTAATCAAGGGGGTAATAAAAGCTTCGTCTTGGTCCACTCCCCAGTAGTTTAGAGTGATGGGACCCGTGTTTTGCGTTTGGAAAAAATTATTTTTTACCGCGAAATAGGTGAAAGGAAGGAGGATCAAAAGCAAGATTAATAATACGATAACTTTTTTCATCAGTTACTGGGCTTTTGGGCAACTTCCCGCAAATAGGTCAGAAGTTCCCCATTAAAATCATCTCTCTTCAGGGCAAAATCAATAATCGCTTTGATATACTCTAATTGGTTACCAGTATCATAGTACTTTGAGTTTTGGACTTCGACCGCATAAACTGGAACCCCACTTTTCTTTAGAGTATTAATGGCATCAACCAGCCAAATCTCTCCCCCTTTACTAGGTTTTAGTTCTCTCAAGGCAGGAAAAATTTCGGGAGGCAAAATGTAAGCTCCATGAGTAGCTAAGTTGCTGGGAGCCTGATCTGGTTCTGGTTTTTCGACAATGTCTTTAATTTTATAAACATTGCCCTCCACTTTTTCGATATCCGCAATCCCATACCTTTTGACATCTTCACGTCTTTCAATTCTGACACCTGAGATCACAATCCCCGGATATTTTTCATAAACATCCATCATTTGTTTCAGCCGGGGTGGGTCCGCGTAAATAAACTCGTCCCCCCAAATGACAGCAAATGGTTCATCATCAATAACTGGCTCGGCCGCCAAGACGGGGGTACCGTTGCCGTATAGACCTTTTTGGCGAACATAAATAAAATTGGCCATTTCGGAAATTTTTCTAACCTCTTCTAGCAAGGCTTCTTTATGGTTTTGGACTAAGTTTTTAACCAAGTCTTCACTGGGGGAATCAAAATGATCCTCGATCGCTCGTTTATTTGACCCCGTCACAATAATAATATCTTCAATACCAGAACCCACGACTTCTTCGACCACATATTGAATTACCGGTTTATTAACAATCGGTAACATTTCTTTAGGCATGGCTTTGG
>CAYGGA010000013.1:0-24477 GCA_964349395.1 uncultured Gammaproteobacteria bacterium | reverse complement strand
ATACCGAAGACTCTTTCTAGGACCAAAGTGACGGCAAAAGCCGCCACGATGATAATAAGTCCGACTAAGGCCGCGGTAATACGATCACGCGCTGACGCGGCTGCTTTCATATCACCACCAGAAGTAATCCATTGTAAACCCCCAATTAAGAGGTAGACAAAGGCTAGTAGCCCGGAGAAGAAGAAAATGATGGATAGGACATTACGCAGCAAAAGGCCTAGATCAGTGAAAGGAGCGGCTCTGGAGTCAATCGCGGAAACGGTTTGAGCAAAAGCTGCTTTTGCTACCACACCAAAGGCGACGACTTGATAAGCAATGATTTGTACAGTTTTTTTTAGCATTTAGTCACCTCCTTCCGAGGCAGTTAGTTAAAGATCTAACTAGTTAATATTAATCCCAGTAACAATACCGATCCCTAAGGTTACTTCGATAATTCGAATTATAGCATAAGCGGCGATCACTAGGATAAGCCCTATGAGAGCATTGGTGATACGGTCGCGTGCGGAATCCACGGCTTTGCTATCGCCGCCCGCACTGATCCAACGAATACCACCGATCAAAAGTTGGGCAAAGAAGAAAATACCGGCTACAGCAAAAGCTAGCCTCATTAAAATCTCAATCAATGGTCCAAGATCAGAAAACCCGGGGTTATTTAAAGTAAATTTAAACGGCATAATTACCTCGTTGGGGTGGGGGTAGGTTTAGTCGTCCCCCCACTACTGATTATATCAACATAGCTATTTAAACCCAAAGCCGACAAAATCAGTTGGGTGATCGCAAAGGCCCCCACGACTATAATAAGACCAATGAGGGCATTTTTGATCCGATCTCGGGCGGCTTGAGCACTTTTAGGATCGCCGCCGGCATTGATGTAGTTGATACCCGCGATAAAAAGCATGGCCAAAAAAAGCAAACCAGCAAAGGCAAAAAAGGTGTTGATAGCAATTTCTACTAATCTATTTAGCCCTGCTTGGCCCTCACCGAGTTTGCTGGTGGGGTTAGTGATATTGATGGCGGCGTAAGCTTCGTTAATAAAACTCATAATTATATTCTCATTCTGTTCATTAATTCATATAAATAATATGAATTATAGTCCTGGAATATTGGGTTTTAGGAAATCAATACCCAGCAGCTCCCCCAAAACAGTAGTAATCAAAAAGGCACTCACCACAATTATCAAACCAATGACGGCATTGGTAATCGTCTTGCGGGCACTCTCGGCATTTTTGGGATCTCCTCCCGCGGTCATGAACCGGATACCACCAAAAAGAAGCATGAAGAAGAAGACTAAACCACCAATCGCAATAAAGACCCCCACCAGATTATTTAAAATCTTACTAGCATCTAAGCTAAAACCAGCTGGAAAAGTGACTGTTCCCAAAGCCGGGTTTGTAGTTCCGGTGCCACTTGAGGCTGTATGAATACAGTAATCCACGCCGCCGATGACGTCCGGGTTATGGTCTGCTCTACAAGTAACACCAGCCCCGCGTTGGTAGTCATGGGCAAAAGTAGGCGAGAGCGAAGCTACCGTGATGAGTAGGAAAGAAAGAAAAATTGTGGTTACGAGTAGCTTCAGAAAGCTCATAATTACAGGATCCTTATATTGGTTATTCCTTCGACAATCTTTATTATCAGGAAAGAGCCCACAATTATCAATAACCCAACTAAAGCGGAGGTAATGATACCTCGAGCGGAACTGACTGCTTTGTCATCCCCTCGACTGAGCATGTACTTGATGCCACCCCAGAGAAGCAAGAAAAAGAAAATGATTCCAGCTAAGGGTAAGACGACTAAGATAAGGGAAGACATTAGTTCACCAAAGCTATTTACGGGAGTATTTAAGGCTTGACCCAAATTAACATCCGCAGAGGCAGTATTAGGGATTTGGGCGATTCTGATTTTTAAAACTGCTTGGATGATCAGGAGAATCAGGTAGCTTAAAAGAATAATCAACAACCCTTTGATTGCGCCGGCGATGGCCGATTTGGCGCTATCTAAGGCTTTGGGGTCGCCTCGCGAGACCATGTACTTAAAACCACCAAAAATTAGGAACCCAAAGGCTAAAATACCGGCAAAGAAAAAGACAATCGGGATAGCATCCGTAAAAATATCCCCCACTGATTTATTCGCGAACTTTGTTGGATCATCTAGAGGGAAGCCTCCGAACGAAGCAGCCGAAACGGTAGGAACAAGACTGATTCCCGGAATTTTTAAAGTAGTTCCAATCATGCGGATAATAAAGGCGGAAAAGATGACTACCAACAAGCCAATGATCGCGGCGGTGAAGAGATCCCGCCCGGATTGAATGGCGTCTGGATTACCCCGACTGGTAATGAGTTTATACCCAGCAAAAATCATTATTAGTAAAGCGACTCCACCCGCAATTCCCAGGCCGAGATTTAGTAGTCCTCTCGCGAGCACACCCGGATTTCCAGAAAAAGCCCCCAGAGCAGTCTCGATTTTGCCACAATTTTGATCCTCAGGCCGAGTGCCTCCGGGGATACAAGTGTCCGCGGGGCTACCCACTCTCTCTACCCCAGCAATCGGAAAAGAACACACCGCCCCTTGTTCGGAACCCGAAAGTCTACTTAAACCCTTTACGATATCTGCTACCACATATACTCGGTTCTCACTAGGGATGTGCTCAAACGCCACCTGTACATCCAAGAGCCCGTTTCTAATCTTGTTGCCCTTGCCGGCAAAAGCAAACTTATCAGTACCCCATCTATAGACTAATAATAAGGTGCTATCTTTGAGATCAACGGTACCAGCACCAGGTATACCGACTACTAGGTGCAAAGGCTGCTTGAGGGCGACTTTCTGAGTCGCAATATCAAAGGGCGTGAACTTGTTGTTTCCGTCCGTTTTAAGAGCAGTGACTGAACTGCAGGGTGTATTCGGCCCATAGATACTAGAATTGGAGCTTGTAGGCGTTGGATTCTGGGCAAAAGCATAGGAGGGAATAGTAAAGAGAAAAATAAAAACAGCAAGAACAAGTTTGTAGAATTTCATAATTTTTACCTGCTGTCTTTTACCATCCTAACTTGAGTGAGACAAGTTGTCAAACCTAAAACTGATTCTCTAATCCTGATTGTTAGTTTGCAAAATAAGGCTAAAAAAGCTAGTATGGAGCAACACTTATGGCTAGAAAAACTGCTCTGCTTCTGATTTTTACTTTGGTTTTAAACCTTTTCTTTCCGTATCTTACGCAAGCTGATGAGCTTGACGAGGTCACGAGTAAACTTGAGCAAATTAAAAAGGAGCAGGCTCAACTGAGCAGTGATATTGATAAGTTGGGAAAGGATTTGAGTTCTGCTCAAGGCCAAATCAATGAGGTTGCCTCTCGAGTTGACTCAACCCGAGGAGAAATTGGCAAAATGGAGCTTGCATTAAAGGATCGCAGTGAAAAATTACATAAACAAGAAACCGTCCGCAATCTACGGGTGCGTAATTTTTACAAAAAAATCCAAATCAACCCGCTTCTGACGCTAGTAGGGGAAAGGGGCTTCGCTGCCAATGCGGAAGATATTTTTTACGAACAAACCGCCCTCGCTGAAACAAAACACATCATCGTGACTTTGAACAAAGAGATAACTGGTTTTGCGCAAAATAAAAAAGAGTTAGAGACGATTAAAAAATCCCAAGAAGCCAATTTGGCCAAGCTCAATAGTCTCAAAGGAGCTTTAGCGAAGCAAAAGTCCACGGTTCAAAGCCGCCTGACCTCAGTTGAGAATGAAATCAAATCTTTGTCAGCCCGCCAGCAGCAGCTTTTGGCAGAAAAAGTAGGCTCTTTTTCTACGAGTGTTGGCGAAG
The DNA here is from genome assembly GCA_964349395.1 of uncultured Gammaproteobacteria bacterium. Classification (GTDB taxonomy): domain Bacteria; phylum Patescibacteriota; class Microgenomatia; order Woykebacterales; family RBG-16-39-9b; genus CAYGGA01. The sequence goes on along the minus strand of CAYGGA010000013.1, from coordinate 20,664 downwards.
TGCCAGCTAGTGATGATGATCAGCATTTAGTGAATCCCGGTTTCTCCCCGGCTTTTGCGGCCTTTTCCTTTGGGGCTCCCCACCGCGTGGGAATGAGTCAATATGGCGCCTACGGCCGCTCCAAGGCGGGTCAGGGTGTAGAAGCAATATTGGGAGCCTATTACGCTAATACCCATGTTGAGAAGAACTACCCGGTCCCAGCGAACCTAACTGTCACTGGTTACGGAGCGATCCCTTTCGAGGATAATTATTTGAAGGGTATTGGTGAAATGCCAGGTTCATGGGGAGATTCAGGGGGCATGGAGGCGCTTAAGGCTCAGGCGATTGCTTCACGCAGCTACGCTTTGTCGGTGACCACTAATGGGGCAGGGAGTATCTGTCCGACTGAAGCTTGCCAAGTCTATTTGGGGCACAATAAAGGGGGCAACTGGGAACAAGCGGTGATCGCCACCCGCAATTGGGTGCTAGTTGATAATAGTACTGGCCAGCCGATTACTGCCTGGTACGCATCGACTGCCGGGGGGATTACGAGGAGCAGTGCCGATGTCTTTGGGTCTGCCCGCAGCTATGCCCAAGGGAATATTGATACGGAAACGGGGACGATTGCTACGTGGCCGGGAGGAGCCTATGAAGGGTCAAAATATGGGCGTAGCCCCTGGTTTTATAAAGCTTGGTATAAACCGCGTGGTGCTGCAGGGTCTCGACCACACGCGTGGTTAACTAGCGAGGAAATGGCGGATATTATCAATTGTGCCCTGCTGTATTCCAGCGATCCGGGGACAGCGGTGCATTTGTCCCAACTTGATAAACCCAATCCCGATACTTGGACTGCTAGTCAAGTTCGGGATCAGCTCAGTGGTCGTGGTATATCTCCAGCCTCGTCAGTAACGGCGGTTGGGGCGGCTAATTACAACCAAGTAGGTTATACTGGTTCTGTCTCATTTACTACAAATACGGGAACAAAAACTATCAATGGGACTGATTTTAAAGCAGTTTTCAATCTGAGGGCCCCCGGAGAAATCTACCTAGCGAGCTCGCTGTATAATGTAGAGAGTAAGTAAAAAAGTAATAGAGTTAGTAAGTTAGCAAGTAGCTTCTTTTTAACTCTCTAACTTCATAACTTATTAACTAAATTTTATGAATGATTTTGTAGTGAGTCCAGTTGGAGTCAGTTTTGAAACCCAAGCTCAAGGTGAGAATATTGCGCTATTAATGCGCAAGCATTTTATTACCAATCTAGCGTGGATTTTCCTGGGTGTAGTTTTAATACTTCTGCCGCCTCTTCTTCTCTCGGGAGCTTTGGGCTTTACTTTAAACCAATTTATTATTTTGTCTCCCCAGACTATTACGGCCCTTATTTTGACCTGGTATCTTTTTACTTTTGGCTATATCTTTGAACATTTCATGGTTTGGTACTTTAATCTTTATATTTTGACTAACCGTCGCGTAGTGGATATTGATTTTTATCATCTACTCTATAAAGCCATCTCCGCGGCTGATTTGGAAGACATTGAAGATGTAACTTTTAGAATGGGTGGAATTATGCAAGCTCTTTTTAATTATGGTGATATTGAGATTCAGACAGCTGGTAGTGTCAATCAGTTTGAATTTCATAGTGTTCCTCAGCCTGCCTTTGTCCAGAAGAGAATTTTAGAACTAGCTAAACCAGGAGGCAAGGATGACTGAAGCGGTGCAAATCAATACTCTTTTTAACTTTTTAGATGCAGATATGATGATTAGATTAGGTTTGATACTAGCTTTAATTATCTATACTATCTTTGCTGCCTTTATTATCCGTCAAGCATCTCTCATGACCCAAGTTTTGCACACCCGCTTTTCCCCGGTTTTTAAAACTTTTGCTATTTTTCACTTTCTTATCAGTTTGCTGGCGTTGATAGTGGTGCTAATGCTGTCAATGTCTTAAAGAAGGGCAAGACTAAAAATACTGTGGAAAAACACTTACTGCCTCTTTTTGCAGTTATTAATGGAGAACCTTTAGAAGGTAGTTACTCCTTTGGGTATAGATTTATACCCTCTACCCTTGAGCAAGAGGAAGCTAGAGGAACTCTCCTCATTCAGATTTCCTTAAAATCTATGGAAAAAATCGATCTCCAGCTTCTAGGTACTCAGCTGGTGAACAGCGTGCACGAAGCTTATTACCAAAATTTGGAGGCCACAATCCCAGGTAGTATCAAAACTGCGCTGGAGGAAGTACCCGACAAACTAAAAGAAATCTTGCCTACTTTAGGTGTGCACAGTTTGGATACACAAATGACTATGGCCGTAGTCTGGGGCCAGTTCCTCTACTTAGGCAGGCTGGAAAAAGGGGAGGTTTATCTAAAAAGAGGAAGTTATTTTGGCCCAATTAACTTCAATAAAATTGCCTCCGGCCGGCTGCAAAACTTTGACTGGTTATTTTTAGCCAACACCAATTTTTGGCAAGCACTAAGTCCAGACAGTCTAGCTCCAATACTAGAAGAGAACAATTTTGAAGATAGTTTAAAAAAGATTGACCAGATTGTGGGTAAAAGTAGCGATGTTAGTTGTGTGTTAGCTCACTTTAATGTTGAGGAAGCTTTAGGGGAAGAGGACAAATTAAAGCTAATTGACCCCTCTATTCTCACCCAAGCTCAGAAGGCTGGCCAACTCAAAGATTGGGTGGTAAAGACAGGCAAACTTCTTTTAGGTTACCTGAAAAAAGGAACGAAATTGATTTTGGGAGTTTACCTACCTTCTTTAATTAAGAAATTATCAAGGATCCAGAAACGCCGCCTTGGAGAGGTAGCGGTTGTTGATAGGGTAGGGACGAGAAAAAAGAAGTGGCGACTATTTTTACCTCTTTTAATCCTAGTTTTTACTTTAGGATTATTTACCAATCTTTATTTCAAAAACCAGTCCATTTCTAAAACTGAGACCACTAAACTGCTAACCGAAGCTATGGAGAAGAAAAATGAAGCGGTAAATTTGCAGACTCTGAATGGACAAAAAGCCCGAGAGCTTCTGTCAGTTGCGCAAGCAAAATTGGCGGAAGCCAAGAAAAAGGGGAGCAAGGATAAAAGTATTGCCGAGCTGGAAAAAGAAATTAGCGATTTGCTGGCGACTTTAAGACGGGAGTATCGTTTTGCCCAACTGCCTTTGTTTTATGATTTGAGTCCTTTAAAAAATAATCTGCAAGTCACCAGCCTAGCTTTTAGGGGGGAAAGTATTTTAGCACTGGATCAAAACAATGGCAGCCTGCTACTGCTTGATTTGAAAGAGAAGAAAGGATCAGTCGTGATTGAAGATTCAAAACTAAAAGGAGGGACCAAAATCCAAGTTAATGGGTCAGTTGTGCACACCTTGGTTGGAGAAAAATTGGTAAGATTTGACTTGGATAAAAAAGAGTTCCTCAGTGACATAAACCTTAATACCTCGACCAAAGACTTTTCTCTCTACAATGGTACTTTGTACTTTCTAAATTCCCAGACTCTTAGAAAAGCCCAACTCACATCTGAAGGTGCCTCTAGTCCCACTAATTATCTGACCACAGCCAGTTTAGAGTTGGGAGGAGCCAAAGGGGTGAGCGTGGATGGTTTTGTGTGGGTGCTAACCAAAGAAGGCCTTCTGAAGCTAAGTCGTGGTGCAAGAGAAGACTTTAGTTTGTCCGGGTTAGAAAAAAGTTTCTCTGATCCGCAAGCTATTTTTAGTGGCGAAAATACCAACTTTCTTTACATTATTGATAAGGCCAACAGTCGGGTAGTTGCTATTGAGAAGACGGGCAGTTATTATGCGCAGTATATTACCCCGCAGCTAGAGACGGTGACGACTATTCTGGTTGATGAAAGTAAAAATAGGCTTTATCTAGGGGGCAAAGACAAAATCTATCTGGTAGAGGTTACTAGAGGGGAGTAGGAAGTTTAAAGTGCAAAGTTCAAAGTTAGTCAAAAAAACTGAAATTATTAATAAAAGTGGTATCCATGATAATCTAGTTTTAGAGAAATTTGAGGCTGGGGTGTCTCTGACTGGGCCAGAAGTCAAATCCGTGCGTGCCAACGCCGCCAGTTTGCAAGACAGTTTTGTTCATTTCACAGCGGGCCAAGCCTATCTGGAGAATGTTTACATCAGTCCTTATCAGGATTCAACTGGCTATGAGCCTAAAAAAGCAAGGAAGCTGCTGTTAAAAAAAGGGGAAATTGATTATTTAATGGGTAAAAGCCAAGCTTCTTCCTTGACAGTTATACCCCTAAGGATGTATAATACTAGAGGTCTAATCAAGGTGGAGATTGGTTTAGTCAAAGGCAAAAAACTGTATGACAAGAGACGGGAATTAAAGGAAAAGGCGATTGAAAGAGATATCGACCAGGCGATGAGAGGCGAGAAATTGAGAAATCAGCAGGAACAAGGGCGCTAGTAGCGAGTTTCTTCCTGGGGATGACTTAGATTCGACGGGAAAGTACTTTGACAATGGGCAAGCCAGCTATGGTAATAGGGCTGTAAACTCTTTACCAAAATTATTAAATGCCAATAAAGCATTTTCTCCTTCTCGTGCATACGCTTTTGCGTAAGCACCTATGAAGGCGTCTTCTCTACTTTCTCCTAATGAAGTTTTGAAGGTGTAACCAAAGTTAGGACTATTTTTTCTGGTTGGTTTCCAGGAGAAAAGTATTTATCAACCAAAGCCTAGACCCATTTGGTCTGTTTCTAAGTCTAGGTCTTTAAAGCAGACTAAGCTTGTAGTTCCATTCCAAACATCTTTTTCGGACGAGGGTGCAACTCCCTCCATCTCCACCACAAAAATATCACCATTAGCTTTAGGCGACGGGTGGTGTTTTTGTTAGTATTAACAGGTGGGCTTTTTCTCCTCAATTTTAGACTTAGTTTTTCCGCCCAGGTGTGTAAACTGTGGCCAAATCGGAAGGTATTTTTGCCAAAACTGTCTCCCCAAAATCAGGTGGGTAGAGCTACCCATTTGCCCTTACTGCAAGAAAAATTCAATTGGTGGGACTACCCACCCAAATTGTGTTAAAAAATTTGGTTTGGATGGTTTGAGCTCTGGCTTTTACTTTGAAGGGCCCATAAAGAAAGCGGTTCATAAGCTCAAATACAGGTGGGTAACTAATTTACAATCAGAACTACTAGCTTTGACTGAGGCTAGTTTTAAGAAACAAGAGTTAGGTTTTAAAGATTATCTTCTAGCACCTACCCCACTTTTTCCTAGAAAAGAGAAGGAAAGAGGTTTTAATCAAGCCAAAATTATTACTGATTTTTTAAGTGCTAGTTGGAAACTACCCACCTCACTGAGTATTAAAAGAATTAAGAACACTAAAACCCAGGCCAAGCTGTCTCTACAGGATAGACTAGAAAATCTAAATGAAGCCTTCTATGTAGAAGGGGAGGAGTTTAGAGATAGAGAAGTGCTAGTGGTGGATGATGTTTTTACGACTGGGGCGACCATGTTTAGTCTGGCAGAAGTTTTGAAAAAAGTCGGAGCCAAGAAAGTTTGGGGACTTACCATCGCCCGGTCTCAGAGCTACTAGAAAATTGGCGGAGAGGGATTGATCTGCCTTCGCGAGTTTTTGCTTCGCAAAAAGCGAACCCTGGCGGTGGGGGTGAGATTCGAACTCACGGAGAGCTTTCACCCTCAGATGTTTTCAAGACATCCGCACTAGTCCACTATGCGACCCCACCATACAATAATGTCCACATTAGCCGAGTCTAACTCGGCGCAAGGCAAGCAAAGCTTGTCTTATGCGACCCCACCTTGGCGGAGGGTACAGGATTCGAACCTGTGTGACGCTTTCGCGCCAACGGTTTAGCAAACCGTCCCCTTAAGCCACTCGGGCAACCCTCCACAAGAGTCTAGACATTTTACCAGAACTCCATTTTTAAGTACAGATATAGACTCTAAGCTTGGTGTACAATTTTTCACACCAAGCGCAAGATTAGACAAATTTTCAATTTGTCTAATCTTATAGTATATTGACTTTCTGCTAGTTAACTATATAATATAGGCTAGTTTTTAGGAGAAAGGAAAAGATCAATTGGACCTCAACCTGCGCTTCCGTGATTGGTTCGCGGATCATCGGTACGTGGTAGCCTTGGTGGCTGTCGCTCTGGCGTTGCCGCAACTGTTTATGTTCCTGTGGGCCTCGTTCGGTGCGGAGGCGTGGGTTTGGGGTGCCTTTATTGACCCCTCTGACCCCTACTTCGCCCTGCTCTGGGTCTCCCTGGCTCTAACCTGGGGCTTCCTGATGCTGCTGCCCAACCAGTTCACCTACCAGCCGCAACGGCAACCGTGGACGCTCCTGGGGCAGTCTGGTGTTCTGCACATCGTACCACTGACCACCAAAATGGTGCTGGTGGTGGTATTACCGATGTTCGCCACTTTTTTCTGGATGGCCCTCTGGATCAGTGGGACGGGCACGAATGGCGAGACCTTTGGTAGCGAATTCAACTTCTGGTCTAGCATCTACCTGACCGAAGTCGAGTTTGTGACGAGCGTGGTCATCACCGGCATTGCCGCGGTGCTGATTAGCGTCTGGCTGCGCCCACGGCTCTTCGGTAAGACAAAGGGCGCAATGACCGCTGTCGCCACGATTCCACAGCACCAGCCCGAATCGTGCGCACACCTCTCAGACAGAATTGTCCTCGAGGAAGATCAGGAGTGTGACTCTCAGCGTCCGACACACATCCGTCGCGTTGTCTGACCGGATCAACCCTCTCGCCCATACAGCCCCGACATTCGCACAAGTTGCAATGCTCGGGGCTTTTTCTAACTTGCAAACTAATTATTTTTGTAGGATAGTGTAGTTGACATGCCCCAAAAGAGGACCTTCAGACGAAAAGACCCTACTGTTGCTGACCTTAAAAAGCAACTTTCTGAACTTCAGGGGAAACTAGCCCAAATTGAATCTATTGAACCTGAAGTAGACGAAGATATTAAAGAGCTGTTTAATTGGACTTCCCCCGAAAGAGTATTTGTTCCCCGCAATAAAAAATGGTTTATAAACACCGCTCTTTTAGTGCTTATCCTAGTAGTGGTAACTTTGATTTTGAAAGAATTTCTTTTGATGGGCGCGATCTTGGCCGTTCTTTTTGTTCTTTACATTTTAGCCACTGTTCCACCTCAGCAGATTGAACACCGCATCACGACCCAAGGAATTATTTCCAATAACCGCAGTTATTTGTGGGACGAGTTAGCTGATTTTTGGTTTAAAGATAAATATGACTATACTCTCCTTGAAGTCGACACTTACCTCCGCTTCCCCGATCAGCTCAGCCTCATCATTGCAGATCAGGATAAAACTAGAATCAGAGATATTCTGGTTAAGTATTTACCTTACCGTGAAGTAATCAATAAAAGCTGGCTTGAAAAAAGTGGGGAGTGGGTCACCAAAAAATTGTCTTCAGTCTAGTTCTTTTTCCTAAAACTTCCTTAATCTGGTAAAATACATAATCCATAGGCGCTCGTAGCTCAGTGGATAGAGCGACAGTTTGCGGAACTGTAGGTCGGAGGTTCGAGTCCTCTCGAGCGCGCCAGGAGGGGTACCCAAGTGGCTATAAGGGCACCGTTTCGAAAACGGTTGGGGTCGCAAGGCCCACGTGAGTTCGAATCTCACCCCCTCCGCCAGAAGTTCGCTTCTGAGCGTAGCGAAGAACTCGCGAAGGCAGATCCTCCTCCCACCGCCAGTCCTACGCTAAAGCTACGGACTGTAAACGCTATTTAACCGATTATGATTAAGCATGAATTTTCTGCTGGTGGAGTGGTTTTTAAAAAAGAGGCTGGTAAGGCTTTTATAATTGTGGCCAAACATTCTGGTCATAAAGGATGGGTTTTTCCTAAAGGGTGGATTGAAAAAGGTGAGACTAAAGAAGAAACCGCAGTCAGAGAAGTAAAAGAAGAAACCGGAGTAGTTGCTAAAATCATTAAACCTTTAAAAGAAGTGACTTATTTTTATGTTTTGCATGGAGAAAGAATTAAAAAAACAGTTAGTTATTTTCTGATGGAATATGTGTCTGGGGATACAAAAGATCATGATTGGGAAATGGAAGAAGTTATTTGGGTAGAGAAAGACAAGGTTTTAGATAAACTGACCTACAGTACTGATAAAAAAGTTATGCATGAAGCTTTAGATTTTTTACCTTAAATGCTACAATTGCTTTCTTAAAGACACGGAGGCGTCGCATAGCGGCCTAGTGCGCGTGCTTGGAAAGCACGTATAGCCGCAAGGCTATCAGAGGTTCGAATCCTCTCGCCTCCGCCAAATTCCTTGTAATTTCAACCTAAATTTAAACTCCTTCCTGGAATAAATTGACAAAGCAGACAAGTTGCTGTATTAATTAAATCAGTATAAAACCAGGAGGAAGATCTACAGAGAGATAAATCCAGTCGTGGTCCGTCAAATCCAAGTGGAAGGAAAGTATGCACATCCAGATGGTCCGCAAACTCTTTCGCCATCCATCCTGGGCCCACCTCGTCATCATGGTCGCGCTCCTGGCGCTCTCCGTGGTGATCGGCGCGGGTCTGGCCCTCGCGGTTCGCGGTGACAGCGTCACCTCCCCGGCGGGGATCGACGACTCAGTACAGATCGCCAGCACCTTCGGCGAGGCTGTTGTCCTGCCGGTAACGACCCCCAGCTACAACGTCTGGTCGTCGGTACCAGTCACTCACGCTTATGGCTTTTGGGCGCACGCGCCTGACAGCGTCGTCGGTGTGATCAGTTGGACATTGGTAGGTAGCATCACCATCATCACCTTGATGACGACCTACCTCGTGATCGGGTACGATCCGTTCGACTTCCGGCGCGGACCCCGTCGTGAATTACGGCGTCTCCTGAGTCGGCTGAGAGCCATGACTCGACCTGACGCAATTGCCTTCGGACGCATCGCTCTGAACTCTGTGGTCCGCACGGCGCTCTTCACGAGCACCGGACTCACTGTCGGCGCGACGACGATCCTCCTGGCGATTGGCCTCGGACTGATCACAGTACCAATGTTGGTGCTGGTGACCATCATCACCCTGGCAACGCTGCTGGGAGTGCTGTCGACCTTTATCATCACGGTCCGGCCGCAACTGTTCCAACTCAGTCCCAACTGGGGTAGGACGGGACGCGGCAAACTCGACTCGGTTTTCTCGCTTCTACACCTCGGCCTACATGGCACGGCGAGGAGTGCAGGCGAAATGGGTGGCTTGGTTCGGAACACCAATGCTGGTGCTCTGCTACGCTCCCGCCTACTGGAGGGGCAGTTCCTCACTGTGGAAGGCAACGTCAACTGCCAACTCGCCACCGACGTCACCTCGGCCTCTTCTCGCGGCCAGCCCGACACCGTCGAGCTGCTTCGTGAGACGACGACCCGACGACGCACCGTGACCTTCGGCCTCCAGGCAATCTGACACGGCCGGCGGTCCAAACAAAAGTAACTGAAGAGTCTGATCAACTCCTCAACCAAATCCTTGGAGGGTTTCATGTCTTCGTATAACATGGAGCCCTCTTTTTCTTGACTCAAACCCCTTTCATTTTTCTCCAATTTCTGTATTAATACGCTTATGGATTCTCAAGTTGAGGAAATTAAAGCTAAAGTTGATATTTTTTCCCTGGTTTCAGAATATGTTGATCTAAAAAAGAGTGGTAAGAACTACAAAGGGCTTTGTCCTTTCCATGGTGAGAAAACCCCTTCTTTTATGGTCAATCCCGAGAGAAATATTTTTAAGTGTTTTGGTTGTAATGAAGGTGGGGACATCTTCACTTTTCTAGAAAAAATTGAAGGGGTGGATTTTTCTCAAGCACTGCGTACCTTAGCTAAAAGAAGTGGGGTACAGCTTGTACAGGTGGAGATCTCACCAGAAGAAAAAAACAAAGAGATCTATAAAAAAATTAATGATTTAGCCGCTGATTTTTACCATTTCTTACTGACCGAACACAATGTCGGCAAAAAAGCTATAGAGTATCTCGCTGGTAGAGGAGTGACTACGCAGACTATAAAAGATTTTAGACTCGGCTTTGCTCCCTCTCATCCGACCGCGCTCACCCAATTTTTAGGTAAGAAAAAATATTCGATCGGCCAGATTTTTAGCAGCGGGGTGTCTTTGAGTACTAGCCAAGGGTTAAAAGACAGATTTTTTAATCGCATTTTATTCCCGATCGCCAACTTGCAGGGAGAGGTAGTTGGTTTCTCCGGCCGAATTTTAGGGGACGGAGAACCAAAGTATTTAAATAGCCCCGATTCGCCAATCTTTAATAAAAGCAAATTACTATTTGGCATGAATATTGCGAAGAGTGAAGTTAAAAAAGCCGGTGAAATCATCTTGGTTGAAGGTAATTTTGATGTCATTTTGTCCCACCAGCTGGGAGTAAAAAATGTGGTCGCTCCTTTGGGAACCGGACTGGGAGACAGTCAGATTGCCTTAATTAAAAGATTTACGGAAAATGTGAGCTATTGTTTTGATAGTGATCGCGCCGGTCAGGTGGCCACCACGCGCGGTATCGAACTAGCTGAAAATGCTAATCTCAGTGTCAGTGTGATCAAACTAAAAGATGGTAAAGATCCAGCCGAGCTGATAACCAAAAGTCCGAAAGAGTGGAAGAAAGCCTCCAGTGAGAAACTCCCGGTCATGGATTTTTACTTAGATACCTTTATCTCTAGATTTGGGGTGGAGGGAGCCGAAGGCAAGAGAAAAGTTGCGGGCAGCTACCTCCCAATTTTAGGCAAGATTGAAGACCCCTTGATTCGGACGCACTATCTGCAGAAAATGGCGGCCCTTTTGAAAGTCGATGAAGAAGTCCTTTTTAAAGCCATCACGAGGTTTTTACCCGGAGCCGTCCGGCCAGATACGACCCAGACTCCAGAGGTGACTGCCTCCAAAAACCAAGTGGAGAAATACCTCTTAGCTTTAATACTACAATCTAAAATACTGCCCAAAGAGCTAGCTGAAATTGAGTTCAGAGATGCTACCTATCAAGTGATTGCCAAAGCGGTGGCCGTGCAGATTCGCGAAAAGAAAGACATTTTAGAGGTACAGGAAGTTTTAGATAAACTCACCGACACCGAAAAAAGCGTGGCTAACGACTTGCTCCTACTTGACACTGGGAACCAAGGTCTGGTAGAAGAGGCAATAGCGTCCGAGATCAATAGTTGTATAAGGAGGATCAAAGAAGTAAACTTACGACTGGATTTAAAGAAGCTAGCAGTCGAGGTTAAGCAAGCTGAAGCGGCCCAAGACAGTACTAGATTAACTGATTTGAATAAAAAATTCCGTGATTTATCTTTGAAATTAAGTACAGGAGGATAGTTGGCAAAAGAAGAAAAAAATCCAATTCAAGAACTCATTGCTCGTGGCCGTGACCAGGGGTTTGTCACCCAAGATGAGGTAATGGAAGCTTTTCCCGAGGCAGAAACTGACGTGGAAGCACTAGACAATCTCTATACCAAACTCGCCGAAGAGGGTATTGATGTTTTTGAAGTGGGGGAAGAAGAAAATAAAGCGACTGATTTGGAAAAAGAAATCGAAGTTTTAAACACTGTCGCTGAAAGCCAGATTACTGATCCGGTGCGCATGTATCTAAAAGAAATTGGCCGGATCCCCCTTTTGAAGGCCGCTGAAGAAGTTGACCTGGCGCAAAGAGCGGAAAAAGGGGATCTGCGGGCAGTAGAAAAACTTACTCAGGCCAATCTGAGGTTGGTTGTTTCTATTGCCAAAAAGTATGTTGGTCGTGGGCTTACCCTCTTAGACTTGATCCAGGAAGGCAACATCGGCCTAATCAGAGCCGTTGAAAAATTTGATTGGAAAAAAGGGTTTAAATTTAGTACTTATGCCACGTGGTGGATCAGGCAGGCGATTACGCGCGCGATTGCTGATCAAGCTAGAACTATCCGAATCCCAGTTCACATGGTCGAGACCATAAATAGGTATATTCGTTCTTCTCGCAAACTCATGCAGGAGTTGGGTAGAGAACCAACTGCCGAAGAAGTAGCTAAAGAAATGGGGATTGAGACTACCAAAGTGCGCGAAATCATCAAAGTCTCCCAAGAACCCACCTCCCTTGAGGCTCCAGTGGGGGAAGAAAAAGACAGTATTTTGGGTGATTTTATCCCCGATGAAGAAATCAGGCCGGAAGATGCGGCTTCTCATGAACTCTTAAAATCCCATATTACTGAAGTACTAGATACTTTAAATGATCGCGAAAAGAAAGTCTTGAAACTGAGATTTGGACTAGAAGATGGTCGGCAGCGGACTTTAGAAGAAGTGGGTAAAGAGTTTGGGGTTACCAGGGAACGTATCAGGCAGATTGAGGCTAAGGCCCTCAGAAAACTCAGACACCCTACCAGAAGCAAAAAGCTAAAAGACTATTTAGAGTAGTTACCCTTCACTCTTTACAAATCTTGCCAAAATATCTTTATCAAATCCTTCGGCATCTTGCCACATAAGGAGAGCCGAGAACATTTATAGCTGTTTTAGGCAATTAAACACCTGTGTTACAATAAAACTAATGCTCAATGTTCTGGCCAAAGTCAAAGCACACCCAAGGGGTTCGACAGTAATTTTGATCACAATTGTAATCCTACTTTTGGGTATCACAGGTCTAAAGTTTTTCGATAATCATTTAGCTTCGCCTAACGGAAATATATTAAAAATAGGAGAGGAAAAAGATTCTCAAGAAATAATCAGTGAGGTTATTGATGGCCATCCTCAAGAATGTGCTAAACGGCTTGGTTTTGATAACTACCGCACTTTTCACTCTTTTGCAATTGATCCTCAGGATTCAAAGACTCTCTATGTCGCCGTAGAATTCAAAGGGGTTTTTAAAAGCCAGGATGGTGGTACCACTTGGAGAGCTATAACCAAAGGTTTGAGAGGTTATCCGAAGCGCCAAGATCCTGGGCAACCTTGCCACGATCAGCACCCAAATCTAATCGTGGATCCCTCCAACCCAAAAAGATTACTGCTTACCTCCTCTACCAGCCCTGGATTTCTGACTGACCCAAGTTCTGAAAATGGTGGGGTTTATGAGTCTACAGACGGTGGTGACAGCTGGCACCAACTTTTTGATCAGGATATGAATGCTTGGACATATGAAGCTTTAGTTATCGACCCGACTGATAACAAAACTGTCTATGTGGGAACCAATGCTTTACCTGCCAGTCATAGAGAAGCCGATCCTAATAAAATCTATGTCAAAAAAGGTATTATCTATAAAACCACCAATGGGGGTGACAGTTGGCAAGAGTTGCCTACTGGTTTAGTACCATATCTTCGTTCTGGTCGGTTATTTATCAATCCAGAAAATACCAAAGAATTACTTTTCACGACCATGGCTCTCCCTGCCAATCAAGGTGGGGGACAAGTCCAAAGTGATCAGCTAGGAATCGTGCACTCTGCAGATGGTGGGGAAAGTTGGCAATCACTTAAGTCCTTACCTAAAAACCACGGAGCGATCAGGGAAGCAGATGTCTCACCTCAGAATTTTAAAAACATCTTTATCTACGCAAGCCCCTCAAATCAGCAGGAGTTCAAGTACTACTCACAAGATGGTGGTCAGACCTTTTCTAGAGCAGACACTCAGGCCAATTTATTCAGATATGATCCCAATGATAAAACTGGCCTAAGACTTTTAGGCTTAAGTGTTTATGCTCAACCAAGAACTATTTTTGAAAGTTTGGATGGTGGTAAGAGTTGGCACCCTTACAGCAGCTTGCCTAAAGAGGTCACCAATGATATTAGAGTTTCAAATATTGTGTGGGATCCTCAAGTAAAAAACACAGTTTATTTAAATGGGGATGAGGGCAAAATCTGGAAATCAGTTGATGGTGGCCAAACCTGGGAACTTATTTTATCTTTAGAAAAGTTGGGCTAAATTTGGCTCCAGCTGTTAGATGCTATCCGAATTTTCAGATTTGTTATGAATTCTCGGCATGCATGACATAAATTCTCCCTCAATTTATAGTAAAATGATGTACTGAAAATTGCACTGTTACAATGAAAGTTTTCTTAGACACAAACATTATTTCAAGAGTTGTCGACGGCGGATGGAAGAAAAGATCGTCAGACAAGGAAATCGTATCAACAATATTGAGCAACCCAAAAGTTACTAAAATGGTATCAAAAAAAATTGAGCAGGAAATATTGGCTACTTCGAATGAAACTAAAAAAGAAAGCCTGTTGGCTGAATTGCATAAACTTGACTTTGTTTCGGCTAGGTCTAGTTTAAGTTACAGTGGCGATTTTTCTCGTTGGAACCATACACAAGACTCTGTTCTAACTAAGTTAAGAGAGATTTTCAAAAACGAAAGTCCGAGAGCTGAACCTACTAACGATGCGGATCATATATATGAAGCCTTCTTGGCACAATGCGAGGCTTTCCTAACATTGGATGGAAATATCATAGACGTTTATGAAAACAGAAAATCGGAAGTAAAAATGCTGATTGGAGAAATGAAAATACTGAAACCCGAAGATGCACCCACGCAGTACCCTACTTGGTTCGGGTAACATCAACTTGGCTCCGTGTTTCGGAAATTAGTATACCCCAGGAAGTTACTCTTGATCCAGTCTTAAAATCCTTCAATAATATGGTGATGATTGGAGAACTGAAACAGCGTTGGGAAGAAATTAAGAAACTTAGGGGCGTAGCCGTTTAGTCTGGCTCATGAACCCCTTTTTTTACTTTTTCCCTAGCCTTTTCAAAGGCCTTATCGTTTGTCGCTGGAACAGCCAATACCAGCTCATTATACCGATCATGAAGTTTCCTAACTTCCACACTAAACTCATCGTCGCTCATGCCTTTTGAAAAGGATTTCCCCAAAGCCCGCGCGTCTTGCTTTAGAGTTGTAAATTGCTTTGCTGCGGCTAGTTGTTCCTCGGAGTTTTTTGACGGGTTAAGAATGCCTGAAATAGCTGCGACTACACCTGAGACTAAAGTCAACCAACCCACAAAGGCTGGCGCGAAGCCAAGAGAAACAGATCCGCCGGTAACTACGCTGATAATAGCGGGTCCTATCTGGAGAAGCTGGTACTTCCTACGTTCACTGTTTGCAATCGTATGATGGGTTTCGGCCGTATAAGTGCAGTTTTCTTCAATCGATTTACACTCATTAATTAACTCTTCTCTCATTAGCTACCTCCTGGAAATTCATCACCAAAAAGTTTTTTCCAGCCACTTATCTTTGCTTCCTCGGAATCAATCTGATCTAAACCGGTACAAAAACTATGGATTTTCCTGAATACTTCTTTCACACTTACCCTTTGGTCAAGTGGTAGGATTATTGCAGGTGAATTACTTCTGTCGAAACTCACTTCTGAATCTAACAAACTATAGGCATCAGAGAAGAACTGGGTAATCAATTCCGGATAAGTGATCGTCAAACCCCACAACCTTTTCGAGTTTACTTGGTGAGGAATTGTTTTTGACGCCAAAATTTCCAAGTGAAAGGTGTCAAGTTCTGGAAAGAAGGTCCGCCTAATGGCCTTGAGCATTTTGATAGCAGGGATAAACCAACCATCGGTATCTAGGTTATTTGAGCTGACTACTGCAGCGTCATGATTATAATCTGCTAATTCCCACCGGCCATGCTTGGGAATCCAGAAAGCCCTGCTTCTTGGTGAATGAGGGGTACCGTTTGGACTTCGCCCAATATTATCCAAATAACCAGGTACGAGCTCAACCCTAATATCGTCCTTGTACTCAAAGGTCACTGTAGGTTGATCTATCTCTGGATTCATTGAGCTGTACCGATTGCTTTGGTTTAGGGTTGTGCGCAAGGTCTCTGACGCGTCAGCCGGGCTAATACCGGTACCATCTTCTACCCAATCGGAAAACTGACCTAAGATCACAAGAATGTCGATATCAAAGTCATCCCCCTGCCGTGGTTGTATCCGCGTCTTTTTTTGAAGTGAGCCAATTAACTGGGTTTCAAAGTCTTGCCCGTTGCGCTCAATAGAATCACGAACTGCCTTATGCCTCTGCTGGATAATTGTGTCAAAAGTTGGATTTAGCTCTAAGTTGCTCTTAAGCTTAAGAAAAGCCTCGCTTAGGGTATTGGTTTTGGTAGTAGTCTCCATTTTAATGCTCCTTGTCTCTTATTGATTCGGGGTCACTCCCGTAGCTCTCCGCTGCGCGGATGCGGCCGTTACGCCCATGCAGATAGAGGTCGGACTCATTGTTCTTGGCAATTTCCCGACCTCGGTCGTACGCCTCCTGCTGAGTCTCAAAAACACCGGTTAGTCGGGAATTTCCTTCGCCCCTAATTCCCCAACCACCATCGGCTGGAACGATATGCTGATCTTTTTTCCTGGACATGATTCCTCCTTGACACCCTTGGTGTCATTTGCTATAAAAATAATGAGGTTTGCAAAACCTTACAAGAAAACTTCGCTTCCCGGCGGTTTTTTTGTCACTTAGACTTTCAGTATTTATTGGGTATCATTTTAGACACTTTTTAATATGACTGTCAAGAAGCAAAAAATCAGGCCCCTGACTCCCCAACAACGGAAGGTTCTGGATTTTATCTCAAGTTTTCGTGATAAAAACGGATTCTCCCCTTCCCTAGAAGAAATAGCCAAAGGCCTTAATTTAAGGTCTCCATCTGGTATTTATCAACATATTGAGTTAATTAAAGCAAAAGGACATATTACGAAATGGGAAAACCAATCGCGTGGTTACTCCCCATTACTTGAATCAGAAAACTTGGTGCAAGTACCACTTCTAGGTAAGATAGCAGCTGGTACACCGATTGAGGCGATTGAGGATGAAGAACCAATTGATGTTCCATGGAACTTAATCAAAGGCTCTGGAGATTTTTATGCACTTAAAGTAGAAGGTGATTCCATGATTGATGATGATGTTTGGGATGGGGATGTAATACTAGTAAAACATCAGAACACTGCTGATATTGGGGACATGGTGGTAGCAGTGGTTGATAATGAGGCAACCTTGAAAAGATTTGGTGGAGAAAAAGACGGGATGATAAAACTAATACCAAAAAACCCTAAACTTAAAGATATCTATATTACTTCTGATAAAAACTTTGAAATCAGAGGTAAATTTGCAGGCTTAATTAGACGAGAACAGTCTAATTAGTCAAACAGGTCTTTCATTGACCTTCTGAGGGCTTCTGCGATCTTGTAGACTGTAAAAACTGGAGAATTGCTCTCTCCTCTTTCGATTCTAGCAATAGTTGTAGGATGTAACCCAACTTTCTCAGCCAACTCATCTTGAGTTAGATCTTTTTCCTCACGAAACTTTCTTATTTTCTTTCCTAATTTAACATTGACTTTATATTTCATCACCTTAAACGGTAATGAAACTACCTTATTGCTCCCAGAGCGTTTGACGCTCTATTTAGCCACATGCGTGTGCTTGATTAATGGCTTATTCACCAATATAATTCTTTCTAGGAGTGTTTATGACTTCAATAGAAAACAGTAGAGAAAGAAAAACATGGTGGAAACCAAAAGGCTGTGGAGCTTGGGTTTTAGTTATTATTGTTCTGACATTGATAGTAAGTGCTTTAGTTTCGAACCCAGGAAATAAGTCTAACAACTTAGATCAAAAGACCCAGGATAAGTCAGATTTGATTGGTGATGTTAATTTTGATGGTTCTCAGTTTCATATAGCTAATAAAGAAAATAAGGATTGGAACACATGTCATTTTACCCTTAATGGCAGATACCATTATCCAGGCACTTCCTTAGCGGATAAATTAGAAGTAGTCAAGGCGAATGAAATAATAAGTGTTGGTTCTACAAATTTTATCTTGCCAGATGGTACGAGATTTAATCCTTTTTCTATTAAACCAACGAATTTATCTGCCTCTTGCGAGTCTAGATTTGGTTATTGGACTTGGTAAGCAGGTCTACTTGTCGACAGATGTTAAAATTTGTTTGTGAAAAGATATTCAAAATTAAGGTACGAACTTCTTGAAAGCAATTTTGTATTTAATGAGGTAATAGACAGTTTCAAAAACCACTTAAAGAAAAACCCTTCCTCTAAAGACCTAAAGACATTTTATAAAAAGCAGTATCCTTCATTATCAAAACTTCTTACTGAGGTAAGTAATAAATTTGATGCTGATTCGAGTTTCATTCTTCTCGAAGTTTTCTTAACAAATAAAACCACTGCCGAGAGAAACTATGTTTCTACAGTCTTAGATTCAAAATCTCCTATCAGTAGGGGTGTCTACATTAAGTTTTCTCCTCCAATGAATGAGACTGATTGGAAAATAGCTCGAAGACAGGCTGAAAGTGCTTATAAAATCCTTATGGAGATTGAATCGTTTAAATCAAGACAGGATAGTGGGAGTGAAAAGGATATTGAGCTTTATAAATCTATTGAGCGAAAAATAAGTGAGATTTATCACGACAAAAAAGGTGGTCAATTGCAAAGTAAGGATGACTCTATAGTTCTACAAGCAATTGCAGAAATACTACCAATTAATGCTCCTATCAAAGAATTATCTAGAACTAAAACCGCTTATTATAGAGTTTCTAGAAGATTTAACCTCCCAACTCTCAAAGACTTAAGCAAGTATCAAGTTATCAACTCATAAGTTCAAACTCGCCAAAATCTCAACATATTACTATCTCTTTAGAATGAGTTTTGATGTGGAATCACAAAGACTAAGAGACAGTTTTGCTGAATCTTTAGCTCGCCTAATGATTGCGCAGATAAACCACCAACAACTTGTCCGAAAGGGCTCTACTGGAAGGAGTGCTAAGGGGACGTTAAAAAACTTAGCAAAGGTTTCCAGCGATCTATGAAGGGCCGTACGGTGATAGGGTAAGAGAAAAAGCCTTTGACTGCAAACGAGATTTTGCAGGGCAAAAACTAGTAAACGAGAACAGCAGCAGTACCTAGAAAGACTTTGGTAACAGGAAAAGAAATCATCGGAGGTAGCTGATTAGGGAAGGTAGGGGCCGAAGGCCCATTAAAATGAGTCGACAAATATACAAAAAGAAAACTAAAAATAAACTCTTAGGTAAAACTAAACAAATAAGATTGGGAGTGGAATTACATAAGAGTTTGAAAATACTGTCAGCCAGGGAGGGAAAAACGATTAGACAAATTGTTGAGGAGAGTTTAGCTTTAAGCCATGAATTCTAAGTTCTTAGACATAATTTAGCCACAAAACGGACAAAATGGACACTATAAAAAAGGGGGACAAAAGTAACACATATAAAAAGGCTTTATGAAAAATTGTTATATCTACATTCGAGTTTCTACCATAGGCCAATTTGAGGAAGGGTTTTCACCAGAAAGTCAAAAACGAGGTTGTTTAGACTACGCCAATACACAAGGTTATCATCCTAAAAAAATATTTGAAGATGGTGGGAAGAGTGGTAGAAACACGGATAGGCCTGCTTTTCAAGAACTAATGACTGCGATTAAAGACCATCCAGTAGAAGCAGTAATAGTTTACAAGATAGATCGGTTTGCAAGAAATGTCGGGGATTTTTCCAGCATACGAAAGGAGTTTAAGAACCTAGGGGTGAAGTTATTATCAGTAAGTGAAAATGGGGATGTGACTGAAGGTTTAATTGGAAATATTTTTGCTTCGGTAGCTGAATGGGAATCGGATGTTAATGGAAGCCGAACTAGGGACGCTCTTATGCAGAAATTTATTGAGGGTTGGCAGCCTACACCACCGCCGACTGGTTATCGAAGTGTAGGCGAAGAAAAGGAAAAGAAAACCTGCGAGCCGGATCCCTATATCGCCCCAATAATCAGAGATCTTTTTGAGTTATACGCAACTGGAAACTATTCAATTTTAGAGATTCAGGATTGGCTGACTGAAAAAAATATACTATCTGGCAATGGAAATAGCCTTAGTCATAATGTTATCAATCATATTCTGAAAAACCCATTCTATTATGGATTAATACGCTGGCATGGGGAGTCGAAAGTAGGCAATCATCAGCCTATTATATCTAAGAGTTTGTTTGAAACCTGCCAATATGTTTTAGCTAAGCATAGAAATTTTCTCCTTAGAAGGCGGGTTCATGATTTTTTACTAAGAGGATTTATTACTTGCGGAGAGTGCGGACAAAGGTATACTGCTGAATGGCATAAGGATGAGAAGAAATTGAAAAATATTGGGGGAAAGATAGCCTATTACCACTGCCCAAAGAGAGAAAGAAACGGCTGCCCTTCCCCATATGTAGAAATGTCGGATTTAGAAGAGCAAGCCATGGAACAATTTAAGACTATGGAATTCAGTCAGGAGTTTATCAATTCTGTTGTAGAGAAAACAAAAGAACTAATGGAAGTTAACCGCGAAAGTACAAGGTCAATTAAGCAAGGAATTCAGAATCAAAAAGTATCTTTAGAAGCTAGGAGAAATAAACTTGAAGATGCTTTAATTGATGGGGCAATTGATCGAGAAACTTACAAAAGAAAGCATTCTGAGATTCAAGATAAACTCCTTAATTTAGAAAATTATCATCAAGAAGAAGAAAATAAAAACAGAATCGATATTAACTTGGTTGAGGAAGTTTTATCCTTCTCAAGAAATATCTACCAAACTTATAAAGATGCTCCGGACTTTTTGAAGCGGCATTATTTAAGATTGTTTTTGGAGAAGTTAATTGTAAAAAATAAAAAGATTGTAGAAACAGTACCAACACCAATCTTTGCAACCTTGAAGGAAAACCAGGAGGTTATAATAAGAAACAAATGGCTCCGGCGGAGGGAT
>CAYGGA010000012.1:0-27985 GCA_964349395.1 uncultured Gammaproteobacteria bacterium | reverse complement strand
ACAGACTACAGACTACAGACTACAGACTACAGACTACAGACTACAGACTACAGACGGGATAAGCTGTTAGAAAGGAAGGTCGTCGGAATAAAGAGGTTCAGCGATTTTACTGCGGTCTACAAAATACACCACTCTTTTTTTATCCTTGCCGACAATTTCTGCTTGGCCATTTTTGACATACTCGTAATCTTGGCATTTAAAACACCCCCCACTACCCTTCAGGCACTTGAAATCGTTGTCCTTCCTGGCTTTTAGGACGGCCTGGGTTTTAAATTGGATATCTTCTAGAAAATCCGAGTTCGAAAAAATTACTTCATGAGGAGAGTTGTGGACATTCAAATACCAGTAAGAAGCTTTGGAAACCTTTTTCCCCAATTCTTTCTCTATTAATATAGTATAGATAGGTAGCTGAAGAGTCTCACCATTGTATTCCTTTTCACTCGTTTTGATATCGATTACTTCTACGTTACCATCCGGTAGATAGTTAATGAGATCTGGAGATCCACAGAGCCTCACATCACTCTCTTCAGAAAGACTCATTTGCATAAACTCAGGTACCTCGACCCTACCCTCTAATTGGCCAACATTTTCAAAAAAGGTAGTAATAAATTTCTTGGCTTTTTCTAGATAAACTTTTTCCTGATCCTCAGAGGTAAAACCACCGGCCTTGCCTTTCTTGAGTTTCCAGACAAAATCTAAATGCCACAAAAGATCATTTAGACTCACCTGGCCATTTTTGGAAAAGTAATGTTTGATGACATCATCGACTGCTATTCCTAAAGTTAGATTGGGATCAGCAATGGTGACTCTGGAACCAGCTGAATTGGTGTAAATATATCTATAATAGTAGCTCTTGGGGCATCTAAAGAATTCTTCTAAAGCAGAATGAGAAATCCAAATTGCTTCAGGATTGAAGGAGAGATTGGACATGGTTGTTAGTTTAGAGTGAAATGGCGAGGAGGTCAACCACGATCTTTGCCCCGGGGGTGAGACGTTGAGTTTTGGTTATGATGGTCTTTTAAATGATTGGCAATTTTTTTTACTAAAGCGACTGGATCGTCATCATAAAAAATATCTTTGGACCCTCTTTTGGCGACCTCTACAATGTCTGCTATCTCGTCACTAATCCCCCCACTTTGGGTCAGTACACCAATTGGTTTGTCTTCTTCAAAAGCGTTAGTAAATTCATTTAAAGTGCCAATTCTGCCACAAACAAAGATAACTGCATCACTCGATCTGATCATCATCAAATTCCGACCCGAATAACCATAGCCAGTAAATATAATCAGATCCATAAAATTGGTAGGTAGTCTGTATTTGTTGATGTGTTCTTTGACGGAGATGGCTGGAGAGAAACCAACGGACATACCCTTGAGCCTTTTGGCACCAATACAGGCAAAATGAGGCAGACCCGTGGTCGCCCCAGTCAGTAAGACACAATCTTGACGAGCGATTTCCTCACCCAGGACTCGGGCGAGATCTTCGGTCTTTTCATTTAGGCAGTCTCCCCGGGCAGCCCCAGAGATGCAGATTTTGAAATGCACCACTTAATTTTATGTTACCTACGGACTTCTTACAAGATATGGTTCTAGGAAGTCTTGACTAGGAGCGCAATATCTGATACATCTAGGTTCATTAACATCGATCATTAAGGGCAAATTGGAACAAAGAGGGAAAAATGTAGACCTACAATACTATGATCACTTGGCCTCTCTATTTGAGAGGGTTGCTTGGATTACTATTCTCTGGGCTTTTATTATCAATCTTCTCTCCCCTGCTTCTCAAGACTCCAAAAACTACACCTTCCTTTTGATTTTTGTTGCCTCTGTTTTCAATATCACCTATTTTAGATATATTTACCGCCTTTTGCACACCCGAGATTATCGTTTTTACCTCTCGGATGTGATCTTCCCGGCTTTGGTGTGGATTTTTATCCATCTCCATGGAGAATTTTTGAGTTACTTTTTACTCCCCTACTATATCCTGATTTTATCCACGTCTCTTACTCTAAGACGGAAAGACGTCGCTTTGGCTTTAGGGTCCTCCCTTTTCTTTGTGATTTTGGAAACAGTGGTTTTGAGAATGCCTTTAGACAGTGTTGAAAAAGCGATTGGGATTGGTCAGGCTAGTGCTCTTTTAGTCTTTACTTGGGTGGTTTTGAAGCTGGCTGATCTGGGCCAAAGACAGCGGACCGAAACTGGTAATATCCGAGACGAGATTTCCCAAGTTGAAAAAAAATCATCCATTCTCAAAGAGTATACTTCAGAGTTGATTTTGGACAGACAGATTGCCCAGGTTTTCAGGGAGGAGTACCCGGGTCCACTGCTTTTACTAGACAATAAAAACCGCCTTCTTGAGATTAATGACCAATTTAAAAATCTAAGTGACTTTAAAGACGATAGACTCCTCGGTAAAGACCTCGGGTATGTTTTAAAATTGGACAAACCTTTAAATTTTGATCAAAAATCGTTTGTTCCAGAGGATTTTGAGGGGACGATCGTGACTCGCCGCAACAAAGTGAAAAAAATCCAAGGACGGGCTTATTTTTTGCTTGGCCGAGATCAAAGGTTAAAACAAGTTTTAATTCTCTTCAATCCCAATTAGGCTTGTCACCTGGACACTATTTTGCTAGCATGAAGGAGTGGATACTTCCCTGCCCTCTTATTTTTCGACTGACAACCTTTTTCGTATTCTGGTGATTGTGGGAGTGGGGTTATTTTTAAGAATTCTCGTGGCTCTGTTTCTAAAGGGGTTTGTTCATAATCTCGCCGCCAATGCTTCGCGCTCCCGAGTCTCCACACTCAGCTCGGTTCTCTCGACGATTATCTCTACTATTATTTGGTTAGTGACGTTGATAATGTTGCTCAAAGTCATCGGCCTAGATGTCACCCCGATCTTAGCTTCAGCGGGGGTGGTCGGTATTGCGATTGCCTTTGGAGCTCAAACTTTGGTAAAAGATCTTCTCTCTGGTTTCTTTTTACTGATCGAAGATCAGCTCCGGGAAGGAGAACAAGTTGAACTAGCGGGCAAAAAAGGAATCGTGGAGAAAGCGACTTTGCGAGCCGTAACTTTGAGAGAGAAAAGTGGTGAGCTGTCTACTATCCCTTATAGTGGTATTACAGTTGTGACCAATTTCTCAAGAAAAAGATGACACTGCCTTACCTTTTCGTCTTTATTTCTCTGACCCTCTTTTTAGTAGTAGTCATTTTGATTTTGACTTACCATCTTGAGATTAAAAAAAGGCGGGAAGAAAAAGGGTCTACTGAGGTAGATTACAAAAATCTCGCCATGGATTTGGATTTTGTAAATAAACAATCACGGGCGATTTTAGATAGTATTTCCGAAGCAGTTTTGGGACTAAACAGCGCCGGCAAGATTGTGTTTTACAACTCTTTCGCGGAAAAACTTTTAGGTTGGGAGGAACTAGAGGTAGTCTCAAGGCAGTATACTGCCTTTTTACTACTTTACCCTTCTGGTCAATCCTATATTATTAATGATCTGCAAGAAAAATTTACTAAAGATCTGAAGATTTTTAATAAAGAAGGACAGGGGGTTTCGGTGCGTATCATTAACTCTCCTATTTTAGATGACAGCGCTAAATTTTTAGGGAATGTTCTCACTGTCAGAGATATTTCTAAAGAAAAAGAACTTGAGGAAATGAAATTTGATTTTGTCTCCATGGCCGCCCACGAGTTGCGCAGCCCAGTTACAATCATTCGTGGCTATCTGACGGCGATTGCCGAAGAGACCACCTCCACTGATCTGAAAGTCCAAAAATTTATTCGTCGAGCGATGGTCACTACTGACCAGTTGAGAGTGTTGGTGGAGAACTTACTAAATATCTCCCAGATTGAAAAAGGATCACTGCAAATTAATCAAGAGGAGATTGTTTGGGAAGAGCTTATCAGTAAGATTGTTGATGATTTCGCTCCTAAAGCAGAAGAGAAAAAAATCGCGGTCACCTTTGAAAAACCAAAGAAAAAATTACCAAAAGTATATGTGGATGTTTTTCGAATCTCGGAAGTTTTAAACAATCTCTTTAGCAACGCCCTAAATTATACTGAGGAAGGCGGGACTGTAAAAGTAAAGACAGAAGTCAAAAACAATTTTGTGGTAACTTCGGTAGAAGACACGGGTATTGGTATGGCTCAGAAGGCTATCCCCTATCTTTTCCAGAAGTTTTACCGGGTAACTGAGAATATGGAGAGTGGAAAAAGCGGAACGGGGTTGGGGCTGTATATCTCAAAGACCATTGTTTTGCGTCACGGCGGTCGGATTTGGGTGGAGTCGAAGCTTGGGAAAGGATCTACTTTTTACTTTACCGCTCCAATAGTAAGCTAAGCGACGCAGAAGTTTGCGAAGAAAACTAATCTAAAATAGTTATCTTATCCCCAATCTTGAGATTGAGAATATCAGTTTGCCCGCTCTTTATTTCTAAGACTTGATTGGCTAGTTCTTTAGGGGAATAGGTTTGCATCTGCAACTCTTTTGGATCAGGAATGGGGACCTCTTTGGCAATGTCTACCACTTGACTATCTTTTAACCAAACAATGTCAATGGGAAAGTTCATGTTTTTCATCCAAATGGAAGGGTAGCCCAGGTCAGGGAAAAGGAAAAGCATACCACGATTGGATTCTAGTGACTCTCGGTTGCCTAATCCGAGCGCTCTTTCAGACATGGAACGGGCGACCTCGGCCTTGATAGTTTGAGAATGAATTTGGATTTCTACCATCTTTGACACTGACTTGGGTTTTAGCTGCCACAAGCCTACTCCAATAATTCCCAGAATAGTCACCCAGATTGAGAGTTTTTTAATTGTCACATTCTAAAGTTAACATCTCTACCCCTTTTTAACAATTCTTGCTTGCAGTCCTTTGCTCTTTTGGTTAGAATTAAAGGAGAGGAATTATGGACACTGCCAACCCGATTTCACCGGCCAAAAAAAGCTCAACCAGAACTATCCTCGCTGTCGCTATTGTTTTAGGTTTAATTATTTTATTGGGAGTTTTGGGCTACTTTTATAAAAGTTCTAATAAACCAGTTAAAAACACTACCTCACCTACTCCAGAAGCAAGCTCCGCTGCCTCCCCAAATACTCAGAAGACTGAAGGCGAAGTCTTGGGTGCTTGGGGAACAGTTAGTCAACTAACTAAACAATCTTTAACAATACATGCTGATTTTGGACCCTCCCTCACCTTTAAAGTAGACAGCCAAACCAAAATAAATAAATACCAAGGTGCCACCTCCAGCGAAGCACCCAAACTTTTGAGTGATAAAGCATCTCTATCTGATTTGAAAGTCGGTGATCGAGTTTACGTTTCTACTTCCAAGGATTTAAAAACTGTAACTGAAATACAAGCCAATGATATTTTGGTCATTGATTGGTATGTGACCTCACTTCCGAATGAGTGACCCCATGATAACGGTGAAAAAAAATACTAGGTCCAGTCTCTTCCTAAAATTTATAGTTGCGACCTTTTTTTCGTTTTTCATATTCTTTTTTCTGTCCCCAACTACGCCTGTTGAAGCCGTATCACCCCCGTCTTCTTTAAGCTCAAGTGGTTTTGAGGTCGCTGGCAATTGTGGTCTTGGGGGCGTAAGTTTTAATTGGGTTAAACCCCAAAATGGGTATTGGTATCGTCTTACTTGGAGTGGGAGTGAGGGACCCGTCTACGTGTTTGACACCAATACTTATTCAAATAGTACTTTTTTCCCACCGGGTTGGAATGGAACTTGGTCGATTCGGGCTCAGAATACTAGCAATGACAGTACTGCCACCGACGTCAGTACCGTGGTTTCGAGCGAATTTGTTTCTGGTCAATGCGCACCCACTAGTGTAGCAGTTCAATCTGCTACCTCGACGTCTATTACTATTAGTTGGACAGTTTGTAATGGCTTTAACTGCATCGGAGATAATCGAGTTTATCTGAATAATGGCCTGCAGACCACCGCATCCTCCGGCAGTTATACCTTCACTGGCCTAACATGTAACAGTAGCTACTCTTTGGGGGTGAGTCGTTATAGTCAAAACGGAGCTGCGGCTTTTGAGTCACAGCGGTCAACCATAACTGGTAGTACCCAAAACTGTGCTCCACCAGGAGCATTCTCACTCACAGTGGCGGTGATCTCCTGTTCACAAATTAATCTATCTTGGACAAATGCTACGGGTGTCGTAAGTTATGATATTTACCGTAACGGTAGCTATCTTGCAAGTGTTGGGTTGGCGACTACTTATCAAAATACTTCGCTTGCTTCTTCCACTACTTATAGTTATTTAATCAGAGCCAATGGGTCAGGAGGGACATTTACATGGAGTGATAATGGTAGCAGTCGGTCTGGAACAACTCCTGTTTGTAGTCTCCCACCCAATATCCCCACTCTGATCTCTCCTCCAAATGGCTTGGGAACTACTGGCAATTGGGTGGGCAATACCCCTACTTTTACCGCTCGGGTCACTGACCCAAACGGTGGTAGTCTAAGAGCTTACTTTAATTTTGCTCGAGTGACTGGCAATCCGCTTGTGCCCGGCGACCAAAATGGAACAACAGTGACTTCTGGAACCAATAGTACCTGGACACCACTATCTTTAGCCGATGGGAAATATGACTGGCGCGCCCGCGCTATTGATCCTCAGGGCAATCAATCCGCTTTTACTGGTTTTTGGCGAGTAAAAAAAGATACCCTGTCTCCGACTGCAAGTTGTGGAGCACCGACATTGTCAGGAACCACCATCACTGTTCCGAGCTTGATTGGTAATGATCCAGCTCCGAGTGGTGGAACTCAATCTGGGGTGAGAACTGCCGTATTGCAAAGAAGTATCAATGGTGGAGCTTGGAGTGTAGCTCAATCTTATACCAATAGTGTCTCCTCAAGTGGTCAGGAGTACCAGCCATCAATCTCTACTTCTTTTAGCCAAACGGGGGTCAGTGGTAGTACTTACAACTACCGCTTTTATGTCCAAGATAGTGTTCCCAATACCAGTACGACGGTTACCTGTGGATCAGTGACAGTCTCTCCGCAGCCAAACTACTCCTTAAGCTGGATCAACCCGAGTGATCAGAGAATAAATCCAGGTAGCACTGCCAATTATAGTTTTCGTATTGATCCCCAATGCAGTCCGAGTTGGTCGGGGACTTTGAATGTGACGGTAAATTACAATCCAATCTCTCCGAATGATGGTCAAATTAGTGGACTGCCTGTGAGTACTTCCCACTCGATTAGCTGTACTCCGTTTGTGAACAAAGACATAAGCTTTAGTTTGAACGCTAGTAGCACTGCCCAAAGGGGACAAATTTACACCTTAGGGGTAGTTACTTCAGCTCCTGGATTAGCTAATAAAACTCTAAATGGTACTTTGACCATAAATGATGGTAATTGGTTAAAAACTGAAAAAGGGGATATTTTCTCCCTAGGCCAAGTTAATTTTTCCACTCCCCCACCCTCAGGCCAATTTACTTCCGAAAACGTAGTCCAAACGAGCGGTGTTGCCAGTGCCAATATCACCTCGGCAAAAAACTGGAACATAGAAAATTATGGCCCCTTGTCTTCCCCTACTAGCTACGACCAGCTCAAACAACAAGCTGGTGGTAGCAGTATCCTCCCACTAACTGAATCTTCATGCAATTTTACAACCGCCTCTAAACCAACTGTCGTGGGGGTCCGAGTTTGCACTGCGGTCACAGTCAGTTTGAAAAAGAGTTTTTGGGCTCAGACTACCGACACTGTTAAAAATTTCTTCTCTAGTGTTTTTAAAAATCCAAATAGTTTGGTTAAAAAGGTCGAGGCAGGCTCGTCTGGTTTGCAAGAAACTTTAATATTTGTGGATGGAGATATGACCATAAATAATAATTTGGATTATTCTGGGACTCAAGTGGCA
Source organism: uncultured Gammaproteobacteria bacterium (assembly GCA_964349395.1). Taxonomy (GTDB): domain Bacteria; phylum Patescibacteriota; class Microgenomatia; order Woykebacterales; family RBG-16-39-9b; genus CAYGGA01. The sequence continues at coordinate 20,109 of CAYGGA010000012.1, read as the reverse complement.
CTATTTATAGTCAAAGGCAAAATCAGAATTGCCAATAATGTGAATATTATCAATGCTTACCTTTTTGCAGATAGTGGGATAATTACCAGTTACGACTCTCAAACTCCCACTTCAACTTTAGTCATCAGTGGTGGCGTGGCGGTGGGACCAAATGCTCAACTAAATGATATTAGTTTTAATCGTCAGTCCACTACTCCCCTCACCACCCCCGCAGAGCGCATTATTTATGACCCGCGTATTTTGGTTGGATTTACAGATGTAATCACCAATCGCCTCGGGTCAGCCGGTCTTACTTTCACTGAAACCCAACCCTAAAGAGCCCATTAGTTGACATTAGCCAAGGTTAAAATTTTTCGTAAACTGGCCACAAACCTGAACAATTTCACTCAGTATTGCTATGGGGTTGTAGAGGTGTGGTATAATATAGTCATCAAATAGCCAATAGGCTCAAGGAGAGAATCAAGTGGTTGCTGTACCGCGAGGTCACCAACCGGGGAGAGGCCCGCTTCTTCTCGGGGTTCTGATCTTGGCTGCGGTTCTCGCAGTCGTGGTAGTCTTGGTCGTACTCAATTCTGGTGGTGGGACCAGTGCTAGTGTCGACAATGATGTTGACAGTGGCGCTCAAACCGGATCCAGCGATCCGATTCAGACTGGTAACGCTCAGGTCTCTGTGGTCCCAACCAATACATCTGTGCCCACAGCGACGCCAGTACCCCCGACCCCGACTCTGACTCCAGTTCCCCTGTTGTCAAAGGCAGAACTGGTGAAGCAGGCGGAGGAGATTGACGAGGGTATACAGACTTTCGTCAACACCGTGCCCAATGTCACTGCGGTTGATCGGGCGAATGTTAGTCAGTACTGGCAAGACACCAAGAGTCGGTTGGAACATCCAGATCCGGCTCGAGTGCTCAGCACGATCGATGTGTTTGCCAATGGTCTCACAGTCATTATCAAGGTTGCTTGTCAAAGTGCGACTGATACGGTCAGTGCCAACATCTTTCTTGGGTCCAAGACTTGGCTCTACCACTGGGTGGATCGACTGGCGGCGGACAAGATCGAGACTGACGGTGAGCTCAAAAAGCGAGCCTTGAGTCTTACGACTCTCAAGATTCCGGCTGGGTGCAAAAATCCCCTCCTGACTTCTTGAGTTCCTCAGAACGGTTGAATACTTGTATTCAACCGTTCTTTCTTTTGGCAACTAAATTTTCCCCATTTGGGTTGACACCTCGCTTTACTTCTTCTACACTAGATTTAGTTGTCTAGAGTAAAAATAACATGGAATTAGACCTGCCCAGCTCTTCTCAAAAAGCCCCAATTCGTGGGTTTAAATTACCTCTATTTTTTAATCCTAAATTATTATTAATAATCTTATTATTTACCCTATTGATAGGGAGTCTTTTTGTTTTCACTCCGCTCAAATCCATACTTGTGCAAGAGCAAATACTTAGCCGTGACGAAATAGCTACTAAATTCAAAATTGATAAAGCCAATTTTTATAACCCAAAAGTAAAAGATACCACTATTGACCACTTACAAAAGGCAAATACAACTAAAAGTAAAGAAGAAGCTAAAGATAGCTATACCAAAGCCTTTTTTCTAGTTAAAAATGATTACGGAAGTGTCCCTAAAAAAGAGGTTCGAGACGTGTTAATCGAGATCAATAAGATTGCTGTAAATCAGTATAGCGATCTCAAAGAGGTTTTGACCCCCATTCCTTGTAAAGACGATTCTTGTGGGGCTAAATTTGAGCTACCAGAAAAACTGGAAAGTATAAAAAAGGAAATTTTTGATAATAAAGAAATTGATGATCATCTTAAAGATGTTTTAAGAGTCAATTTTGACGACGCTGCCTTAGCTTTTGGGGAAAATAATAAAGAACAGCAATATCTTCATATATCCAGTATTTTTACTAATTTAAGAACCCACTTAAAAAATAATGATGACAGTAAGGTGGGAGAAATACTAGGAGAAATCTTGGTTATTTTGAGGGAAATTGATCCTGAAAAATATGTGTTTGAAGACAGCAAGGAGTTTTTTAAATTCTGATGATTTTTAGAATCTTTAGTAAAGTTTTGATAATCTTGTTTTTGGGTATTATTAGTAGCTTTTTATTAGCTTCCAAGGCAGATGCCTCTGAAGGAAAAAAGTTCATCACCATTATCAAACCAGTTCAAGCCCAAAGTACACCCGCTTCTCTCCATCTAGAGTTTACAAATAATGGTAATGCCCCTTCTACCCGTGTAGTTTGGGATATTTATCAAGGGTCTCCAGCTTCTCCAGCTGGTTGGCATGCGGGGACAACTACACAAGTAGGTGCTAATAATACCGCAGTCTGGGATGGAACTGATAGCACGCCTTATGGAGGGTACTACGTTGTTTGGGAGCCACAAAAAACGACTGGAGCGGCAGCCGGTGATATAGATTGTGTTGATCCTTCGACTCAATTAACTAATCAAGAATTTAGTTTTTATTTTTCTGCTTATTTGAGCTTTACTTGTAATGATCCGGCGGGTGCTAGCCCTCCTGGGGCTTTTAATGGTACCTCGGCGGTAGCTAGCTGTGTGAGTGGGAATGTCCAGATAGTCTTTACCTGGGGAGCATCTTCTGGAGCTGATAACTACGATTTGCATTGGAGTGTAGGTGGAAATCCGCGGGCGACTTCGCCTTCCATTACCACTTCTGGTACCTCATATACTCAAGGGAATTTTACCTCCAATATTACTCTTAATTGGGATGTGAAGGCCAAAAATGCTGGCGGCGATACTTGGACTACCAATGGTTACTATACTGTCACCCCGTACCCCACCAACTGCAATCCGCCGGGATCTTTTAGTCTATTTACTCCCACTACTAGTTGTAGTGGCGGGGTGGCAACCATCAATTTTAGCTGGGGAGCATCTTCTGGAGCAACTGATTATGATCTGCATTGGGAAGTTTCTCCCGGCAATCCCAGAGCTACAGGAGCGGATGCAAATCAGACAGGGACGTCTAGATCAGTGTCTGGATTTACTCCGGGTTCATCCATAAATTGGGACGTCCATGCCCACAACGGGAATGGGTATGTTTGGAGCACCAATGGTTATTTGACTACCCAGGCAGCCACTTGTGTACTGCCCCCGACAGTGAACCTCACTGCCAATGGTAGTAATGGCCCCATCACTGTGGCTTCAGGATCATCTGTGACTCTAGCCTGGACGACGACGAACTCTCCGACTAGTTGTACTGGTTCGGGAGCAACTAATTGGAACGGTAGCAAAGCCCCTGGTGGTAGCAGTCAAAACGTGACGATCTCTGCTACTACTACCTATACTATTTCCTGTACCAATTCTGCCAATACGGCCACTGATTCGGTCACAGTCAATGTCGCTAGTCCACCGACTGTCAATCTCACGGCCAATAGTAGCGATGGACCGATCACCGTAGCTACCGGATCGACGGTGACACTTGCTTGGACCACCACCAATTCCCCTACATCCTGTACTGGATCTGGAGCTACCAGTTGGAACGGTAGCAAAGCAGTGGGTGGTAGTAATCAAAATGTGACTGTTTCTTCTAATACTACTTTTACCATCAGTTGTACTAATGCTGCCAGTACGGCTACTGACTCGGTCACGGTCAATGTAGGTATTCCCGCCACCGTAAATATTACCGCCAATGGTAGTAATGGACCGATCTCGGTTTCTTCTGGTTCGACGGTCACTTTAGACTGGACCACTACGAACACGCCTACCAGTTGTACCGCCTCGGGTGGCTGGTCGGGTAGTAAATCCACGTCGGGTGGAAATCAAAACGTGACTGTTTCGGCCAATACTACCTACACAATTGCTTGTTCCAATACTTTTGGAAGTAATAGTGATTCAGTCACAGTCAATATTGTCGGTAGTGCTCCGGTCGTCACCCTAACTGCCAATGGCAGCGGTGGCCCAATCACTGTCGGAGCTGGCTCTAGTTTGGCCTTGGTTTGGACTACGACCAACTCCCCTACTTCTTGTACTGCTTCGGTAGGCTGGAGTGGTAGTAAAGCGGTGGGTGGTGGTACTGAAAATCGAACTGTAAATACCACTTCCACTTTTACTTTGAGTTGTAGTAATGCCAATGGTAGTGGGTCTGACTCCGTGGTAGTGAACGTAATTACCAGTGGCGATGTCAGTATTCGGGTGCGTCTCTCCGACAATAATGCTTTTATTCCCAACCAATTTGTCAGTGGGGCCACCGTAAAATTGTTAGATACCTCTAACAATTTATTAACTGGGTGTACTGACTCTGGGTCTGATTGTACCGAGATCTCCGATAGTAATGGTTGGGTAAATATATCAGGAGTTCCAGGAGGCACAATTCATATGGTTGCCTATCTGGCTGGGTACACTGGTAAATTTAAGCAAATAGAAGGAAATTGCGTCGCTACCCCAGGAGTAGTTGCCTCTACCTACGGGCCCAATGCCTTAACCAATAATTTTGTGGCCGCATACGATGATAACTTTATTATCCAACCCGGAGTTACCAATGGTTGTAATGATTTGGGGCTAGCCAAAACACCCGACTATTCTTTGTCTTGGGGGCCACAAGGAGGATCAATAAAAGCAAATCCAGGACCTCCGGGTGCTCCTTATGATTTATATATCAATCCCACCAATTGTGGTCCAGATTGGCCAGGAACTATCAATGTCAGCCTGACTTTTTCTTCTTTGACTTTAGTCAGCGGCAGTGCCGGGACAGTCACGGGGATGCCTTCCAGTCCACAAAATGTCCCAGTCAGCTGTACTGGGAGTGTCCCGCTAAATTTCAGTCTTGTGCCAGACAGCTCACATCCTCGTGGAACAATCTACACCTTCACGGTAAGTGGGGCAGCTACCGGAGTATTGTCCTCCCAGCCTCGGGTTATCACAGGACAGCTAGAGATAAATGAAGGTAATTGGATTCAGACTACCAATGGTGATGTTTTCACCAATGGACCAATTATTTTTAATGCTGCCCCGCCTGCTGGCAACTATACTAGTGACTATTTGATCAAAACTGGAACGGGGACGATTCAGAATGCTAGGAGTAGAAATAATTGGCAAGCTGAAGACTATACGGGTTTTGCCTACAATGCCAGCTACCTGGATTTTCGTAATCGAGCACCTACCAATCTCACCGCTGGTGGAGCTAGCTGTAGCAGTAAACCAACCACTGCCGGAGCTTTTGAGTGTAGTGGTAATTTTACGGTTTCCACGCAGAAAAATAATCTGTTTGATAAATTGGCCAAGGCAGTTAACACGGTCACAAATACTGTGGTGATAGGGATTAAAAAAACCTTTAACAATTCTGTCTCAAAATTAACCGCTTTTCTCAAGTATGAAAAGAAACAGCTTGTCAAAGAAGTTGATGCTCAAGTAAAAGCAGTAGAAAAAGGTCAGGTCAAAGCTCAACAAACAGTTACTATCACGGCCGATACCACTGACGGGTATGTGCAGTCCGCGAACGCGACTTACTCGACCGCTCGAAATGGTACTGGTACCATGACTGCAGCTACTAATCTCCAATCCAATGAAGGAGCTGGACAAAACTTCGCCTCCAGTCAGTATTCAGTTAGACAAGCCTTTTTCTCTTTTAATACTTCGGCTATTCCTGATAATGCTACCATTGATCAAGTTCAATTGAGGCTCAAGGGGGCAGCTTATTCAGGGGCAGCTTATACTATAGAAGCAAGGGCATTTGATTTTGGCACGAGTGTGACAACCGCTGACTTCAGGGCCGGTACCAGCTTGTCAACGCTTACACTATTAGCATCTATTCCGAGTAGTTCTTGGAATGGGTCATTAGTAACGTTTACCGAAAGCGGGACTAATTTTCGGACCAATATCAACAAAGCTGGTAGCACTCGACTATTTATAAGTTCCAGTAAACAACGAGCTGGTACTGCCCCAACTGCCAATGAAAATATCTGGATTAATTATGCTGAAACTGGTGTGGCCGCGGATCGACCTCAACTAGTGGTAACCTATACTTTTACTGAGCCTGAACTAGTCGTAAATAGCATTTCTTTTAATCCTCCCTCACCCGAAGCTGGTCAAAATGTCACGGCGACGGTCAATGTCGCCAACACGGGTGATGCCAATGCCGGTAGTGCTCGAGTGAGGTTTTGGTCTGCCTTGGGAGTAGCTCCAAATTTCACCACCGCTCAAGAAGCAGGCATCGAAGATCAAAATGTGACTTTGAATGCTGGTACCAATCAAAATCTGCAGTTCAATTTTACTAAAAGTAGCGGTGGTAGTTTTACTGCCTATGCATTGATTGATAATGGTGATCCTGGAGCAGTCGATGAAACTACTGATACTGCTAGTAACAATCGCCGCAGCCAGGTTTATACTGTGACTGCACCAACTCCCACACCAACACCCACACCAACACCCACGCCTACCCCTACGCCTACCCCGCCGTCTTCAAGTGCTTTGGACCAAACGGTGATGTTTGTGGATGGAGATTTGACTTTTAGTTCAAATATTGAGACTTTGGGTACCAACCAAGTGATTGTCTATATTGTCGAAGGTAAGGTAACGATTAATAACAATGTGACTAGAGTTGATGCCTATATTTTCGCTGACCAAGGGATTGAAACTACCAACGACCCCAATACCAATGCAAGTCAGTTGGTGATTAATGGTGGAGTAGCTATTGGGGCTTGTAATGATCCAGCAGTTTGTGAAATCTTGTTTAACCGTAATTTAGCCTCTCCTGGAAATCCACAAACTACCCCGGCGGAAATAATCAATTTTGACCCTCGAGTCTTTGTCTCTTTCAGCAACCCACTCTCTGCTTTCTTGGTGAACAATAATGTCACCTTCACTGAAACAAAACCCTAAGTCAACAGCATTTAGTATTTAAAACTCAATTGAGTTAAAATGGTTGGGTGATTAAGACTAAAGTAGTTCTCGCTATTGTTTTATTAGCCTTTGTATTAGCCCTTACCTCTTTAGTCACCTCCCCAACTACCAAGAAATTGGTTGAAAAAAGTATTAGTTTGATAGGTCCCAGTAATCAGACTTCCCCTACCCCCACTACTCTACTAAAACCTATGCCCAGTAGCCCAGATCGAACTTTCTTAGTGAAGAAAGTAGTGGATGGTGACACTATTGAGCTAGAAAATGGGCAGAAGGTGCGCTATATTGGGATTGATACCCCAGAAACTGTGGATCCCCGGAAAGTGGTTCAGTGTTTCGGTATTGAGGCGAGTGATAAAAATAAAGAGCTAGTGGAGGGTGAAGAAGTCAGGCTGGAAAGGGATATCTCCGATACTGATAAATTTGGCAGACTTTTGCGGTATGTCTTTGTGGGAGATGGGACGTTTGTGAATCTAGTTTTAGTAAAAGAAGGGTATGCCAAAAGCAGTAGTTATCCTCCGGATGTGAAATACCAAGAATTATTAAAGAAAGGTGAAATAGAAGCCCGGGAAAAAGGAGTAGGGTTGTGGTCTAGTTGTTAACCGAAAAAGGACCGATTGACATTTGGGTAATATTTGGTTGATACTGAGATATGCAGCCAACCATTGCCCTACTAGACCTAGATGCTTTTTTTGCTTCAGTTGAGGTGGCTCTGGACCCGACTCTAAAAGGTAAACCAGTAATTGTCTGTCGGGTTGATCCCCAGGGCGGGAAAGCTTTTAGAGGGATAGTCTCGGCTGCTTCTTATGAAGCTCGCAAGTTTGGTATCCACTCCGGTATGCCGACTTACCAGGCGGTCAAACTGGCCCCTAAAGCGATTTATGTGGATGGGAATTACCACCGTTACTCGGAATTTTCTAAAAAAGTCTTTCGAATCGCTGCCAGATATTGTCCCCATATTGAGGTTGTCTCCGTGGATGAAGGTTTTTTAGATTTCACCGACTGCCAAAGGCTTTATCCCAATTTACCGGCTATATGTGAAAGAATCAGGGCTGAAGTTAAAAAGGAAGTTGGGATCACTGCCTCCATTGGGTTAGCAACCTCTCGGGTGGTGGCCAAAGTGGCCGCTGATTTTGGTAAACCTGATGGCCTGACAGTAGTGCCTGATGGGGATGAGAAAAAATTTCTCTCTCCCCTACCGATTAGAGATCTTCCTGGTATCGGCAGGCAAACTGAGAAGAAACTACTGAGTATGGGGATAGAGAGAGTGGGCCAAATTGCCAATCTGTCAGAAGAACTAGTGACTAAAACTCTAGGTAAATTTGGCCACAATTTATGGTTAAGTAGTAATGGAGTGTCAAATATCAGATTTGATCCCCATGATTTGCAAAAGGGAGTTTCTAGGTCTAGGACCTTTTCTCAAAATAGCAACGATTCTCACTTCCTCAAAAGTATGCTGCACTTTCTGGTGGAGAAAGTTGTAGGTGACATGAGAAGTAAGAGTTTTCGCGGATCCCTAATCCACACCGTGATTAGGGACAAACATTTCAATAGTGTGGGCAGGCAGAGGAAGATTGGTTTCTTTACTGATCATGCCAAGGATATCTACTCGGTAGCCGAGGAACTTTTCTTTGAACTTTGGGACAGAACTACTCCTCTGAGGTTAATAGGAGTGGGAGTGAGCTTTTTTGAGACCTACTCCCCTACTCAACTATCTTTATTTGAAGGAGAAGATGAAAAATCAAAAGCAGTTGATAAAGCGGTGGATAGACTCCGAGATAAATATGGTTTTTTTGCTGTCCAACCGGCTCAGGTTTTAAGTATCTCCAAAGAATATAATTCTTACAACAAAGAGCAAACTTTTTTTACTACCTTTGATATCAACCACTAATTTAGTTGCTAACTAGCCTTTAGAAGATTATAATTTAGCAAATTCCAGGAGAGATATTCGTGAAAAGGCAGCAGATACCATTGGCTTTTCTACGCGAGATGGAGGGGATAGAGATTGAGGGTATGACGCGGGGAAACTTGTTGGAGTATGATCGGGATAATGATTGGGCGATTTGGGAACAAGTCGAGACCTTCCCCAACCCCGAGCAGAAAGTAACCGTAAAAGTGGTCTTGCAGCTAAAACCGCAGGTTGACACTAGTTTATGGCTTGAGGTCTCATTCCTCATTGTGTCCAAGCATTATTTTCCTAGTGCGGGCCATTATATCTGTTACAACGAAACAGTGCTTGTTGCCGCCCGTCGTTTCAGCGTGAGTGAACTGTTTATCAAAGAATGGGTAGTTAGGCAGGTGCACGAAGCTCATAGGTTGGCTCTTGAGTTCCTGACCCAAGTCGACAAGGTGGTTTGGAAATCCCAAGATCTGAAAGTACTCAGTTCCTGAATGCTGTCACTAAAGTGGCTGTTCCCCAAAGCTCAGCCACTTTTTAATATTTGATATATTAAAGTAGTCTTGTCTTTAACTGTTTAACTATTTATCATTAGACAACTATGACTGAAGAAGAGCTAGACAAAATCGGTAAAGTTTTTGATCACAAAGTAAAGCCTATTCATGGTGAGATTGCCAAAATAAGTAAAGAAGTAAGAGAACTCCGCTTCGAAAGGTTTGGCTTTAAGGGTGGTATAGAAAACCTTGCTACAGATATTGCCAGAATGGATAGTACACTGGACTCTCTTAGAGATGAGGTTAGTACTTTAACGAGCCGAGTTAACGCAAACTCCTCTACTCTTATGGGAATTGAGAAAGAGATCGGTGCATATAACGAATCTACTCAAATCAACAAAAAAGAAATTAAGAGCATTAAAGAAAGACTTATTAAAGTAGAGTCCCGATAATTAGTTGCTAAACAACCTTTAGCGTCGTACAATGTATAGGTATGACCCTGTCCCCTCTTATTACTAGATTTCTAGAACATTTAGAAATTGAAAAAAATTCTTCTCAGCTCACTATCAGAAATTACCACCATTACCTGGCCAGGTTTTTAGAATTCACTGGGGACATCCCTGCTGATGAGATAACCCAAGATTTAGTCAGAAGGTACCGTGTCTTTTTGGCTAGATATGTAGATGCCAAAACTAGCCTACCCTTAAAAAGAATTACCCAAAATTATTTCTTGATTGCCTTGCGGGCTTTTCTGCGTTATCTAGCAAAGGTGGATGTCACTAGTTTGCCAGCCGAAAAGATCGAACTTGGTCAAGCAGACCCGAGACCAGTGACCGTACTTGATGATGACCAGCTGCAAAGGCTGCTCAATGGACCGGAAATCTCCAAAGATGCTGGTTTGCGTGACAAGGCGATCATGGAAATGCTTTTCTCCACTGGTTTACGAGTATCAGAGCTATCCAAACTGAATACTGGGCAGATCAATTTTGAAAGAAGAGAGTTTGGGATTGTAGGTAAAGGGGGCAAAGAAAGAGTGGTTTTTCTCTCCGACTCAGCTGCAACTTGGCTGAGTAGGTATTTAGAAAATAGACATGATTCATTTAAACCATTGTTTATCAGGTACTCTGGTGAAGTAGATTCTACTGCCGGAGGAGAAAAAATGAGGCTCACTCCCCGCTCAATCGAGCGCGTTTTAGAAAAATATGTCAAAAAAGCCAGACTCCCTATCAAAGCTACTCCTCACACCCTCAGGCATTCTTTTGCCACGGATTTATTGATAAATGGTGCTGATATCCGAAGTGTCCAGGAAATGCTAGGTCACTCCAATATCTCTACTACCCAAATCTACACTCATATCACCAATAAACAGCTCAAAGACGTCCACAAAGCTTTCCACTCTGGAAATAAAGATTAAGTTCTCCCACCTGCTGCTCGGATAGAATAGCTAGCTAGTTTCAGTAGTGCTTCTTTTACCTCTTTAATATTCTGCTCAGTAAGATATTTCTTGAAGGCAATACTAAAGCCTGCACCCCGTGCCTCACTCACAAGTTGCATTCTGGAAACCGTGGCCCGAGTAACTTTTAAGGAATTAGAAATAGTTGATTGCGGAACACCTTCTCGCAGGAGAATAATTATTGCTAGTCTTTTAGCTAACATTAGTTTCTCGGTTGTGGTTAAGAGTGAAAAGAGAAAATCCTTCATCTCCTCTCTTTGACCAAGTTTTGCCAAGACCAACTCCAAGTTTTCAAGTACTTTAGTCTCTGTTTTTCTATCCATGGGTATTCTAGAAATCTGTGGCATATATGTATCATGCATCGATGCATGATGTACTGTCAACTGTTTTATTTTTCCAGTTAGAGTTATAATTTCACCATGAGTAAAGATTCTGAACTTTTCGATTTGATGGATAAGGAAAAAACTAGGCAGAAGGAAGTTTTAGAAATGATTCCTTCGGAAAATTATGTCTCCCCCCATGTTTTAGAAGCGTTAGGTTCAGTTCTTACCAATAAATACTCTGAGGGATATCCTCACAAAAGATACTATGGTGGAAACACTTTTATTGACGATATTGAAACTTTGGCGCAAGAGCGAGCAAAAAAACTCTTTGGGGTTCCCCACGTGAATGTTCAGCCCTACTCTGGCTCCCCGGCCAATTTTGCTGTCTACATGGCTACCATGAGTCCTGGAGATACATTTATGGGCCAGGCGCTGACTTCTGGAGGGCATTTGACTCATGGTGCCTCAGTCTCGGCCTCGGCTATTTTTTTCCACTCTGTTCAGTACGGCGTCCACCCTGAATTGCCAGAACTATTTGACTACGATGAAATCTTGAAAGTAGCTCAAGAGAGTGCACCAAAACTTATTTGGGTCGGTGGCACTGCTCATCCTTTGAAATACAACTATGAGAAATTTGCTGAAATTGCTGACAAGGTGGGTGCTTACTTGGTCGCTGATATTGCCCACGTGGCTGGTCTAATTGTCGGAGGTGTTCATCCTAGCCCAGTAGATTACGCTCACATCATTACAACCACTACTCATAAAACGCTTCGGGGGCCCAGAGGAGCAATGATTATGGTGACTCAGAAAGGAGTCGACAAAGATCCAGAACTACCCCAAAAGATTGATAAAGCTGTCTTTCCAGGGTTGCAAGGTGGCCCGCATGATCACCAAACCGCGGCTATTGCAGTGGCCCTCCAAGAAGCCACAACACTAGAGTTTAAAGACTATGCCCACCAAGTGGTAAAAAATGCCTCAGCCTTGGCTGAGGGGCTAAAGAAACAAGGGTTTACCTTGGTAGGAGACAGGAGTGAGAACCATCTGATGGTTGTTGATCTGACCCCAATCTTTGGCCCTGGTGGTGGGGTCTTTGCTCAAGAAGCACTTGATACGTGTAATATTACTTTAAATAAGAACACTATTCCAAATGAACCTTCCTCGCCTTTTTATCCCTCTGGCATAAGACTAGGAACTCCTGCCCTGACTACCAGGGGGTTAAAAGAAAATGACATGGCAAAAATTGCTGTTTGGATCAAACAAGTGTTAGAGACTGTCAAGGAGAATAGATTGCCCGCGGAGAAAGAAACTAGGAAAGAGTATTTAAAGGATTTTCGGGAAAAAATTGAAACTAATTTGGATCTTCAGAAGTTGAGAGAACAGATAAGATCTTTTGCCCTAACTTTCAGAGTACCTAGTAATTAATCCAGTAATCAATTTTAGACTGTTCTCTTAGTCTTGTGACCAAATCTTGGGCTAAAGTTGACTGTTTTTCTTGGCTCAAATCCTCAACAGCCATTTTCTTGAGTTCTTCTTCACTTTTATCTTTTGGTAGAGAATCTTTATTTGTTTCCAAGTACTTGGCAATATCCTCATCATTTACCTTCACATCTTTTTCTACCAGTTTAGTCAGAGTTTTATTCAGGCGAATATTGGTTTTAAGTGCTTCCCGTGTGAGTTCTCTAGCTTGCAGGGCCTCATCAAAATCTTGCCCTTGGGAAGTAACTGATTCCTGAAGTTTTTTGAATTCCTCCTCGACCTCAGTCGGAGAAATCACAATATTTTGCTTTTTACCTTCTTGCAGAATCAAAGTTTCAGTTATCAGGCTTTCTAAAGCTTTTTGACCACCGGAAGTCTCCAGCTGGTTCACCACTGTCCATCTGAGAATGGGTTGGCCATTTACAACCGCGACCACAAAAAGATTTTTGAAATAAACTACTAGAGATAAGATGACAATTAGAGTAAGCCAGGTATACAGTTGTCGTCTGGGAATACTTGTCGCCTTACTGCTGATGGTGCTTAATCTGGTTCTAATCGGATTAAGCTTGGGGGAAGTAGCTTTTGTAGACTTCTTAGTGGGTTTTTTTCTTGTTCTTTCAGCCATTTTTAAATATTAGGGGTTTTGAATTGGTTTTGCAAGAGGTTACACCGCAAACATCGGGCTTTTACTTCCCTCTGCGATCACTTTCCCAAGCACCTTCATATCAATATCACTTGTTTTTTGAACCGTATACAACTTTTACCAATGCTAGCGGGAGATAGCTCCTTGGCGTATTTTTCAGCAGTATATTGCTTTCCATCGGATGCGCAGACATAAACTGAAATATAGTTTTTATTGCTAGCTAGGGCAATAATAGCCCAATCCCCTTCTCTACCAGATGGAGATTTGTAATGAAAAGTGCCATAACCAATCATACCGACGATCATAAAGGGCTTTAGATCAGGAACGGTTTTTCTGATGAAATCATGCAGTTTTTGAATTTCTGCCCGCCTCATCGGATCCTCAATTTTACTAATGTATTCTTGTGGAGTTTTGAAGGTATTGGGCTTAAACATGTTCATGTGGTTATTCTAAAGGTAGTAGTGGAAAAATATCAATGGCTGCCTCTTCATAGGGGTGATTTTTTCTAATTGCACTGACCACTTGTTTAATTTGATCTTTGCTACATGTCACTTCAATTCTTTCTTCCTCAACTTCTTCTAGTTCCCCTACTTCTCCAATAAATGGTTGAGCACCAAGTTCTGGTTTAAACCTACCTACTACTTTCACAGTATAAGAACAAAAAGAGTAGTTGCCAATCTTCCCAGCTCCTGTTTCCCCAATCGCCATTCTTAGTTTGTCAGCATCTGCAGGAGGAACTCCCACAGTTATTTTGACCAACTCTTTCATACAAAGATTATACAACAAAATTTGGTCTTACCAGGGAAATTATTTCTTGGAGGGTTTCTTAATGATTGGGGCCAAGGTGGGTTTGGTCACTACTTTTGGTTCTTCGCCAGTAGGAGTTTTTTCACTTTCACCTTCTTCTGCACCCGCTACTGCTAAGGCGGAAACTTGGTCTTGTTTGTCTGACAGCCTGATGAGGATGACTCCTTGGGTCTGTCTTTGCAGTCTGGGGATGGATTTAAGCGGAAGTTTGATCAGTTGACCAGTTTTAGTAGTGATGAGCACGGCGTCCATGGTTTGATTCACTACCCGAGCAGCAACCACTGATCCATTTTTAGCGGTCACTTCGGCGGCTTTGACCCCGACGCCCGCCCGGCCTTGTTTGGGCCAATCCGTGATTTTAGTTTTTTTACCATAACCATGTTGGGTCACTGACACCAGCTCTGAGTTGGGATCAGCAATATCCATCATAATCATTTCATCTTCCTTGCCCAGTCGAATGCCCATCATGCCAGCGGTTGGTCGACCCAAAGGCCGAGCATCTTTTTCGGAAAATTTGATACTCATTCCCCGCTTGGTCACAATGATGATGTCGTCACTCCCAGTCGTGAGTTTTACCCAGGTAAGCTCGTCCCCTGTCCCTAGTCTCATGGCAATCATGCCATTTTTACGGATGTTGGCAAACTCAGTTAGAGAAGTTTTCTTCACCACTCCCCTTTTGGTGGCCATGAAAAGAAAACTAGTCGTAGGCGTGTCTTTGGAATAGTTCAAAACCGAGGTGATTTTTTCACCAGTTTCAATATTAATCAAATTAATCAGCGCTTGTCCTTTGGTGGCCCGAGATCCTTCGGGTAGTTCCCAGGCTTTAGTTTGGAAAACCCGTCCTTTGTTTGTGAAAAATAAAATATTGTCGTGAGTATTAGCGGAAAAAAGATGGGCAATCGAGTCTTCATCTTTCAAATTCATAATCCCACCCAGCCCTTTACCACCACGGCCTTGGGTGCGGAAAGTGTCTTTATCTAGTCTTTTGATGTAGCCGCCTTGGGTCAGGGTGACGATCACTCCTTCTTGGGCGATCAGGTCTTCTTCAGAGAATTCTCCAATTGCGCTGCGGACAACTTTGGTTTTACGCGGATCCCCATATTTAGTTTTGATGTCAGTTAACTCGTCGGTAATGATTTTCAAGACTTTTTTAGGGTCAGCTAAAATCGCTTCAAGTTGGCCAATCAGTATCAAAGTCGCTTTTAGCTCCTCTTCGATTTTTTGTCTCTCGAGGGCGGCTAGTCTCCTTAGCTGCATATCCAAAATCGCAATCGCTTGGATTTCAGATAGTTTAAACTTCGCTACTAAATTGGCTTTTGCCTCATCTTGAGTTTTACTCGCTCTGATTGTGGCAATCACCTCGTCTAGATGGTCTAACGCAATTTTTAGACCTTCTAAAATATGGGCGCGATTTTTGGCGGCAGTGAGTTCAAACTCAGTTCTTCTTCTCACTACCTCTTGGCGGTGCTTGATGTACTCTCCTAAGATAGTTTTGAGGGTCAAAGTTTGGGGAGTACCAGAGACTAAGGCCACCATATTGACATTAAAAGCCAGTTGCATGGCGGTGTGTTTATAGAGTTGATTTAGTAAGTGCTGAGGTCGGGCGTCTCTTT
This sequence comes from uncultured Gammaproteobacteria bacterium, assembly GCA_964349395.1. GTDB lineage: Bacteria > Patescibacteriota > Microgenomatia > Woykebacterales > RBG-16-39-9b > CAYGGA01. The sequence goes on along the minus strand of CAYGGA010000012.1, from coordinate 4,543 downwards.
TAAGCTCGACGGCAATTCTCATCCCCGTGCGATCACTTTCATCCCGAAGATCGGAGATGCCTTCTAATTTTTTCTCTTTGACTAGTTCGGCAATGCGGGCAATCAAAGTAGATTTATTTACTTGGTAAGGAAGCTCAGTGACAATGATGGAAAATTTGCCGCCTTTATCTTCCTCAATACTGGCAGTGGCGCGCATGACTACTCGACCGCGGCCCGTAGCGTACGCGGCGGTGATCTCTTTGACATCATATATCGTACCACCGGTTGGAAAATCCGGACCTGCAATAAACTTCATCAAATCTTCAACATTGGCTTCAGGATTTTCAATGAGGTGGGTAATAGCGTCGACTACCTCGGTGAGGTTATGAGGTGGGATATTGGTGGCCATACCGACGGCAATACCCGACCCACCATTTAAAAGTAAGTTGGGCAATTTGGCCGGCATGACAATCGGTTCTTTGCGCGTACCGTCAAAATTGTCACTAAAATCAATGGTATTTTTTTCGATATCAGCGAGTAGTTCGTCACTGATTTTGGCCATTCTCGCTTCGGTATATCGCATCGCCGCTGGTGGATCGCCATCCACACTTCCATAGTTTCCCTGCCCATCTACCAGCGTGTAGCGCATGGCAAAATCTTGAGCGAGGCGGACCATAGCATCATATACCGGAGCGTCACCATGGGGGTGGTATTTACCTAAAACTTCACCCACTACCGTGGCACTTTTGCGATACTTAGCGCTGTGAGTCAGTCCCAACTCGTGCATGGCAAAGAGAATACGGCGATGAACTGGTTTGAGACCATCTCGTACGTCCGGCAGAGCTCGAGAGACAATGACACTCATGGCGTAGTCCAAATAGCTACGCTGCATTTCATCAGTAATATCAACCGGCTCGACTTTTCCTAAGCCTTCTTCATTTACGTTCGGTTGTTCGTAATTATCAATATTGTTATCTTCAGCCATACTATATTCCCTTTAGACTTAGGCCCAAATACGTATACAGGAAGGTGCGGAAGTCTCTAATCTCACTAGGGTCATCGGGGCAGTTGGAGTATTTTATGTTTTTATTCACCCACCCGTAGTCAAAGCTAATTACTCCTTCGTATCGATCAAAACAGTAGGTGCGATCTAGGGAGACGACTTTAAAAACCCCAGTAGTATTCATTTTATCCTGTATTGTCTCCAAATCATGAGTTTCAATCTTAAAATTTCTAAAATCTCTTTCTCCCTGGTCGTTTTTATTAAAGGTCACCTCACCTGCAGAGGTTATTTTCAAACTGTAGCTGTCTGTTTTTCCTTTGATAGCACTATCAAAAACTACATTTCTCACTGGTTGATCACGTCTTAGAATCTGCAGTTGTATAAAGTCAGGATTTACATGGTAATCCCCTGCAAAATAAACTAAAAGCAGTAAAAGAACCGAGATAAAAATAAAAAAAGACAGGATTACTCGTAACATTTTTAATTGTTAAATATCTAGGTTGGCCACCGTGGCGTGCCCTTGGATAAATTTCTTCCTTGGTGGGACGGCTTCACCCATAAGCATATTGAAAACTTCATCTGCAATCACACTGTCTCTAATATTCACTCTCTTCAAAATTCTATTCTCAGGATTCATAGTCGTCTCCCAAAGCTGCTCGGGATTCATTTCCCCTAGACCCTTGTATCTTTGGATATTGATCACTGGCCCACGTTTTTTGCTTTCACCATTTTCCTCCTCGCTTTGAGGCGGTTCGGCAGTTTCTTCCGATACTACTGCTTCTACCTTGGCCTGACCTCTAGTTTTTATCTGGTCTATTTTGTGGTCACGTTCCAAGTCAGAGTAGGCATAAGAAGTGTCTTTTCCCGAGGTGATTTTATACAGTGGTGGTTGGGCAATGTACAAATACCCTCTTTCAATTGTTTGGGGCATGTAGCGAAAAAAGAAAGTCAGAAGCAAAGTATTGATGTGCTCACCATCCACATCCGCATCGGTCATCAGGACAATCCGATGGTATCTCACTTTATCAACATTAAAAGTATCCCCAATACCCCCACCTAAAGCAATAATCAAATCTTTGATCTCTTCAAATTGAATCACTTTATCTAAACGGGCTCTTTCGGTATTTAAAATTTTTCCACCCAGAGGTAAAATGGCCTGGAATTTTCGGTCTCGTCCTTGTTTGGCACTACCACCGGCTGAGTCCCCCTCGACTATATATAGTTCAGAAACTTCAGGATTCCTAGACTGACAGTCAGCGAGTTTACCAGGTAAGGTCATCCCTTCTAGAGCACCTTTGCGGATAACCGCATCTTTGGCTGCCTTAGCAGCTAATCTAGCTCGTGACGCTAAAACGACCTTCTCCACAATGCGGCGAGCATCCGACGGATTTTCTTCAAAAAAAGTATCTAGCCCGGCTTTGACAGTGGTATTAACAAGAGGCTGAATCTCCGCATTACCAAGCTTGGATTTGGTTTGCCCTTCAAACTCGAGTTTATCCGAACTCATTTTGATAGCCACCACGGCCGTTAGTCCTTCTCTCATGTCTTCCCCAGTCAGACTTTCCTCATTTTCTTTGACTGCACCGATTTTTTTGGAGTAGTCATTGATCGCTCTAGTTAAAGCAATTCTAAAACCAGTCAGGTGAGTCCCACCCTCGACCGTGTTGATGACATTGGCAAAACTTTCCACTGTCTCGGTGAAGGTGTCATTGTACTGCAGTGCTACCTCCACCATCACCCCGTCAGTTTCTTTGGTGATATAAATTGGAGAATGCAGCCCAACTTTGTTTTTATTTAAATGAGTAACTAGGGATTTGATACCACCTTCAAAATAAAAATGCATCTCGTGCCCATCTCTAAAGTCAAAAAGATGGAAGTTGAGACCGGCGACGAGGTAAGCCCGCTCTCTAATCTGTCTCTCAATAGTCTTGGCTTCGAAGGTGGTGGTAGAGAAAATTTCAGTATCGGCTTGAAAAGTGGACATAGTTCCGGTTTTAAGTTTCTTCCAGATCTCTTCTGCTAAAAGAGTCAATTGGGTCTTTTCCCTTGTACTTACTTTTCCTAAGGCTTTTCCTCGGGAATATTCTTGAAAATAAAGCTTTCCATCTCTTTTAACTTCCACTTGCATTTGGGAACTTAAAGCATTTACTACTGAGGCGCCAACACCATGCAAACCACCAGAGACTTTATAACCACCACTGCCAAATTTCCCTCCGGCATGAAGCATCGTCATCGCCACCTCTAGGGCTGATTTTTTGATTTTAGGATGCTCTTCCACCGGGATACCACGCCCATCATCAATCACCGTGACGGACTCGTCTTTATTTAAAAAGACCCAGACATTTTTGGAATATCCTGCTAGTGCCTCATCGACCGAGTTATCGACGATTTCAGTAGCTAAGTGATGTAATCCCCGGACATCTGTAGAACCAATATACATACCCGGTCTTTTTCTGACCGGTTCTAGTCCTTCTAGTACTTGAATATCTTTAGCTGAGTAGTCTGCCATAATAAAATGTAACAGGTGACAAGAAACAAGTGACAAGATTTTTGGCTTGTAACGTGTTACGTGTAACTTGTTACATTAATCTAATCTTAACAAAATAGGTAATTGTAAGCAAGGAAATATGGGTTTTAATGGGTTATTTTGGTTGCTAGAGCAGTATATTTATTGGCACTCAATCATGAACCCAGTTTTGGAGCTAAAAGGGCCAGGTTGTAAGTTAAAAGCTTGGCGTTTACATGGTCCTCTTGCATTTTCATACCCTGCATCAGGGCTTTTAAATAAGTTCGAATCTCTTTTAAAGTAAGTTGCTTTATTACCTCACTTGCCTCTGATCTTGCGATTTTGGCATGCAAAATACCCTCCCAAGACTTCAGCCAAGAGTTCAAATCCAATCCCTCTATTAGATTTAGCCGGGCCCCATCTTTAGCGGTTAATACGCGCAAAACTAATTCCCAATCTACTTCACCGGTCTCTATCTCCCCTGTTTCTTCTCGGACCAAGCAGCGAGAAACAATCGTAGGTGTGAGATGGCCAGGGCTGGGAGCAATCAAAATAAGATTGCAATACTCTGGGGGTTCTTCCAAAGTTTTCAGAAGGGCATTTTGAGCTTCAATGCTCAACTGGTGAGCTTCCAAAATCAAGCCCAAATTCAGACCTCCTTGAGTGGGTTTTCTAGATAAAAATTGGAAAAGTTCGCGGACAGCTTCGATACCACCATTTTCCTCGCCATTAATTTCTAACAGATCAAAAGGACTGACTTTTTCCCTAGCCTCTTTAGCGAGTAAGTCTCTTTGCTTGATATCAAAACTAGTCCACAGATAGGATTGCATGAGACTATTATATAGTTAAAGAGCGAGTAAGTTAAAGAGTTAGTGAGTGGTTACTTTCTAACTTGCTAACTCAGTTACTCCCCTACTTTTAAGTTGACAGGTCTACTGTTGGTTGCTTACAATAAAACAAGACTGGTAATCCTCAAGAGATTGCCCGTCACTTGCCCTATGAAACAAACTACTAAAGGTGTTGAAGACCTTCTTTTTGAGAAGGGTAAACTAACT
>CAYGGA010000011.1:0-32834 GCA_964349395.1 uncultured Gammaproteobacteria bacterium | reverse complement strand
CAAAATTGGAAAAGTAAACGCCAGAATTACGATGGCTTCGCAATTCTGGCGTAGTTTGCACTGCTTCTCTCCAGCTTATGGTCTTACTACGTACTCACCTACTCTGTGCCCTTGTACGCTGTACCCTCTGCACTGTGCTGACCTTTGCGTTACAAGCAAAGTGTACGGGGACAAAGTCCACGTGTCACGGGTGTTAACCGCGGTCCTTTTATTTTAGTTCCAGTGACTTTGGAACAAGCTCTCAGAGATTAGCAGTTAAACTCTAGTTAGACAGTTTCCTCATCCGGCAGCTCAACTTCAAAGTTGGCCCGCTGAATCTGGTTGTCAAGCAGACGCAGCTCTTTGGACTTGTCATCCAATTCCTGCTGCAGATCCGAGACATTGACGTGCACCACTGAAGCTCGCCGTTCATCACCATAGAGCCGATCTGGTCGAGCGGCCTTGATGATCGAATTCAGCACTTTGATCTCTCGCTGCAACCGATCACGGTGGGCAATCGCCTCCGTAATCGTCATGGTTGTCCCGGGAACCAGGGCCTCGACATTGGTCAGATTGATGCGTAGCACCAATTTTTCCCAGTCATTCAGCGCTTCATTCACCTGTCGTCGAAGGTCATCAACACTTTCGGCCGGATTTTCATCCTTGTAGGACCTCGCGCTGGTTTCCAGCCGATCCTCCAGCCGGTCGATCTTGGCACCAAGAGCTTTGCGCTCCGCCAAGGCTTCCTGAAGTTTCATCTCTCGCCTCTTTCCGGTCAGCTGGGATAATATACTCTCTCATCAAGTCATAGTCAAGATTTATAGAAAACGGTGCCGGAGTCGGTAAACTCCTACTCCCAAAATTCCAAAACCCATCCCCTGCAAGACAAACCCCACTCCAAAAAGATCGGCAAAGGCCCCTGCTAAAATCACTGGCAAGAGTGAAGCCCCAGACTGCAATGAGACTAGTAAACCATACATCCTGCCTCGCAAGTCCTCTCTAGTCTCCATCTGCAAAGAAGTGGTGGCCGGAATATTTATCAGGGCGATTTCTACTCCTAGGAAAAAAGCTAACAAGATAGTGAGAGCAATACGATAGACGTCGGAAACAATAAGTCCAGTGATCGTGAGACCCACTAAAGTCGCCCCCATCCCCAGCATGCCAGAAGTTACCAGGCGACGCGGTGAATGGGTCTTGGCTAGTCGATTTAGAAAAACTGCTCCTAAGAGTAACCCGATAGCCGCCGGAGCAACCAAGACGAGGGAAGTTTCACGGACATCAATTTTTAAAACTTTATCCAAAAAACCAGGTGCAATCGTGGCAATGACTAAAAAGATAGTTTGGGTCAAAGTGAGGAAAAACAAGGAGTGCTTGACTTCTTTGGATTTCCAGACGAATTTCAAACCTGAAAAAATGTGGGTGACATACGCTAAAGATTCAGAAATAACTGGTCTTCTTTCTGCTTTGGGCAACAGCCAACATGCTACCAGGGCAATCAAAAATGACCCCGCAATCAAGAGCGCCGTGCCTTCGGTATCAAAAACTCTCAGACTAGGGCCAGCTAGCAGAAAACCAACAAAAGTCATGACGTAAAGAGTGGTTGTAAAGATAGAATTGGCAGACAGTAACTGGTCATTAGGCACCAGTTTTGGCAAAAGAGACCCTTCGGCGGGTATAAAAAACTGTGAGGCCAAAGAGATGATCAAAGCGACCACGTAATACCCAGCTAAACTATTTGGTAGAAAAAAGAGCATTAGAATCACTAGGGCACGAACGGTATTGGTGATAATTAAAACAGATTTTGTATTTACCGAGTCCACGTAAGAACCAGCCAGATAACCAAGCAATAGTCCAGGAACTCCAAAGGCTAAAAGCAGCAGAGAAACTGAGGTGTTCGAGGTAGTGGCTTCATAAACTTTGATCAGGAGAACAAAATTGAGGATATTGAGGGCAAACTGACTAGCAATCTGAGCTACCCAAAGCTTCAAAAAGTCCCTGTTATACAAAACTCCAGGTAAGTTCATGAGAATTCAAAAATCAAAGGTCAAAAGTTCAATCCAAAAGTGAAAAGTTTTGAATTTTTACTTGTATTTTTGAGTTTTGCCTTTTGACTTTTAACTTACTTCTTTACCCTGCTTACCCTAATCAGTCCTGAACATGGAATAATCGTAACGCCCCGCTTTTCCAGCTCATCCAACATCAAATTGGTTCCCAAAGAATCAGACACCATATGTCCGGCCACTACTATATTTATGTGATGCTTGCGAGCTTCTTTGAGATGCTCTTCGCCAAGATGCATATCAATGCTCGTCCCTACACCACTAGCTGCCAGTCTCTCATAGATTTCTTTGGACCCTTCAGTGCCCCCAGTAAAACCAAGAACCGCCACTTTTCCAGCTCGGTTTTTTTCACTGCCAGAAGAGATCATCGGTGGGGTGCCCGCTTTCATCGCTAGTTGGTATTCAGGAATGGTCTCTAGCATTTCCATGATATCCCCCACTGTCTGAGGGTTGGTTTTCTGCACTAATTCACTCATAAATTTATGAGCGAGATTGTCAGTGATGGTGTGAACCACCATAAAGGGCATATTTAGTAGTCTTGCGGCGTCCACAGACTGGAAATGATTGTGGGGTCCAATTTTTCTTTTGACTTCTTCGATTCTTTCTCGCAAAACCCCTTCAGCGACATTTACCGGTACGCCTTCGGCCACCAGTAAATCAACTTGGATATCCATGACTTCATCCAAAGCTGCCAAGGCTGCTCCATGAGGGTGGTGTCCCCAAACCAAATCCACACCTTGTTTATCTCTGAGTTTGTCAGCAAGCAAGACTTCGCCCGTATCAATATCAATACCAGCTAAGACTTTATCAACTACAGTTTTAGGATCCCCATACAAAATACGAGAGTCAGAATAGGGATTTTTCAGTCCTTCTTGATCAAAATATTGCTTCTTTTTTTCAGAAAGCGAAGCGTAAGTTTTTTGAGCTTTTTCCAAAGCATTTTTAATACCACTTTCCCCCCTTGGGTCAGCTTTGATACCAGTTTCAATACAAAGTTCATAGATTTCTTGTAAATTCATAAATAATCCTCCTAATCAAGAGTGAGTATAACTCAAGAAGTTAAAAGTTTAAAGTGCGCCCGAAGGGCTGAGCTCTGCTCAAACTTTAATAATGTTTTTGGAAATGTCTTTGGTAGCTTTGGTAAGTATGTCAGGGTGCGACCCTGTAACCAAAACCATGTCCTCTAACCTAACTCCACCCCAACCCTCAATATAAATCCCTGGTTCAATGGTGAGAACCTCCCCCACTGTAAGCTTTTGTTTAACTCCGGTATACAGGGTTGGATACTCATGGATCTCAAGACCCACTCCATGACCAAGCCCATGACGGTAAACCCCTTCAGTCTTACCCCTTAAAAACTCCTTCACCTGGTGATCTATCTCTCCTGCCACTACCCCTTTTTTAACTAAACTAATGCCGAGGTTTTGGGCTTGCAGTACCAAATTGTAAACTTCTCTCTGTTTCGCCGATGGTGAGCCCATGAAAACTACCCGAGAAGTATCCGTGTGATAGCTGTCCACCACACACCCAAAATCCAGCTGGACCAAATCCCCTTTTTTGATTTTAGTATTGGAGTGGCCGTGGTGAGGCAAGGCACTATTTTTCCCAGAAGCAATTATTAATGGTTCCCAGGCCGACTTGTCAGCACCCAGCTCTCTCATGATGACTTCCAGTCTCCAGGCAACTTCTTTTTCCGTCATTCCCACTTTAATAACTTTTTTAATTTCCTCAAAAGATGTGTCAGCAATCTGGAGAGCCTTTTTAAGAGTTTTAATCTCCTCAATATCTTTCTGAGCGCGGAGTTCTTCGACCAAATTCCCTGTGGGCACAAACTCCAGTCCACGTCCAAATTTTTTAAACTTCAGTAGTCTTTCGTGAGAGATATAACGACTCTCAAAAGCTACTTTTTTGCCTTTGTTCTTGGCTGCAAAAGATAAGAGGAAATCTTTAAAGAAATTTTCATACTCAACTACTTTGGTATGGAGAGACTGTCTTTTGGCCTGGATTGTATAGCGAGTATCCACAAGCAGTGAAGATTGGCCTTGTCTGGGAACAAGCAGAATACCCGCTGAACCAGTAAAAGAGGTTAGATACTTTAAATTGGGAAGGGATTCAATAACTAAAAAATTAAGTTTTTCTTTTTCTAGTCTTTTTTGTAATTTTTGCAATCTCAGCATCATCAACTAAACCTAATCCTTTGGCTTGGGCAAGGATGATTTTTTCTTCTAGGTCAGTGTAATATGCCTCAGTAAAAGTTTCTCTGGGTCTGATTACCAAATACACTGCCACCCCAAAGATATTACCAATGGCAGCTAGTACCAAAGCAATGTAGTGAAAAACTGGATCGGTGGTTCTTTCACGAACGTCATTCCATACCCAAACCGTGAGTGAGAACCACATTAAAAATAAATAACTTAATAAGGCGACGAATAAAATATTTCCAATATTCATTTACTTCCCTTCACATCCTTGACTTTGATACTACTCAACTCTAGAATTAGTTTCTAGTATGCTTTCAACTCCTCACATGCTCGTGGGTGCAGCCATCACCCGGCTGATTCCTGATCCCAATTTATCTATCCCACTAGCGGTTGCTTCTCATTTTGTCTTCGATGCGGTGCCCCATTGGGATGGATCAGCTCCTAAACCACCTTTTAAAAGAAGACAAGTGATTACAGCTAGTTTGGACTATCTCCTAGGTCTTACCATTATCTATCTTCTCACCCAGAATAGTCCGGATGCAAGACTTTTATTTGCCGGCGCGATCGCAGCTACCTTACCTGATATATTCCAAGGGATTCTATCAATAATCAATTATGTTTTCAAGAAGAGTTATCTGTCTATGTATACTAAATTTCATGTTGGCATCCAAGGGAGGCTGCCTCTCCTGCTGGGTTTGATCACTTCAAGCCTCGTATCCCTTGTGGCTGCATATTTCCTCAAAGTGGCTCACTAATAAAGTCCCTTGGTGTCCTATAGTTTGACAGGTTTGGGCTTTTGTGATAAAATATTCCAATCCCAAAAGGAGAAGATCATTGTTCAAGTGCATGGGTTGTCAAAAAACTTCCCAACCTCGTGAGGAGCCAACTGTACTCCAACTTCCCATCTTGGTTATTAACCAAATTAGGGAGCGCACATCAAAACCAATTCTTCCCACGGAGAATCCAGAAGCAGTGATCTCTGGTACCTATGGAAGCTGCTGTACTAATAGCAATGAGATTTTTAAGTTCAGACGGGAGCAGGAAGCGATCAAACGACACGAGCAGTATCTGCGACGGGTTCATCGGGAACCAGAACCAGTTCGAGAACCGGCTCCAAGACGCGGTTGGGTTGTGACCAAACGGTAGTTTTAACCAGCCTTTAGCCCTCCCCAATCTTTCCGGAGGGCTTTTCCTTAAGAAATTTTCACTCTTTCAATGTACTCACCAGTTTTGGTGTCTACTTTGACAGTATCTCCAACCTTGATAAAGAGTGGTACCCGAACTTTCATGCCATTTTCGAGTGTGGCATCTTTCATGATATTGGAAACTGAGTCTCCTTTGACACCCGGGTCTGCTTCCGCAATCTTGAGTTGAATGCTCCGAGGTAGAGTGAGACTCAGAGGGTTGCCTTCAGAAGTTAGCAGATCATAAGTGGCATTTTCTTGCAAAAGCCTAGTGTCAGCATCAATCTGAGATTTTTTTAGGGTAAATTGGTCAAAAGTCTGCGGATCCATAAAGCTAAACTCGTCCCCACTGGAATACAAAAACTGGACTTTTTGCTTGTCTAGGTCAGCACTGTCTACTCTCGCCCCAGAAATATAGGACTTATCAGTAGTCGACCCAGTTTTGAGGTTTCTGACTTTTACTTTTATATTGGCACTGCCTCGACCCATTTTGATGTGCTCATAATTTAGCACTTCGTAGAGGTCATTACCTTCAGCAAAAACAGTCCCATTTCTTAGATCAGTTACATTTATCATATTCTCTTTGTCATTACGAGCGCTAGCGAAGTAATCTCAATCTGGTGGGATTGCCACGTCACTTTGTTCCTCGCAATGACAGTCGTTTCAGTGGTGGCCGAGGAGAGACTTGAACTCTCATGAGATTGCTCCCACACGATTTTGAGTCGTGCGCGTCTGCCAGTTCCGCCACTCGGCCCTATTTCAAGGAATAATTATATATTTCTAGGCTTGAGATTGCAATTTTAGGGGTCGCTCCCTTGAGCGTAGCTGTCTTCACGAGTTTTGCTAATCGCAAAAGCGAAAGGGTCCGACCCCTGTTTACCCAATGAAAAACCCCACACTGTTTGTATGGGGTTTGTGGACGAAATTCTAGAAGTAGAAAAGGTGGATCAGGGCATCGTCTATCACCATTTGTCTCTCCAACTTCTCCGCTTGTTCTAACTTTTTCCTTCGATCCTGTACCCAATCACCAACCATGTTTGACAGGTACTGCAAAAAGCTTCCGCATGCGCGTGACCCCAGCATCTGTACGAACTCCGCTGTCGGTGGTCTTTGGATATCGACTAAAAGAATTCTCTCAGGTCCTTCTTCAAACGATATCGATACCCAAGTACCATTTTGATCCAGTCCAAACAAATTGCTGGATAATGTCGTGAACAAGCTCTGGTAAAAGAGCCCTCTCATGTTCAAATCTGCGTACGATAAACCTGCTCTCTCAACCAGCACTATTTGCCGATCGCGAAGTGTAAAGGGAACTATGAGGTCACCACCCTCCACTCGTATGCGTTGGTCAAGAAGAATCGTTAGGGGAAGATATTTCAAGCTTGATCTAAGAACATCCTTACGGGCGTCCATAAGAGCAACTTGCTCTTCGTAAGTAATGTGGTTTTGACCAATCCTTGCCTTCTCACCAATAATCTGCTCTGTGGGTGTGTTGGGCGTACCCATTGCCACACTCTCCCCTAGTTAGTCTCCTCAGTGCGTACACTTGCTGGAGCTAGGTGAGAATATAGACTTTTAGGAAGAGGTTGTCAATTTATTAGGCATAAAAAAGCCCCACACTATACAATACAGGGCTTTAACTGGGTCAAGTTACCGACTTTCCAGAACGGCTGGTTGTGGTAGATGAGAGACCAAGATCGCCACCATTTCTCCTAGGGTGTCAAACCTTTTTTCTTCTCCATCTCCGGTCTTAAAATAGAGAGGAGCTACCGCTCTAAGACCCACATCTCTCCCAGAAATGTCCAATGGAATATCTTCGGAAAACTCATCCTCCAGATATTCCAGTAGTAGTATGATATCTATGCTGTCAACGTTCAAACCTTCTACAGTAGCGTCAGGTTCGAGTGGAGACATCTCAAACCAAACATCTCGGACAATCTCCCAAACGGCCTTTTCGTAGTCAGTGGTCATTGACTTTGAACAAACCTAACTACGTCGCCGACGGTGTGAAAACGAGGGCGCACAGAGACTGGTAACTGAACCAAAATCGGGTCGGAATCTTCTTCATCCTCAAACTCCAACACGATCATCGTAATTTCTTCCCCGAGTTTGGTGTTCAGGTCAATTGCAACCTCTTCTTCTCTTTCCAAGACTACGATCGGAGAGATCACGGGCGCCAAAAGATTTGTCACACTGCCACCTCACGGTTTTCTACCTGCTATTTTACGTCTAGACTGCTTGTCTGTAAAGAGATTGTTATTTTAAAAAGAAAAAAGCCCCATACTGGTTGTATGAAGCTTTTTAGTCTTTTTCTTAGGTTTGATCTCTCGTCAGTCTTGGGGACCGAAGTAAAGCAGCATCAAAGCGTCATCGATAGCCGTGAGACGGGCTTGGTTAGTGGCCATCTCGAGTAGACGTTTCCGCTCCTCTACCCAGTGCAGTATGTACTCCGACAGCGCCCGCCAGAAGCTGCTAAACTCACCTCCCAAATTCTCCACTAACTCCGGCGCCCAGACTTCACGGTAGAAGATGGACTTGACTCTGTAATAATCCCAAGTATCGAAGCCCTGTCTACCCTCAACCAGTTCTGTCTCTACACTTAACCACACCCACCTTCCACTTCGGTTCAGACCGGCCACAAAGTAGAGATCAGGCCGATCCGTGGCTGCACGGATAAAATGGTAGCACCCTTGACGATCGAATACGCGGGATATGGCGAGGACTTTCCCCACAGGTGTGTCCTTGAGTCTTACAACCGTACGGTTGGAGGACGCGAACTCACAGTTGCCCCACGGGTCATTGGGCATGTATTTAAGCTCGTACATCCAGCTATTCCGCCTTGCCTCAAGAAGCTGTTCCTTGAGCTGAGGGGTAAGTGGCTCACCAGGCTTATGAGCCCGGAGAATCTCTCCCACATCACTTACTTTGGTACGGGAAGGAAACTTAAGCCCTCCCTTAAACCATGGGTCTGCTTGTGTGTTGGTCACAACCAATGTCACACTCTCCTAGTGTAGTCTCCTCAGCGCGCACGCATACTGGAGCTAACTAGTATTATACATCTGGTGATCAAGAAAATTAATCAAAAATTAGCGGTAGGGCCAGAATTCTGACACTACCGCTCGGATGAATCCGGGGCTTTTCACTGAGGTGAGTCAATAATGACTTTTCGGACACGTTCAAAAACAGTCGCCATGTGGCTAGCTGTCCTTGACGCCGCGGTCGTAGAGGTAGTCGACTGCATCCTGGACTGATACGATCTTCTCGGCCTCCTCGTCGGAGATATCAATCCCCGGAAGATCAGGAGTGAACGCCTCCTCCAAAGAGTTGATCAGCTCGACTACGTCGAGGCTGTCTGCGTCCAGATCGTCGACGAACTTCGCGCTCGGAGTGACATCGTCTTCGTCGCATATCAGCTGATCGACCACAACTTTCTTGACTCTCTCAAATACCGTTGCCAAAACGTGGCCTCCTTGTTTGCTGGGTGGTATTCTACGTCAAGCTCAGCTAGTTGTCAAAGCTAACTTTTAAGTCTTTTTTCAACCGGGTAAAATCTGCGGCGCTCCCCTTTGAATTTGAGATCGATATCGCCGATGGCACCAGAGCGGTGTTTGCTCACCACTAGTTTAATATTTTCATGGTCTTCCGGATCTTCCCGATACAAAAACATGACGACGTCGGCATCCTGCTCAATCGCCCCCGACTCTCGCAGGTCTGACAGCTGCGGTCTTTTATCTCCACCGCGCTGTTCAATAGCACGAGACAGTTGGGACAGCGCCAAGACGGGAATACGCAGCTCGCGCGCCAGATTTTTTAATGCCTGTGAGATTTCTGAAACTTCCTGAACTCTATTTTCTAAATTACGTCCATGCACTAGCTGCAAGTAATCTACCACTAAAATTTTAAGACCATGCTCCATCTGCAGACGTCTTGCTTTCGTGCGCATCTCCATGATCGAAATACCGGGAGTGTCATCGATAAAAATCGGGGCTTCGGCGAGCTCACCCATCGCGGTGTTGATCCGGTCAAACTCGTCGTCACTCAAATTTCCAGCGGTGATTTTCCAGGCATCGACATCTGCCTCGGAGGCGAGCATGAGGTCCACGAGCTGTTCTTTACTCATCTCCAGTGAAAAGACCCCCACGGGAATTTTTTCTTTGGTACCAATATGGTGAGCAATATTCATGGCTAAAGTACTTTTACCAATCGATGGACGCGCGGCTAAGACGATCAGACTAGAATCTTGGAGTCCCGACAGTTTTTTATCAATATCTGGAAAACCAGTCGGCACCCCCCGCAGGCCACCGGCTTTTTTATGCAGTTCATCAAGACGATCAAAACTCTCCGCGAGCGCGTCTTTAATCGGAATAAAATTTTGTCTTAGGGATTCTTGGGAGATACCAAATAAAAGTCTTTCCGCACTATCAAGCAAATCCAAGGTGGGTAAATCTTCACTAAAAGCTTCTTCGGTGATCGTGCTGCTAGCGGCGATCAACTGCCTTTTGACAGCTTTTTCTTTGACAATGGCGTTGTAATACTCTACATGGGCACTAGTTGGTACTGAGTTTACCAAGGTGGTGAGATAACTAGCTCCACCCACAAAATCATACTTCCCGCGAGCTTTGAGCTCATCGGTGACCGTCACAACATCAGCAGGCAACCTTTTCTCATAAAGAGCCAAAATGGCACTAAAAATCTCACCGTGTTGATCTCGGTAAAAATAATCTGGTTTTAAACTCTCCGCCACTTTGACAATCGCATCTTTATCAATCAGCAATGACCCTAAAACAGACATTTCTGCTTCAATATTTTGCGGAGGAACCCGGACATTACCAGCAATTCTGGCTTCAACAGGAGTGATATTTGGTCTGGTAGAAGTTTGCCTAGTTGCCATGGGAAATCTAGTGTAGCACTGACTATATAAGGTGACAAGTGACAGGTAACACGTGACACGTTAAACAGACTTGTACAATCTCCAAAGGACCTTACCACAAGCCGATCTTAGTCCCTCAACTTCTAAGAAGTCTTCCCTTGATATGTATTTTCTTTTCAATGCGAACTCTAAATAATATTCAGTCTCGGCTAAAGACCCTAAAGAAATACTTAAAAAATGTCGGAATTCATTTTTACTATTTCTAGCATGACCTTCGATAATATTTGCAACAACAGACAACGCGGCGCGTCTTAGCTGTGAAGTTAAACTATAAATTTCTTCTTTAGGAAATTTAACTGATAAATCGTAAACTTTGTTTACAAGTAGATCTGCTTTTTGCCAAGCCAGAAGTTTTTTGTAACCTGTTTCTTGTAACATGTCACTTACTACTAAATCTTCTCAAGGATGAGGACTTTTGGTTCTTCGGGTAGACGATCTGGGGTGATCACTAACTTAACCTCTCGGTTGACTTCTTCTTGACCCATTTCTTTCAGGAATTTATCCACTGGATCTAGCTGGAATTTTAATCCGGGCAAAAGATAATGCATTGGGATAATGAGTTTCGGCTCTAGCTGAGCAGTAATTTTGGCTGCCGAGGCAGCGTCAATCGTGTAGACTGATCCCACTGGTATTAATAGTATGTCGACTGTTCCTAACAGCTCCACTTGATTTTGGGTAAGCTCTTTTTGTCCCAGATCTCCAAGGTGAGCCACATTCATACCATCAATAGTAATATTGTATAAAGTGTTCCCGCCTCGCTCCGCTCCTTCTTTCTCATCATGATAGCTTGAGACCCCCACCACGGATGTGCCTTTAATCTCATATTCCCCTGGCCCTTGGATAAGAAAGGGGGTTCCATCCACAATGGAAGCATTGTTATGGTCTTTATGATCATGGGAGATGGTGACAATATCACCTTCGACTTTGGGGAATTTTAGACCCACAAATTCAGGGTCAAAGGGGTCGGTCACCACGGTGGTGGTTTTACCTTTAATTCTAAAAGATGCCTGACCTAAAAATGAAATTTCCATATGATACAGTATGTAATAATCTAACATAGTAACAGTGTGTTGACAACAAAATCTTACTCCCTTAGACTGAACTCTATGTCAGAATCATTGCCCGAAAATCCGACTATTCCAGCTAACCCACCAGTTACTACTACACCAACACCAGTAACTACTTCACCTATAACTACACCTACTGAACCTAGTACAAGTGGGAAGTCATCCAAAAAGGGTTTGATGATAGTTGGTTTGATTATTCTCTTATCCCTAGTAGGTCTAGGAGGGTTATTTTTCTACATTCAAAGCCAAAACAAAGAAACTTCTGCTCCCCAGGTTACTACTACCCCCACTCCTACGGTGGAAGTAAAAACTTTGATTATGGAAGTGGATAGTCTGAGTGATCACCAAGTGGTTGATAATAAAATCTTAAAAGTGACGGGTAAGACAGGAGTGCCAGCTGCAGTTAGTATTACGGGGGGAACTGAAGATGTGATAGTTGAGTCTACAGGCAACTTTTCTGCAGAATTAACCTTGAATACGGGTGCCAATGTCTTGACTTTTACAGCCGTGGATAGTGAGGAAAATCAAAAAGTATTGGTTTTAAATATTCTCTTTACTGACGAGGTGCTCCCATGAAAAGACTAACTGGTTTGTTTTTACTGACTTTATTTTTAACTTTTGCTAGTACGGTTTGGGCCCAGACTCCCACTCGTCCGCGTACCTCAACTCCAAGCAGTACCACTGGGGTGAGGGATAAAGTGGCAACCCAAGTAGCCGAAATTAAGAGCCGCAGTCAATTTTTAACTGGAAAAATTGCCAGTATTACGGGTACCTCACTGGTGATTACTCAAACTAGTGGGCAAACAGTAACGCTTGAAACTACCAGCACCACTAAATTTATTGATCTGACCCTAACGAAAAAAACTATTACCCTAGCGAACTTGAAAAAGGGTGACGACGTCGCCGCAGTTGGCCTAGCTCCGACTGATCGAGTTGGGACGGCTAAATTAATCGCTAAGATCCCCGTCCGAGTTTCTCGAACTACCTTGGTAGGAACCATAACCAATGTTCAAATCGCCACTGGCAGCGCTGCTCTTAAAAACCCCTCTGCCACCGTCACATTGAGAGTAAAAACAGGCACTAGTTCCGCTGTGCTGGTAAATAACTCTGCTAAACTAAAGATACAAGGGTCAGATACTCCCACTTTAACGGATTTGAAGGTCGGTCAAAGAGCCTTAGTCACTGGCGCCAAAGGGACACCACTAACAGCCACCAACTTCTTTGTCATTGGCCAGAATCCTCAAGTGACCCCTACTCCTACTAAAGTCAGCACCAGATCAGCTACCCCAACTCCACGTTCCCAAACCACTCCATAAACTTCCGAGGACTGAAAGTTCTCGGTACTCTCCTTTAAGTTTACATGAGCGAGCAGTCCTCGAAAGTACGATTTCGCTTTCGCATTCATCCAAAGACTTAGTCCCTGGTTTTCTGCGAGCGAATATAAAAATACCCCCAACAAAAATATTGGGGGTATTCAGGGGTCAACGTCTCCGCGCAGCACGGTCACTGACGGCGCTGAGTTTGTTCAAGATCAATTCAAAGGTTGGTTTCAGTTCCCCCAGATCACAAACAGCTGCCCTCGCCTCGCCCTCGATTGCCAGCTCTAGTGGTTCGATTAGTCCATGTGCCTTGGGTGTTAGTTCCAAACGAACTCCGCGGCGATCCTCCAGGTCACGAATTCTCTCCACCAAACCCTGCTTCTCCAACCGATCTAACACACTCGTCGTACTCTGGCTAGTAGTCCCTATCTTACCCGCTAACTCCTTCGGTTGTGCCCCAGTCATACGACCCAGTTCAATCAAAAATACCGCTTGAACATAAGGGATCCCAAATTGTCGTTGAAGCCGGGTATCAATCATATGGGTCAGTCCGATTGAGGCTCGGTAAAACTTGAACAGCAAGTCAGAGTCGCTCTCCATCTCTATCTCCTCAGCTTAGTTGGTGGTAATTTACCAAAAATTGGTTCATAAAGCAACTATGGGTTCTAAAATAGGGGCTGATGCAGTTAGGCTAAAGATTAATAGCGCGTAGGTGAGGGTTATGCTAAAATTTAGTTATGGAACTTACAACTCCCAAAGGGTTTAGAGATTTTCTCCCCGCGGATGCTAGAAAAAGACAATTTGTCCAAGACGTTTTAAAAAACACCTTTGGAAAATATGGTTTTCAGCCCTTAGAGACTCCCGCGATTGAATACAGCGAGGTTTTGAAAGGTAAATATGGAGAAGAAGAAAAACTCATTTACACCTTTAAAGACCGAGGTGGCCGAGAGCTGGCTTTAAGATACGACCAAACCGTCCCTTTAGCTCGAGTAATATCCCAATACCCGACTCTACCCAAACCCTTCAAAAGATACCAGATCCAAAATGTGTGGCGAGCAGAAAACACTCAAAAAGGCCGCTACCGCGAGTTTATCCAGTGTGACGCCGATATCATTGGGTCTTCTACCCCACTGGCCGACAGTGAGATCCTCGCTTTAGTGCTGGCTATCTATGAAAGGTTAGACTTACAAGTCACAATCAAGATCAATGACCGTGCTAATTTTCAGAACTTAGACAAAAAATACGTGACCGTGATTGATAAACTCGAAAAAATCGGTGAAAGCGCCGTCCTGGCAGAGATGGTTAGTAAAGGATTGAGTGATACTGACGCTAAAAAGGCACTGCGTACTCTTCAAGACTCACCCATTACCTCCAATCTTCAAGAAATATTGGATAATTTGAAAAAAATGGGAGTAGACACTTCCAGGATAAAATATGAACCTACCCTGGCGCGCGGTCTAGACTACTATACAGGGATGATTTTTGAAACTGTAGCTGAGGGTAGCAGTGGGTCTATCTGCAGTGGAGGAAGGTGGGACAAAATGATTGGCCAATTCACTGGCACCGACCAACCCAGCGTGGGTTTCGGATTGGGGTTTGACCGCACGATCGAGGTCATGGAAAGTCAAGATCTTTTCCAAGCGCTAGCGTTCCCAAACCAAGTTTTAGTGACAGTTTTTAACCCAGAATTACTCCCTCAGTCTCTAGAACTAGTCAAAAAACTCCGCGACTCAGATATCAATAGTGAAGTTTATCTGGACCCGATGGTCAAATTAGAAAAACAACTAAAGTATGCTGATTTAAGAAAAATTAACTTTATAGTAATTATTGGTCCGGAGGAAGTCGAACGTGGGCTATTCACGGTCAAAGATTTGAATTCCAAACAACAAAAACTAGTTAGTCTTGATGAACTCCTAGCCTTCATCCGTTAAGGCTTACTAGCCTTAACAAGGTATCCTGCTTGCAAAATGGCAAAATCTTGGGAATCAACCCTGTTGTCGTAATTAAAATCAGCTGAGGATGCAGTATTCTTTAGATAATCTTTCTGCAAGAGGCCGAAGTCAGTGGAGTCTACCCTATCATCATTATTGGCATCCCCACCTAAAAGTGGAGCCAAGCTCCAATCCACGGTCTCAACTCCAACTGGAAGATCAAATTTGGTAGTGAGCCTGTTAGATCCTTTAATATAAACCTGCAGAGGGACTTTACCGGGCAAATTTTCTAAAGTACCTACATAAACCCCACTACTAGTCCCTACCAAATTCAATTTCTTCTCCAGTACTTTGGTTTTTTTCTCTGTCACCAAGGCAGTGACTTGTTTTACCCCCGCATTTCTCTCCACTCCAGCAAATTTAAGTCTAAAAGATAGATTTCTTTTCTCTTTAGGGGAGCTGACCACTTCCTGTTTGGTGCTCTCACTATCAATACCAAAATACCAGCTATTTACATCTCCAGAAAAGGGACTTCGTAAATAATAGATTTGGTCAAACCAGGCTTCCTCCTTCCTACTTGCACTGGGAGTGGCCACACTTTTAGTCTTTGCTGCTCCTGAAGTTTTGACACTAGTCACTAATTTATCCCCAGCAAGATAATCTTGGTCTAGAAACATTAATTGCTTGACTCCAGTTTCTCCCACCAGAGTCACAATTTTATTATCTGGTTTGGAAAGGGTGAACTCTTGTTTATCAGAGATAGTGCGAATATCAGAGCACCCCGGCGAGTAAGTACCACAATTTGGAGCAATGTAAGAAGTACCCCCAACTTGGATTTTTTGGACAAACTCTTCCAAACCGCCAGTCATGGCTAAACTAAATTCTTTAATATCACTGCTACCAGTATTTTTGAAAACACTAAACTTAACATAAGGTTTGCCCAACTCCATGTCCATCAACAGATAAACATGCGCACCATTTTTGAAAGGAGCAAACTGGAATTTGACTCTGGTTAAATCTGGCTTGGAACTGAGGCCATCAGTTAGCTGCTGTGCAGTAAAACTGATTTTAGACTCCTGCGCACTTTCAAAACTGTCCCCCACTTTTATTAGGGGCGTTAGGGTATTGAATCTCTTCCAATTACCCACTTTATTTTTGTAATAAAGGTCAATCACTCCATCACTAGCAGACGGGGCCACGCGGAGATAAATATTTTCAAAGATGGGGCTATTATTTTGGGCAGAAGATGGAAAGACACCAAAAAAGGGTAAGACCACTAGTATTAAAAGCAGTAAAAGTAGGGGCAGTTTTTTCACAAAATATCCTCTTACCTCTATCTTATAGAGTTTAGTATCAAGAATCAAGAATTCTGGTAACAAGTCGCCACTTGTGGAGTGAGAGTGATCGCACTTGCAAAAACCAAGTGGAAGCTGGAACTGACTAGCACGAATAGTGCAGGAATTCCAGTGGGTCCGCGAAGGTTTTTGTATAGTGTAGATAGTGAACGCAACCGTGGCGAGAGCTTTTGGCTACTTTTCTCGGCAGAAAAGTGACAAAGAAAAATTTGAACCAAGCGGATTTTTAATCTACAATTCAATTAATGAATACTGTCCAACTTGCTTTCCTAGCAGCCCTGATTGCTACCATCATCTGGGGAGCTACTCCTCCGATTGCCAAACTTACTTTTACCGAAATGCCTCCATTTGTGGCCGCTTTCTTGAGATTTGTGATGGCAACAATTCTTATTTTACCTATCTTAGGTTTTCAGTCCAAACTCAGTAAAGTAAAGATTGCTGACTATCCTTTAATGTTTGTGCTCTCGCTTTTAGGAATCACTTTGAGTATTGGTCTTTTCTTTGTCGGACTAAATCTGACTTCCGCAATGGAAGCGGGGATTATTATTTCTACTGGTCCACTTTTTAACGCGGTTGCAGCCAAACTAATTCTAAAAGAAAAAGTTAGCTTTTTGCATTGGCTAGGAATTTCACTGGCAAGTGTAGGAACTTTAGTTATTATTGTAATTGCGCCTTTTGTGGAAAAAAATATAAGTACTAACTATTCACTTTTAGGAAATTTACTCCTGCTTTTGGCGGTTTTAGCAGGAACTGGGTTTAACATCCTAAGTAAAGAAAGTTTTAAAAAATTTGACAGTTCTACTATCATTGGCTTTTCCTTTACCATTGGTGCTTTTACCTTTTTACCTTTCGCTTTGTGGGAAAATGCTATACATACTGATTGGATCTTGAATCTCACCATAAATGGTCTACTAGGACTCCTCTACCTTGGCATTTTTGCTTCTCTTTGTGCCTATCTACTCTATGAATGGTCCTTAGAGAAATTACCTATTAGTAAAACTTTACCCATGACTTTTCTGCAGCCGGTTGTAACTGTGGTAGTCGCTGTCCCTTTGCTTGGAGAAAAAATCACCCCCACTTTTATAGTGGGCTCAGTTTTGATTTTACTGGGGATGTTTTTAGGAACTTACAATTTTCCTCATCACCACCAAAGAGCTGCCCACCACAAGGTTTAGAGATAATTTAAAGATTTTTTTTTCGCTTTTCGCCTATTGCTTGTCGCCATTTTTGTTGCTAAAATCCACCCTAGTTCTGAAAAGAACTGTGGCGGGGAGTCCTTTTTCTTCTGCGTGGTGGCGGGGAGAAAGGCACCAGTAGTGAAAACGCCCATGCCAAGGTATCTCAACATCCGCGAGGAGAGAGCCTGGCGCCTACGATTCGACCCTGATCATCTGCACACCATTGCCCAGCTGGAAGTCGATTTTGGCATCGACCGCAGTTACCTGCGCTCCGGTGCTCGGAAGCTCAGCTGGAATTTGGACCACGGTTTCGATCCCAAGCAAACCCGCGAGTTGATCGCTCTAGCGGTACGCGTCATGAAGGTGGAGGTAGAGAACAATCAGTACTTGGTGTACGAGCTTCTTACTAGGCGGGCTCAGCAAGGCCATGAGTCTAGATGGGAGAGGCACTGTCAGCAGTACTTGAAGAAGTGATCACTGAGCAGACTAAAAGTCGAGACTAGTCTGCTCTTTCTATTTAATCTTGCACAACCTTATTTTCTTTGGTATACTTTCCCTCGTGAAACAGACTATTCATCCACAATATTTTACCGATGCACTCTTTACTTGTGCTTGCGGTAACACTTTTAAAGCGGGTTCTACCCGAGAAGCTGTGCGTGTCGAAATCTGCTACAATTGTCACCCTTTTTATACTGGACTGGCTAAATTTATTGACACTGAAGGTCGAGTTGAAGCCTTCAAGAGACGTGAAGTCTTAAAGGCTGAAACTAAAGTTAAAAAAGTCGAAGAGAAAAAAGATTTTCGTCCTAAAACCCTAAAAGAAATGCTTCAAGTGGAGGGTTAGCCCTTCATGGATTACTTAAAGCAGCAACTCGACGATGTCGACTCTAAAATTGCTGAAACTGAAAAACTACTTCTAGATCCCCAACTTAAAGATTTAGCTCAAGAAGAACTCGACCAATTACGGACTTTTAAAGAGTCACTTCTCCAAATCCAAAATGGCACAAACGCGAGCTCTAGTTCTTCAAGTTCTGCTGATATTAACTCTCACAGCGTCATCATGGAGGTGAGGGCCGCGGCTGGAGGAGATGAGGCCGGTCTTTTTGCCTCTGAGCTCTACCGGATGTATGTGCGGTTTGCCGAAAGCAAAAAATGGAAAGCTCAACAACTCTCGATCAATGAAGGCGGGATTGGTAATTTGAAGGAAGTAACTTTTAAAATTGCGGGCCCTGGAGCGTATGGACTTCTAAAGTATGAAGCGGGAGTTCATCGCGTTCAGAGAGTTCCCAGTACTGAGTCTTCGGGCCGCATCCATACCTCCACCGCAACTGTGGCCGTCTTGCCGGAACTAGAGGAAAAAGAATACGCGATGGATCCAAAAGATTTAAAGATTGATACTTACCGGGCTGGTGGTCATGGCGGACAAAATGTCCAAAAACTAGAAACTGCTGTCCGAATCACCCACCTCCCTACCGGCATTACCTCCCAATCTCAAAATGAAAGGAGTCAGTTTCAAAATAAAGAATTTGCGCTAAAGATTCTGCGCGCCCGCGTGTATGATTTTGAAAAAGCCAAAGATACCGCTCTGGTGGGCAACTCTCGTAATGACCAAATCGGATCTGGTGACCGCTCTGAAAAAATCCGCACTTATAATTTTCCCCAAGACAGGATCACTGATCACCGGATTGGAAAATCCTGGCACAATATTGAAAAGGTCATGGATGGAGAAATAAACGACATTTTAAATTCCTTTAGCCAATCCCAAGAAGTTGCAAAATAAGCTTCTATGAGTTAAAATCTTCCCACTTTACTTGGAGGAAGATTGGTGGGTAAGATCCACTTCGGTCGGTACTTTGGCACGTTTGAAGTATACTTCAGCACTCCTTTGGAATGTGGCTACTTCGATGAGCATGACCCCCGCACACAGCGCGTAGCCACTCTGGACGAAGTTGTCATCCTCGTCAGGAAAGCTTGGAAGCAGTGGAAATTAAATCCTATCTGGGCTCACGTGGGCGAGCACGTAAATATCGGCTTTCAGCCCGTAGATTCATTCACTGCCGACTTCAGATCTGCAGATGATGGTGAAATCTCCTATCGAGGAAAGACAATTCCGAAATCATCAAAGGATGGATGCCACAAAGTGGTTGCCGATGAAATGGCCATCCTCTCTCCTGATAACGACCTTATCGGAGCCATCTATGATGACTTCGCAGGGGAGGGTCCACAAATCTACCTCTTCGCCAACTTGGATAAGTTCACCAACGAAGATGGTGTCAGTACCGGTATCCGCTATCGTCTCCAACGCGTCTGGGAAGAGATAACCAGCACCTGCGAATCCTAAACCAAATCATCAAGGGTCTCCCTTAAAGAGACCCTTTTACTTCCCTTAATGTTAAAATACACCAAATGACAGTTATTCAAAATATTTTAAACAACAACCCCCTACCCCAAATTGAAAAAGAAATCTTGTTAGCTCATGTTTTAAAAAAAGATAAATCTTTTCTGCATGCTCATTCTGATTACTTATTAACTAATCACCAACTAACCAAGTACAATTCTCTCACAAACCGTCGCCTCCAGGGAGAACCTATTCAATATCTCACCAACCAGGCTCATTTTTATGGATTGGAGTTTTTTGTAGACCACAGAGTCTTGATTCCAAGAGTTGAGACCGAAGAAATGGTTGAATTAGCGCTTGAATTTATCAAGAACCATCCAAAGGCAACAATTGTGGATGTCGGCACGGGCTCGGGTAACATCATTATTTCCCTAGCAACTCACCTGCCCTCTGATTTTAAAGGTAAACTTTTTGCGATTGATGTATCTATTGATGCTTTGGAGGTGTCCGTGATGAATGCACAATTGCATCACCTTAATTTTACCGGGGTACGACCCCAACTCTCGCGTGTCGGGGACGGACCCCTAATCGCCTTTTTACACGGCAACTTATTAGAACCACTAAAGGGTCAGAAAGCGGACTTAATCTTAGCCAATCTGCCTTACGTGAGAGACCACCTTTATGGAATTTTAGACCCACAGATTACTTGGGAACCTAAAGTGGCTATTTTGGGAGGAGATGATGGAATGAAATTTTATAACGAACTGTTTAAGCAACTACCAAAATATTTGAGTCCTCATGGCCTAGTTTTATATGAAGTCGACGGCAAAGTCTATGAGAGAGTTATAAGTTCTTAGTCCAAAGCTCAAAGTTATTTCCAAAAACTTTTAACTAACAACTGTAAACTAGAAACTGTTATCTAAGGTCTTCAGGTGCTTCTTCCAACTTTACCTTCAGAGTAAGATCCTTACCATCACGATTTATCTGAATTTCTACTTCCTCACCGACTTTATGTTTACCAATCTCAGTGGCCACAGTATGAGAGCTATCCAAACTAGACCCACCAATTTTGGTCATAATATCTCCTGTCCTTACTCCAGCTTTATCGGCGGGTGAGTCTTCAACTACCCTTTGAATCATTGCCCCGTTTGGTAAATTGCGAATCTTGGCTACCGCCTCGTCAATGATAAAGTAACCCACCCCCACATAAGGTTTGATGATTCGGCCTTCTTTTATAAACCCATCAATCACTGGTTTGGCGGTATTGCTGGGGATAACAAAGCCAATATTCTGGGCTCCCTGGGAAGCGTCTGCCACCGCAAAATTGACCCCGACTACATTTCCACCCAGGTCAAGCAAAGGCCCACCCGAATTCCCAGGATTGATAGCCGCATCGGTCTGGATGACATTATCAATCGTCTTGCCACTCCTACCAGTCGCATCTGCAACCGTAATACCACGGCCAATCCCCGAAATTACCCCCACGGTCACGGTATTATCAAAACGACCCAGAGCGTTCCCAATGGCTACTACTGTTTGACCCACCTTAATATTGTCCGAGTCCCCCAGAGACAAGGTGGGCAAATCCTTGCCCTCAACCGTCAATATCGCCAGGTCTAGCACGGGATCACGCTCAATTTTTTTGACTGCTAAGCTTTGTTTATCCTTGGTAACCACCAAGTACTGAATATTGTCATCGGAGACGACATGAGAATTGGTCAAGATTGTGCCATTTTTATCAATGATGAACCCGGTCCCAATCCCTTGCTGATCAGCGATTGGACCATTGAAGGGGTCAAAATCAACAGTGCGCGCAATAATAGAAACTACCGCCCTGGAAGTCTTCTCCACAACAGAAGTAACCGCACTTTCTTCACTGGTCACCACGCGGGTGCCATTCACAACCCTAGTTGTAGTGCTCTCCTCAGGTAGAAATTTTCTAAAAGGAGGAGGTAGATTTTGGGACCAAGTAGGGTAACTGGCCACAACTATGCCTCCAAACATACCAGAGATAACCAGGGAAAGTAAAAAAATAACACCAAGGACACGGGGGTTTTGATTCATGGATACTTTTAATTTATAGCAGTGGGGGCTTTTTTTCAAGTAGAAGGCGGTCAAAAACCAGTCTACCAGCATGGAGAGATCAGCGCCGAATCTTTACTTATTTTGAGAGTAGCGAAAATGAGGTGGTACCTCAGCTCTTCGACCGCAAGCAATTTCTGTCAGGAAATTGGCTTTAGTCCGCTGAACGCAAGCTTTGCTTATTTAATAGTGAAAGAAAAAGAGGTTTTCTGCGTGGTAATCATGTCGGTCGCGGTGATATCGACTTTGTAAGTTCCCGCTTTGGCATTGCTGCCAGTAACCACATTGAAGTAGTGGATTTTTTGAAAATTATTAGAAGGTGTTGCGCCGATGGGCTGGGGTTGCAGGGCGACGCCTTCAGGCAGATCACTAAAGTGCAGTAGAATGCCGTTACCACTCGTGAGGTGAGAGTTAGAAAAATTCAAGGTTAAAACAAAACTACCGCTACTGCTTTTGGTAATAGCCTGAGTTGAAGGGCTGACTGAAGCACTTAATGCAAGGCTGGAAGCACTAGAATTTAGATTGGCTCTTTTGGCAATAAAAACAGTGACGGGAATGGAAAAAAGAATAAACAAGAATAAGGAAATATTTAGAATCTTCTTGGCAGTAGACATTAGTTAAATGATAGGCAGGATGAGACGCGGTGTCAAGTTAAAGGACCTTCTTAATGGCTCTTAAAGCCTCTTCCAGCTGTGGATCACTTGTAGGATCATCCTTGTCTGGTTCTACCTTAATGTCAGGTTCCAACCCTTTCTCATGAACCCAAAACTCACTTGGGGTTAACCAACGTCTGGTGGTCAAATGAAGTCCGGCTCCACCCTCTAAGTTCTCTACTTCTTGGACAGTTCCTTTACCAAAACTAGTTTCCCCAATCAGTTTGATTTTTCGCAAGTCCCGTAGACCACCGGCGACAATCTCTGAAGCTGAGGCGCTACCTTTATTCATGAGGACTACCACTTTGATATTTTTTAAACGTCCATCTTCAGTGGTATAAAGAGGCATCTTATTCCCCTGAGCATCCTCTTGGATAACCGCCACCCTGCCTTTGTCTACAAACGAGGAGATAATCTCTACACTGCTCTGCAATCTACCTCCAGGATTATTTCTCAAATCCAAAACTAAGTATTTTGAGTTGGCTTCTATTGCCTTATCAATGATTCCTGACCACTCAGAGTTCGTAGCGTCCCCAAACCGGGTTATTTTGATCACCGCTGTGTCGCCTTTTTGAGTTAAGACTACACTTTTAACTTGGATGACCGCTCTTTTAAGAGTTTTTTCGATAGGGCCCTCGACATTTTCACGGATAAAAGTGATCTTGACTTGGCTACCCTCTGGACCCCGAATTATATTCACCGCTTCTGGAAGAGAGAGATTCAGGGCCTCTTTGTTATCAATTTTATAGATGATATCACCCGCTCGGACGTCATTTTCTGCCGCCGGGGTACCATCAAGGGGGGCAATTACGACTAATTGTTTGTCCTTATTAACACCTAATTGAATCCCCACGCCACTAAAAGTTCCCGATAATTCCGAGCTAAACTCTTGGTTTTGAGTAGGATCCAGAAAAGAAGTGTATGGATCCCCCAGGCTCTCCACCATTCCCTGGATAGCACCATAGTAAAGCTTTTGGGGATCGACTTTTGATTTATCAATATACCCCTCACTGATACGATCCCACACTTTCCAAAACAGTGTAAAATCAATATCAATATTTCCGGGGACATCTTTATTGGTGATGGAGAGCTTACCCGTCTCCTTTTTACTAATCGAAGGAATACCATCAATCTTGAGATTATAGTTCTGGCCCAAATAGATACCCAAAGCCAGAGTAAGGATCAGTAAAATGAAAAACTTAAAGTTTTTCAAAAGAAAATTTTGGAGTTTGTTGGGGGGTAGATTTTCTTCCATTTTGAGCGTTAGCGATAATCAGGCTTGTCCTATTTCGAGCATCAGTGAAAAACGAGCATTGCTCCTTTTGAGCATCAGTGAGAATGAGGCTGTGCCTCAGTACTTCGAACGCAAGCAAATTCTGAAAGAATTTGGCTTATCAGGTCTAGTCAATAATTTGCAAGTTAGTAGATGGTACTTCAATACTGTTACCCGAGTCAAGAGTTACGGCCACCACACTTATGTCTGTGTCTTCTGAGATTTTGGTCACTATCCCCAAGGAGCTATCATGACTACTAAAAAGGACATTGACGCGATCATCCACTCTTGTTTTTCTCCAAGGGGCAAATGATTTTTTCTCCTCTACTCCTTTTTCCACCAAAGGGAGAGTGATTTGTTTCTCTCTGCCCGAGATGAAAGCAAACTGGTCTTCTTTATTTTTCAAAAAATTATAAATATCCATCCCCATCGGTCGGACTCCAAATCCTTCGGTTAAAAGGATGGTGATCCCCACGTCACTTTCTGCCCCCAGACTCAAAAAATCTCGGTAATTCATACCGCCAATAATCAGACCTTTGACTCCTAAAGTAACGGCCTTCTCAATCGTAGCTCTAGCAATCGTGGCCCCACCCACCAAAATTTCTCCCTGGAAATTGGGAGTTATTTGACTGGGCAGGATAAACTCATTGGGTTTGGCAATTACGCGGACAATACCTTCTCTTAGAATTCCTGCCCCGGTGAACCCATACACCTTAGCTACCTGGGTCTGAATAGTAATACTATGTGGAATCACTACTTTGACCGTCCCTGAGACAGCCGAGGCAAGTTTGCGGGGTGTCGGCAAAAACTTAATCATCACACTTCCATCACTCAGGAGAGAATCCAAAATGCCGTCAGCCGGTGAAACAACGATTTTTTTACTCACTCCAAACAGCCCTTTACGGATCGCGATCACTTCACCACGATAAATACGATCACCGATTCTTTTAACTAAATATTTCTGGACGCCCTTGCCATGAATTTTGAGTACGGAGGCGAGTTTTACTAACCTCTGACCACTAGATGCTTCATATCTAGCAATAATGTCAGCTGGTTCCACATTGTCGCCAACTTTTACTAAAGGAGTTCCCACACCAGGTATCACTCTCTCAAAAAAGGCTGATTCGAGATTGACCACACGTCTTACGACTTCATTAATCATAAAGCCCCACCAATACTCAAAGCCTCACGCCATTTTTTGATCTTTTCTTTGGACAAATCACTCTTTGGTACCAAATCTAAGGGTTTGACGCGACCGTCCACTACCACCCCCGCAAGACCCGCAGTCAGATAGGTTTTCAACTCCTGCTTACCAATACCCCTCACAATTACTTCTTTATCTCTTTCTGCGGGTAGTACCACGAGCTCGTCAATTCCAACATGTACTTTCTGAATCTCAGAAAAACCAAAATCAAAACTGACCGTAGCGGGCCCACCTAGATTTACCAATGACATAAGACTGATTAAAGAAGGCACTTGAAGAATATCTTTTTTCCCCATCTGCGTACACATAAGTGCTCCAAAACAAGGCAAAACACCAGTAGTATCAAGTAGTACTTGGCAAAACGGGAGAGTCAGACGGTCACACAAAAGTTCCAGAACTAGTTTAGTATTTTTAGAGTGGCTCAAAAGCCCTCCGGAGGCAATCACTAAGGTACTTTTTTCACCCTGAACTAGTCCTCGGGTGAGCAAATAATTTTTTAGGAAAGCAAGCTCGATATCCTGGTCATCTTTTTGGGTCGGCAGGGCGAATAGAAATCTCCGTTTATTACCTAAGTAGTTTTCAATTTCAATCTCGGTGACAGCATCCGTGGTCAAAGAACTCACTTTAGTTGGTTCAAAAGTCTGCAGGAAATTACTGGCCCCACCATCTAAAAACATAACATCAAAACTAGATTGACCAAAAAAAGTATGCAAAGTTTTATAAACTTCATCATTATCAATAAAAGTATTGCTGCTGAAAGTTTCAATCGCCTCTTTTTTGCAAAAAGAACTGGTCAAAATAACTTTAGCCTTTTTAGCTTGGGGAAAACTATTAAGCAATTCTTTGTAGGAGACCTCCAAATCTGGAACAGAGGTGGGCACAATTGCGCGACTTTTTATAACCAGTTGGGGGGTATTAAGATCAACGTCTGTGGCAAGGTGAAAAGCTTTTGTCCATGCCACACCAAAATCAATAACAATAAATTCGCTAGCAGTCACCCTTTAATTCTAGCAGAACAGTACTTTGTCTTCCAGCTTGATTAGATAGTTTGTTTACTCTTGGTCATGGGCTGTAATTCAAAATTTAAAATTAAAAATGCAAAAGTACAACTGAAAAGTTAAGAAGTTTTGGCTTGGATTTTTGAGTTTTGATCTTTGACTTTTGATTTTCCTAGATATGAGAGGAGAATTGGATCAAAGCTAGCTGCCGGGCCCTTTTCACCCCCAAAGCTAGCTGCCTTTGGTGTTGAGCGCAAAGACCACTGCGATTTTTGGCAATAATTTTGCCACGGTCAGTAGTAAACTTCTTCAGAAGGGTGACATTTTTGTAATCCGGGGAAAAAGTGGTCCCTAAAGTTCTTTCTTCTTTACAAAAAAAACAGTATCTTTTTTTAGTAAAAGTTTTTTTCCTCGAAGAGGGGTTCTGCCTACTGCCAGAAAAGCCCTGTTTATTGCTACTTCTTTGTTCCATCATAAATTCTTTCTTTTTAGCCTTGCTTTAGCGCAGGAGCGTAAGCTCCTATCGTACCTAGGCGCGGAAGCTTTCTACAAGAAAAGCTACTAAAATGGGATATCATCCACATTGATTTCATCATTATCTTTCTTTTCTTCTTTCTTGGCTTCTTTTCCCGTGTCTTTCTTTACCTCTTTCTCGTCTGTTTGCTCTTCCTTAACTACGGGTTCGATATCTTGGTTAACTACTTCTTTGACTGTGTCTTGATTCTCTTCGCCTAGGGGAATCCCTTCCGGCTTTCTGGAATCAAGCAAAACCATGTCTTCAGCTACGATTTCTGTAGATTGCCTTTTTTCACCTTCAGGAGTTTCCCAACTTCGGGTTTGCAATCTTCCTTCAATATAAACTTTACGTCCTTTGGTTAAAAGCTGACTACAAAGCTCAGCTAGTTTATTCCAGGCAACAATACGGTGAAATTCAGTTTCTTCTCGTCTTTCACCACCCTCACTTGGCATCCAAGATCTGTTGGTCGCCACCCCAAATGAACAGACTGCACTTCCTTGAGGGGTATAACGTAATTCTGGGTCCCGAGTCAAATTCCCGATTAACATTACCTTGTTTAGTGATCTTGATGACATGTGTGCTCCTTCCGCGTATGTAGCGCTTTAATTTTCCTTAGCTTTTTTTGAAGCTTTTGGTTTCTTCTCTTTAAATTTCTTCGGAACTTCCTTTTTAATTACCAGAAATCTAAGTGTATTAACCTGCTGCATTAATTTTTTACTAAGATTTGGGATAGTTTTACTATCTGCTTCAAAATTTACTAAGAAGTAAAAAGCCGTTCTCTCCTTGAGAATAGGAAAGCTGAGGTTTTTCTTACCCCATTCTTCCACTTCTCCTACCTCGCCTTTGGAGTCAGTGATTAACTTCTTGATGTCTTCAAGTGCCTCTTTAACTTTGACTTCGTCCAGTGAGCCAGCCACAGCTACCGGCAATTCATATGGTGCTAAAACAATCATAAACTTAGTATATCCTCAAGCCCAAATCTGTGCAACAACAGTTAAGTTGTGGAATTATATATTGTGCCTGACTTTTTTGCAACATTTTACTGCTTGTCTCTTTGATTAAATTGATTTACTATTCAGTCAGGATTAGCCACCAGGCTGACCAAACCAAGGAGGTTGGAGAGATGATCAACTACCTACTTCTTGCCGAGGCGGTCGAAACGCTGCCACCGCAGCTGGCCTACCGCCAATACAGCGTGAAGGTCGGCCCACGATGGAAGAACCGGCGGATTGATTGTGGTAACCAACACCTGCACAACGTCCTGAGGGTCCACGGGCTCTGCCCACACCGCATCCACCTGGAACGCGATGGTCGCGCTACTGACCTCTGCGTCGCCAAGCACTACGGGCTGACCTACAAGCAGGTGGCTCGGATTCGCATCCTGAATGATAGGACCGAGTGTCATATGCAGCGAGTCTTGGTAGTTCGTGAAGCTCTCGAAGCGCTGCTGAAGGTTCCACCCCAGGACTACGACCCCATCGCCGCGGCGGCTGCAGTAGTAGACAAACTCGGCATCGGATTTGGACAGGAGGAGAAAACTCTCGTTCTCGTCTGAGTCACTCCCAGAACCACAAAGGCCAGGAGACTTGTTTTGCAAGCTTCCTGGCCTTACTTTTAATCTAAATTAGGTGTTCACTCTAAAGAAAACAACGTCTCCGTCTTTGACTTCATAATCCTTACCACCGATATACACCCACCCTTTTTCTTTAGCTTTTTCCCAAGTCTCTGCCTCGACAAATTTTTCAAATTGTATTGCTTCCACTCTGATAAATCCTTTTTCAAAATCAGTATGGATGACTGCTGCAGCTTGAGGAGCCAAAGTTCCTCTAGGAGCGGTCCAGGCTCTAGATTCTATGGGTCCAGTAGTCAGAAAAGAAATTAAATCTAAAAGTTGATAACTTTTTTTGATAACTTTATTTAAACCTGGTTCAGAAATTCCTGCCTCAGCTAGATAATCATGAGCGTCAGATTCGTCAAGGTCTACTAACTCGGCTTCCATCTTGGCTGACAAAGCCACTTCATCATCTTTTACTGGAAAATCTTTTACTTTGGTCTCGTCCGTGTTGATGATTTTTAAAATCGGTTTAAAAGTGAGCAGTTGTAAATGTTTGACTAGCTCCAAATCGTTGTTATCAACTATTACTTCACGAGCCAATTTACCTAGATCCAACCCACTTTTCAACTGAGTAATAATTTCCCAAATTCTTACTTCTTGCTTCTGGATACTTCCCTTGGGTTGGGTTTGTTTTTCAAGAGTCTGGATATCAGCTAAAATCAGCTCAGTTTTAATAGTATCAATGTCTTCTTCTGGATCACCTGACCCAGTCTGCACCACGGAGGGGTCGGAGAAATCTCTGACTACCTGCACAATGCTGTCTACTTCCCTGATATTGGCCAAAAATTGGTTGCCTAGACCCTCACCCTGGTGAGCTCCTTTAACTAGTCCAGCAATATCTACAAACTCTACTGCCGCTGGGACTACTTTGGCTGATTTGGAGAGTTCAGCTAATTTACTTACTCTTGGATCAGGAACTTCGACCACTCCAATATTGGGAGAGATAGTAGTAAATGGATAATTTGAGGCCTCAGCCACTTGTTTTTTTAGTAATGAATTAAATAAAGTAGACTTCCCTACATTGGGGAGTCCCACAATCCCAACTTTTAGCACACAAACCCACTTTCTAAACTAATATTTCTATCTGCAAACTTACTGCACTGTTGATACTAATATGTTCTTTTTTTCTAACTTGTGCTTTGATAGGCAAAAGGTAAGACCCGGCTTTTTTATCGGGAAAAATCGAAGTCTTCCAACTGGTTGAGCCCATCTTGACGTTTACCGGCAATGACCCCCAACCCCGCTCTCTACCAGTGAACTTAATATTTATATCATCAGCTACTGACTGGGGCAAGGTGACGAAATACCAACCCGCTTTGCCAGGCCAAAGCCAAACCTCAGCCTGCAGTTCATACTGATTGTCTTTCATGGTCAATAGTTCAATTATACACTCTCATTTTACATTGGGAAACTATGGGTTTGACAAAGGTTGTGCAGTGTGTTATAGTATTTTAGTTGACCAAGAATCTGAGCTAATACTGATTCTCCTTTCCTTGCCTCCAAAGTTTAGGGGTGACTTCTTTTACTAGCTCCTAACTTCCGTTAGTTTTCTTTTTCATCAGAAAAAAATATATGTATAACCAATTTAAACGTAACCGTTTTCAAAAACCGCGGGGTGCTTCTCGAGGTGAAAACAAATTCACTCAGAGCTCCTCATTTAACAGACCCTCTTTTGGTGGGTCAAATAAGTTTGCGCCCAGACGAAGGGGTGATTCTCAACTAGGTAAAGATCCCTCAGTTTTTATTAAGAGATCTACCTCAGTAGTAGAAGAAACTCCTTTTGTCCCGCATAACAGTTTTGCTGATTTTGAAATTCTAGATCAACTAAAAGCCAATATTGCCTCTAAAGGTTACACTCGCCCAACTCCGATCCAAGATCAAGCCATTCAACCTATTCTTGACGGACGGGATTTGATTGGGTTAGCCAATACTGGAACTGGCAAGACGGCTGCTTTTCTAATCCCTTTGATCAATAAAGTTTTTAAAACCCGTACCAGTAAGGTACTTATTATCGCCCCAACTAGAGAATTAGCTGCTCAAATCAATTCAGAATTCCGCAGCTTTTCTCAGGGTCTGGGACTTTATTCGGCCTTGCTGATCGGTGGATCAGGTTTGCAGAGACAAACTAGTGATGTCAGAAGGCGTCCTCATTTTGTTATTGCAACGCCTGGGAGACTGAGAGATATGATTGAAAGAAAAATCCTTTACCTTGGGGATTTTGATAGTTTTGTACTTGACGAGGTCGATCTCATGGTCGATATTGGTTTTATTCATGATATTAAATACTTTGTGTCCCTCCTGCCACAAGTCAGACAATCTCTTTTCTTTTCTGCCACCATGGGTCCAAAGGTAAACGAGGTCTTAAGGGACTTTGTAAATAATCCGGTGACC
Source organism: uncultured Gammaproteobacteria bacterium (assembly GCA_964349395.1). Taxonomy (GTDB): domain Bacteria; phylum Patescibacteriota; class Microgenomatia; order Woykebacterales; family RBG-16-39-9b; genus CAYGGA01. Next base: position 2,559 of record CAYGGA010000011.1, on the reverse strand, counting down.
GTGTCAGTCAAACAGCAAGATACTGCTGAAAATGTCGACCAAGATGTGGTCAAAGTACTCTCTCGCGACCAAAAGATTGAGCAACTTCATGATCTGCTTATTAAGGATGGTTTTGATAAAGTCTTGATTTTCGGTCGTACCAAACATGGAGTGGAAAAGCTTGATAAACAGCTAGCCGCTCGTGGTTTCAAAGTGGGCGCGATTCATGGAAATAAAAATCAGAATCAGAGACAAAGAGCCTTGGAAAGTTTTAAAAGAAATGAAACTCAAATCCTTCTGGCTACTGATGTCGCTTCCCGTGGGCTTGATATCACCAATGTCACTCATGTCATCAACTATGACTTGCCCGAGACTTTTGATGACTATATTCACCGCATTGGCCGCACTGGAAGGGCCGGTCAAAAAGGGATTGCTTTAACCTTTGTAGAGTAAGTTGAAACTCAAATTATTGCAGTCGTCGGAGAGCCACCACAAAAGCCGCCTCCCGAAGAGACACCTTTAAACTGTTTGAGGTTTCAAAAACTTTAGTTGAAGACTTGACCATCTTCTCTTCCAATTTTTGGAAAACAATTTCTTTAGACCATTTTTCTTGATGCAGGTTTTGGTACCATTCAAAATAAGAAACCGCTACCCCACCGCTATTGGCTAAAATATCAGGAATTACTGTTTTCCCAGCTTGGTTTAATATTTCATCTGCTTCTAAAGTAGTCGGGCCATTGGCCATTTCCAAAATAATACTCGCTTTAATGGCAGGAGCATTATCTTTTGTAATCACATTTTCCAAGGCTGAAGGTGCCAAAATATCTACATCTAGTTCTAATAATTCTTCCCCAGAAATATCCTTGCCCGCAAAACCAGCAAGTGACCCAGTTTTCTTTTTATAAGCTTCAACTTCTTTAATATTGGTAATACCACTCTCAACAAAAATACCACCTTTGGAATCTGACAAGGCTACTACTTTAAACCCTTCTCTGAGTAGAAACTCTGCCAGGTATGATCCGACATTCCCAAACCCCTGAATGGCAACAGTCAGTCCTTGCACATCTTTTTTCAACTTGCTCAGGATTGTTAACAAAGAATAAACTCCCCCCAGCCCAGTCGCTTCCGTCCTTCCCTCACTGCCTCCAAGCTCCACTGGTTTACCGGTAACAACCGCCCTAACTTCTCCGGGTGTAACTTGTAACTTTGAACTTTCAACTTTCAACTTGAACTCGTCCACTATCCAACCCATTACTTCCGAATCCGTATTTACATCTGGAGCAGGAACATCGGTGTGCGGGCCAATGTATGGGGCAAGTTGCCTAGTGAATTCCCGAGTCAGTCTTTCCAACTCAGAGGCAGATAATTTTTTGGGGTCAACTTCAATTCCCCCTTTTCCCCCACCAAAAGGCACATCAATCACTGCTGTTTTCATAGTCATCCAAAAAGCTAGGGCCTTTACTTCATCCATGTCCACTTGGGGATGATACCTTAATCCACCTTTGTATGGTCCTCTTAAGTTGTTGTGTTGGACTCTAAAGCCATTAAAAGTCTCAGTCTCACCATTGTCTTTTTTAAGTGGTAAGGACAGGTCAATAATGTGGTCTGGTTTTAATAAACGGGTAAGGAGTTTAGGATCCAGGTTAACTATCTTGGCGGCTTCTTTTAATTGTTCTTTAGCTCGTTCCCAGGGATTTTCCATTGCAATATAGTATATCATTAGAGTAATCTTAAGAAGTGAAATTTACTAGAGAAATTTTAAATACCTTCGTAATGCTCTTGGGGTTAGCTCTACTTATTGGATGGTTTGCTGGTAATTGGGTTTTCTGGATCCTTTTAGCCCTAGGAATTGGGGTTGCCTTTTCTTACAAAACTCAAAAGAAATAGCCACACCATGAATCTAAAACCAACCAATTACCCCTCCATATATATCCCCATTTCGATTTTGATCGCTCTCCTCCTTGCTTTATATCTCTGGTTCAACACCTCAAACTCTACTAAAACAGCTACGGTAGGAATTTCTCAAACCCCCACTCCAGAAGCCACAACAGACACCTTACCAGTAGCTTTTGAAGCTAGTCTAGAGATTCGTATCAATGGCAGCAAAAGAAACTTTAGTAGCCCCATGTACCACAATTTAAGTCCCGATGTTTATCTGCAAGCTGATGATCCAAATATTATTCATGTTAGAAAAGCGGGTATTACTTGGGCGGATTTTTTTGCAACTCAACCAATGAAAGTCGATAAAAGGTGTCTGACTGCCGGGAGTGGTCAGACTTTTTGCACTACTGCCACTAAAAAGCTGAGGTTCTATTTAAATGAAGTTGAAACGCCTGATTTACTGGACCAACTTATCATGGCTGGGGACAAAGCTAAGATAGTTTACTGAGTTTACCAACCACCACCGCCTCCACCGCCTCCACCTCCACCGGAAGACCCACCACTGAATCCAGAAGAAGAACTTGGAGCCGAGGTAGTGATGCTAGAGGAAAAACTAGACATAAAGGCAGTGTTCGCAAAACTGAAGTTTGATCCACTGTAACCCCCATACCAAGTAGGATTGTAGTCTGGGTAATGGAT
>CAYGGA010000010.1:0-38078 GCA_964349395.1 uncultured Gammaproteobacteria bacterium | reverse complement strand
GAATTAAGAATTAAGGGATTTGCTTAATTCTTGATTCTAGATTCTTAATTCTATTTTTTGAGTTGTGCTTTGAAATAATCTACCCAAGGGATAGCTACGGGATCCAAATCTTGAAGCATGGCCATATAGTAAGTGGTGAATCCGGACAAAGTAAAGGCCTCCAAAACCTGATCGATTTTAGTCTCCCCGGTTAAAGTGATGTCATAGGTTTTCAAACCATTTTTCTCCACGACTTCTTTGGTGATAGCAAATCTTTTTTGGATTGGACTTGAGTAAAGCGAAGATTTGATAAAGACAAATTGGCCAGTTTGTTTTAAGGTATCTGGGTACTTTAATCCTTCCAAAAGATGATGATTTAGTTCAGAAATAAATCTCGGATCAGAAATATTTTTAGCAGTTTCATTTATTTGGTTGGCAAACCCATTTCCAAACCCTTTGAGAAATTCGGCCGTGATAATAAAATTATGCGCATTACTGAGAATCTTGGCGAGCTTTTTAGCTTCATTATTTTCAGTGGTGAGCTCTGGTTTATACCGAGCTGAGTCATCAACAATTTTTAGAATGGCCTTATCAACTTCTTCTGGCTTGATATCTGCTAATCCTAAAGAATAAATCAGACCCAAATGTCCTAAAAGCATGTAGCCAGAGCCAATTCTAGGCTGCCCACTAGGGTTTAGATCAGGGGTAAAGAAATAACCAGTACTGCCGACCTCTTCCACCATTTTTTGCACGTCCCCACCTTCAGAAATACCAGTGATTTTTGCCCTTTTTGCTAAAGCTTGCTTACCAGCAGAGATTATTTCTTCAGTGGTACCTGAGTAAGAAGAGAGAATTACCAAAGAATCTTGATTTACATAACCTGGCAGCGAGTAATCCTCACAAATCTCATAAGGAACTTTTATTTCTTCTTTTAGCATTTCCTTGATAGTTCGGGGTGTAAATCTTGATCCCCCCATACCACAGACAACTACATTTTTAACATTTTTAAATTCGTCGGGAAAACTAAGAGCACTTGAAGCTGCCCAAGCGGCGGCACATTGATCTCCAAAAGCTTGGACACTTTCTAAAACTTTATTTTTATCAAGATTAGTGAATTTTTCTGGCTGGTCAATATCCATATTACCTCTTTTCTGGTTTTACAATTCTAGTAAATTTTGCTAGTAAAAACAACCCAACCAAGATTAGACTTGTGGCAATTGCGTACCCCAATTTAAAACCACTAACTTCAAAAGTATCAATTCTAAAAACTTCAGCTACTAACCTACCCAGACCATAAATAACCAAGTAGAAGCTTATTAACTGGCCTTTTTTAAGTCGAAGTCTGAGTTTGATAAGAATTACTGCTCCCACTAAATCCCAAAGAGCTTCATAGAAAAAAGTCGGGTGCACATTCTGCCCATTTATCATTACTCCCCAAGGCAAAGTGGTAGGAGGACCATACCCTTCAGAATTAAAGTAATTACCCACTCTTCCAATACCCTGACCTAGTAGCAGATAGGGGAGAACAAGGTCTAATAAATTAACTAAATCAATCTTCTTTACCTTGCAGTAATACCAGCTAACTAATCCTCCAACTAACAAGGCTCCAAAAATTCCCAACCCCCCTTGCCAGATATATAAAATTTCCACTAAGTGGTTCTGGTAATAACTCCATTTGTCTATGACATGGTAAAGCCGGGCTCCAACTATCCCCGTTGGAACAAGAATTAAGAGCAGATTATCTATTTCCGCTTTTTTAACATTAAATTGCTGAGATTTTCTTCTTATTAATAGGTAGGGGATTAAGATAGCCAGAGCTAAAAAAATAGTATACCACTTAATTAATAGTGGCCCTAGGTTAAGATAAGGATCAATCTTCCACCTCAACCCAATTGCATAACTTCCTAAATACTTGATACATAATACAAGATACTGAATTTAGTCTGGGACAAATTCAGGGCCATTATTGCGGTTAGCGCTGACAAATTCTGCCACCCTCGCTTGGTCGAAACGATCAAATTTCCATAGTCTCCCCCAGGAAGCTAAAGCAATTCTCGAATCATTCTTACCCCTTGGGGTTAGAATGACTTTACTTCGATATTGGCGGGCGATACTTTCCAAATCAGCAATTAGTTTTTTACAACTGTCATCATCTAATTTAGCACTAACAGTCGAGGTCGCGGGAATCGCCGAATCAGTGGCAAAATCTTGAGGTGAGCGATTACTTTCTGGGACACTGCAGTTGTAGGAAATCCAAACCCCACCATGCTCCAGATTATGAACGACTTTTTCATCAGCTAATTCCTCGCTATAGATTCCCCAATCAGCAGGGACTTGCCAGTGGTCTCCAGAAGTAGGGGGATTGGAATTATAGTTGCCAGCAGCAGTATTGTCGGCAATATGATTACGACCAGCAGGCTGTACGGCCTGACCAGGACTAGGTCGATTCTTTTGGGTAGAGATAAAATAGGCCATCCCCACTAACCCAACTATTACTAAACCAATTGTTACCCATTTAAACATAGCTATGAATTATATTTAGAATGAATAAATTCATTCATCATTAATTCCTTTCAATAGCAATGAATTATATACACAATCAGTGCATCTATCAAATTTTCCCTCAATTTGGGCGGGTGGCGCAGGAGGAAGAGATCTCAGCGCGCGCAGACGAGCAACGCGAGCGAGCACGGTGAGAGGGATAGAAGCTCTTTCAGACTTCTGCGCTTCGCTAAACCTGCGACAGGACCCGCTAACAATGGTTTCTAATCAGGGAGAGAGATATTATTAGCTGAAATTGGTGGGAGTTTACTTAGATAATTATTAATACTCAAAGCTGCCTTGGCTCCTTCCCCAGTCGCAATGATGATCTGCTCACCCCACATATCATTGATGTCACCGGCGGCCCAAATACCAGGAACAGAAGTGTGCAGATTAGGATCAACTTTTATTTGACCACGAGCATCCTTTTCAGTTAGTTTGTCAAAAGGAGAGTTGGGCACCCAACCAACCTCAATAAACACTCCCATGACGGGCAGAGTCTGAGTTTGGTTGGTTTTAGTGTCTAGAAACTCAATTCCAGTTACCTGACTCTCACCTAAAATTTTGGTAGTTTGGGCATTGTTATAAATTTTGACACAACTTGCTTCCTCGGCTTGCTTTAACATCACCGGATCCCCAGTCATTTTGTCAGTCAGATTTAAGATATTGACACACTTGGCTACTTTCAGAAGTGGAATAGCCGCATCCAAAGCCGAGTTACCACCACCCACAATCGCCACTTCTTTATCTTTGTAAAAAGGAGCATCACAAGTAGCACAATTTGCCACTCCTTTGCCTAAAAATTCTTTTTCTCCCGGGACATTGAGCATTCGGGGAGTACGTCCAGAGGCAATCAGTAAAGTACGGCCTACAAACTTTTTGGAATCATTGGTTTTGACTAAAAATCCAGGTTGGTCTTGGAGAGGATATCTCTCGATGGAGGTAACTTCTACACCTTCTTCCAAAGTTAGGTCTTCTTTAAAATGTTCCAAGTGCTCGCGGAATTTTTCGGTCAATTGTATCCCTTTGACTAAAGAGAAACCAAGATAGTTTTCAATGTCATTAGATAAGGCAGCTTGCCCACCAATATCTTTAGTGACTACAAGAGTACGCAGAGACTTACGCACCGCATAAATAGCTGCGGACAATCCCGCTGGACCAGCACCGATGATAATAACGTCGTATAGTTGCATTAAACCTTTACCAAATTTGGAGGCTCTTTACCCTCCAGTGCAGCCATAATATTTTCTGCCGCAATATTGCTCATGGCTTCCCGGGCCTCTACGGTCGCTGAGGCAATGTGAGGGGTGAGAACCACATTGGCTAAATCTTTTAAACCTTCAGTTAAAGCTGGTTCATTCTCAAAAACATCCAACCCTGCTCCAGCAATAGTTTTGTTTTTCAGAGCTTCCACTAAAGCTTTTTCATCTACCACTGGGCCTCTAGAAGTATTAATCAAAATCGCTTCCTTTTTCATCAGCTTCAGCCTGTCCTGATTTATCAAATGCTTGGTCGAATCCAAGAGGGGAACATGAATGGTAATAAAATCACTATTCTTTAAAATATCCCCAATGGCTTGAAATTGGGCTGAAAATCGCATTTCAAACTCGTCATTTCTTTTGACATCATAGTATAAAACTTTCATTTGAAATCCGGCGTGAGCAATCTGAGCGACAAAAGAACCAATTCTCCCAAGACCCACAATCCCAATGGTTTTCCCCCACAATTGTGGTCCCAAAAAGCCCATTGGCTCCCAGATAGTGTATTGGCCACTTCTGACAAATGAGTCTGCTTCGACTACTCTTTTGGCTACTGCCATCAGCAGGGCAAAAGTATGCTCAGCCACTGCTTCAGTCAATACACCTGGGGTATTGGTTACATAGATTTTTTTCTTCGTAGCTGCGGGAACATCAATATTATCAAAACCCACTGCATAATTGGCAATGATTTTGAGCTGACTTCCGGCTTTACTTATCACTTCAGATGTCAGTTTGTCAGTTAAAAGAGTTAATACCCCGTCATACTGATTTAGTTTTTCAATCAGTTGTTCTTGAGTGAGAACTTTATCATCAGGATTTACATCAACAATGTAACCTTTATCCCTAAGCAATTTAATTCCTGTTTCAGGAATCGGGCGCGTTACATAAACTTTCAATTAACCTCCAGGAATTAATACACTGATATTGCCAAGACTAAAATACCCAGGACCACTGCCATAAGGCCGACTGAGACAAACCACTGGTCCATTTCTCCAGTAATTCTAAGTTTTTTTGCACTACTTTTTTTCTTTGACATAAAAGTCACCCCCTAACTAATTTGTTCTACCTTAAAATCAGGCAGAGTACTTCTTCTTTTTTTCATTTCTTCTAAAGTCAGGAGCCCTTTTTGAGGTCCAATCTGGAAGGCAACCGAAGCGCCATTGATAGCACCCCAAATCATCGCTTCCTGAAGAGTTTCTCCATAAAAAAGAGCCGCGGTGGCACCGGTAGCATAGCTATCCCCTGCCCCGGTTGCTTCTACCCGGTCACCTGGCCATTCTGGAATCTGGTAACAAGTAGTTCCATCCGTGGCAGTTGAACCATTTCTACCATCAGTTATAAAGATGTATTTTGGACCAAGTTTTTTTAAACTCGAAAGTAATTCCTTGAAATCTGTGGTTGCAGGGACCTCAAGTATTTTCTGGGCTTCTTCTTTATTAACTATAAAGACTTCACACAACTTCAGCAACTCAACATCTTTTTTCACATCACTGTTGAGTTGGTAAGTACCGGGATTGTAGGTAAGTTTAGCACCACTTTCTTTTAAGTAGGCCACAATTTGACTGATTAAATCTGATTTTAAGTAGGATTCACTCAATGAAGTCAGATACACTCTTTTGGTACTATCCAGTTTGGGTAGATCGTATTTCCAAGCTTGATGATAGACCAAGATGGTTCTTTCACCCTTGAAGTTGATCACAGCGGAGTAGTTCGACTCCATTCCCTCATGGGTTTTCATGTAGGTAGGATCAACTTTTTCGCTGGCTAGTGTTTTTTTGATTCGGTATCCGGATTCATCACTACCCACATTTACGTAAATCGCGGTTTTTAGTCCCAGCCTACTTGAACCAATCGCGTTATTGGCAGCATTACCCGCCACTTGGTGCTCGAGCGCATCAACTGGTATTTTGTCTGCATATTTCAGACAAATCATGCAGTTTTTTTCATCAATGTCACACTTCACCGTGGCATCATGAATCTTGATAAAAGTATCAATTGTCGCATCTCCAATTGAAATCAAATCAAACATAAACCCCCGTTTTGTCATTGCGAGCGAAGCGCGGCAATCTCTGAGATTGCTTCGTCACTTTTGCTCCTCGCAATGACATTAGACTTTTCCCCATGACCCAAATAAATCTATTTTATCCATCACTACTTTCTGCACCTCTTCAATAATTTCTGGATAAAGTTTATACATGGCTACCTCATCTGAATTTCTAAGTTGTTCTTCCAGTTCTTTTCTGTAAGCATTTCTCATCTCTGTATTTACATTGATTTTATTAATTCCAATTTCAATTGCACCTCTGATATCATCATGATTGACTCCTGAACCACCATGGAGTGATAAATAAGTATTTGGTACTGCTTCTTTAATCTCTTTAAGTCGATTTAGATCTAATCTTTTCTCGTTGGCGTATAGTCCGTGGGCATTACCGATAAAAGAAGCATAAGTATCTACCCCGGTGCGTTTTACAAACTCTGCTGCCTTGACCGGATCAGAATAATTTCCCTTGGCCTGCTCACCTTCTACCCCTTCTTTGTGGATCGAGGAAGACCCAGTGATATGATCTACCTCCCCTTCAACCATAACTCCTCTGCCCTTGGCCAGCTGAACCACCTCGGTGGCTATTTTTACATTTTCCTCAAATTCCAGTTTACCTCCATCAAAATGGAGATAGTCAAAACCTGCTTCATATGCTTTTTTAACATTTTCAAAATCAGTGGCATGGTCTAGATTTAGAATTATCTCAGCCCCCGCTTTCCGGTAATTATCAACCAGGTCAGCTAGGTTCTCATAACCCATAAATTCAGACTCACCGGGGGAAGCTTCAATAATAACTGGCGCTTTTTTCAACGCGGCTCCACGGACAATTGCTTGCAGGGTTTCCAGGTTGCCCACGTTAAAAGCACCAATGGCAAATTTTTCTTCTTTAGCTCTCTGGAACCATTCTCTGGCCTTCATATGTTCCTAAGTTTTTTTATGTATCCAATCAACTTCTTAAAAAGAAAAACTAAGAAGACAAAATACAAAGGCACTAAAATAAACATCGAAAAAATGTTGATGGCTCTAGCTAAAAGAAGTGGAGGTGTGCAAATGATTAAAATTACTTCAAAAACACGATACGGGATTGGTATATTGCCATCAACAGCATCTATAAGAATTACCAAGCAAATAATAAGGCCCACAACAACAGCAAGGAAATACGGGAATACATCTCTCATGAATTTCATCTTTTCACTTTCTTTCTCAATACTTCTAGTACTGCTTCTTTAATACTTTTTACATTCATACCATATTTATCCAAAAGTTCATTGGGTTGGCCACTTTCGCCAAAATGATCGGGCATCCCCACTCTGACCATTGGGGCCGGGTAATTCTCAGCCAATACTTCCGCTACCGCACTTCCTAATCCCCCATTGATTTGGTGTTCTTCAACGCTAACAACCGCTCCAGTTTCCTTGGCTGCTTTGGCAATAGTTAATTTATCAATTGGTTTGATGGTGTGGTTATTAATAACTCTAACAGATATCTTCTCCTCTTTGGACAATTCTTCCGCCGCAACAAGTGATTGGTAAACTAGTGGCCCACAGGCCACAATGGTGACATCGTCCCCATCCCGGTGGATCTCGGCCTTGCCGATTTCAAAGGGAGTATTGTCAGTAGTTATCACCGGAGTTTTTTCGCGTGTAAATCTGAAGTATGCGGGACCTTTGTGTTTGGCAACTGCCAGAGTGGCTTTCTTGGTCTCAATACTGTCACAAGGAACTACCACAATTAGATTTGGTAAAGCCCGAACACTAGCAATATCTTCCAGAGCTTGGTGAGTAGCTCCATCAGGCCCTACGGATATCCCAGAATGAGCACCGGCAACCTTGACGTTAGCGTTACTATAACAAACCGACACCCTCAGCTGGTCCCAACACCGACCGGGGACAAAGACTGCATATGAGGATACAAAGGGTATCTTACCACTCAATGCTAGCCCGGCAGCGATCCCCATCATGTTTTGTTCAGCAACCCCACATTCAATAAAATTCTGAGGAAATTTTTTACCAAATTCCAACACTCTGGTCGATTCAGCCAAATCCCCAGTTAATACCACCACATTTGGGTCAGTTTCACCAAGCTCCATTAAGGCTTCACCATAACCATTTCTAGTCGGCACTTGTTCCACTTCCTTATCAAATAATTTTGGATTCAGGGCAGGGGAGTCCATCACTTTTTCTTCTGCACCTGCAGATACCTCCAGGTAATCAAGATAATTCCCACAAAGACTGCCAAGAGTTCTATGAAAATCCATCCTTTATCAACACTTCGAAAAGACCGGCTTGTACCATATAGAATAGTAAAAAGACCACCAAATACCAGTCCGGGGCCGACTGGCCCAATTCTTTCACTAAACATCAACGTCCCTAGTGCAATAGCAATAAAACCAAAGACTCCAGCAATTAGAAATAAATTCCGATTATAGATATCAATTTCTTTCTGGGCATTATCAAAACATTCTTTATACTTTGGATCAAGCATTGGATCACGGTAGGCTTTCTCAACCGGTGCACTTTCACCTACTTGAGCAGGAACCGGATTATTACCAGGGTCAAACTTCTGGCAAAGTTCATAAGCTTGCTTAGGACCACTATAGAAGGCCTCGATCCCAAAGCCCACCATAAATGGAAAAACAATCGCGACTGCTAATCCCAAACCAATTTTGATCAAATTATTCACTCGAATCCTCTGATAAGGGGCCACGCAAATATACCTATTATAGGAATCAGGGTGATTAACACCAAAATTAGTATCGCTACACTATTTTTATGGGAAAGTTTTTTCACCACATAAAATATAGTTACATAAGTCCAGATCAGTGTCCAAAGAAATAAAGGTACAGCTCCCAATTCCCCACCATATGGTTGAGTTGACATGTAAATTACACATAAAACCGAAATAATTTCTACCCCGATTATTACACTTGGAGCAACCATAGAATTTAATTTATTCATGTTCACTTTTTATCTTTCCGCCCAGAGTTCTGAGCTCATGAAGAGCCTTTTTGGCTTCTTCAGCATTTGGTGGTTTGCCATGCCACTCATATTTATACTCCATAAAGTCTACTCCTTTTCCAGGAATAGTGTGAGCAATGATTACTACTGGTTTTTCCACAATTGCTTTGGCGCTGTTGCAAGCATCTACAATGGCCTCAATATTGTGTCCATCCACATCTATCACATGCCACCCGAAAGCTTCATATTTTTCTCTTAGAGGCTCTAAGGGCATGATATCTTCAGTCATCCCATCAATTTGGATATTGTTTCTATCAATAATTCCAGTTAGAGAAGCTAGTTTATTTTTCCCGGCAAACAAAACTGCTTCCCAAATCTGCCCCTCGTCATGTTCCCCATCACTCATCAAACAGTAAACTTGGTATTTTTGGCTATCCATCCTGGCAGCCAAAACCATGCCAATGGCTTGAGAGAGCCCTTGGCCCAGAGGACCACCAGTGTTTTCCACGCCGGGTGTTGAACCCACGTGGGGATGACCTTGCAAACGTGAGTCAATTTTCCGGAGAGTCTTTAATTCCTCTCTCGGAAAATAGCCACGGTTGGCCAAAGTAGCATACCAAACTGGGGCAATGTGCCCATTGGAGAGGACTACCCGATCTCTATCTGGCATGGTGGGATTTTTGGGATCAATATGCAGAACTTCAAAATACAAGGCCGTGAAAACATCAGCCATCCCGAGGGGTCCAGCACTGTGACCACTGCCTGCCTCCACTAGCATAGCAATGATATCTTCGCGAATGGTATTGGCAGTTTGTTCTAGCTTTTGAATATCCATTGGGCAGGAAATCAAAACTCAAAAGTCAAAGGTCAAAAGTTCAACTCAAAAGTGTTTAATTTTGAATTTTTACTTGCAATTTTGCATTTTGAATTTTGCCTTTTTAATTACTCCGTAACGACTACACTTCCCTTCATACCAGCATTATTATGGTCATGATAACCAAAACTCCCCGCTTTGGTGAAAGTAAACGTATAGATGTCTCCAGCAGTGGCGCCACTAATGTCATCAAACCCCGCTAGACCAGTGTGCAATGGATGAGGATCAGAAGCTACGCGAACAGTCCCAGTAGTATTATTTGTCCAGGTGACACTCTCTCCGACTTTAATGGTGATTTTTTGCGGTTGGAAACCAGTGTCAGTAATAATCACCTGACTACCCACCTGAGAGGTCTGAATTGGAGTGGTCGTGGTCTGGGTAGTATCTGGAGCAGTGTTGACATCAGTAGCCGGAGTGGCAGTTTCTTGTTTATTGCACCCGGTTGCTCCGATGAGTAAAAAGGCACTTAAACTGACACTAGCAATCTTAGCTGCATTTGAAAAACTAACTTTTTTCATTTTACCTCCTTTAATAACTTTTGATAGTTCTCTTCATAACCAGTTGTCAAACTGGCGCAGAAGTAAATCATATACTACACACTATCTATTAATTTTTTATAATTTACTTCTATCTTACCATTTTCAAATAGGGCAGTGCCAACAACCAAGATGTTTGCTCCAGCTTCAACTGCTTTTTTAGCGACAGTGCTGCCCACCCCACCATCAACTTTGATTTTACCTTGATAACCCAATTCCCTAAGGTTTTTAATTCTTCCTAATACTCTAGTGTCAAATTCCTGCCCCCCAAAACCAGGGTTAACACTCATCAGCAACACCTCTTCCAGATCAACGAAGTAAGGTTTACTCAGGTACACCTCTGTTTCCAATTTCAAAGCTAGACAAGCTTTTCCACCCAGTTTTTTTATGGTCTCCACGACTTCTGGGACACGGTTGCTACTCTCAAAATGGAAGGTGATCAAATCTCCTCCCGCGCGGATGTAATCTTGCATTATGTCTAGTGGGCTTTGAACCATCAGGTGGATATCACAAAAAAATCCAAATTCCCGCTTTACCTCTTTGACAAACTGGGGGGTAAAATTATTTTTCCTCGGAACAAAAATTCCATCTTCTACATCAATATGTAAACTAGTCACTAAATTAGCCACCTCTTTTAAACTAGCTTTTATTTTTTCTTGGGGAACTTCCAAAATAGTCGGCCGAATCTCAACTGTCGACATGGGAAATTTTCTCAATTCTTCTTTTGTGTCGATCTTCATTACTAAAAGGAGTTTGCAAAAAAGTTTCTACTAGTTTTTTGGCTTCTTCTTCATTTATAAAATCAGCTGCTAAAACTAAAACATTGGCATCTTCATCCTCTCGACCCTTTTTTACTTCTTCTTGATTTTGCCCCAGTATTGCCCGGATATGAGGGAATCTATTAGCCGCAATAGCCATCCCCTGTCCAGTTTTGCAGATCAAAATGCCCCTGTCCTCTCCACTGCGGATATCTTTGGCCACTTTGAAAGCAAAGTCCGGATAGTCATCATCCAGCTGCAAAGTGAGGTCTCCATCATCAGTAAAGATTTGACCCCCCTCAGTTAACCAAGTTCTTAGTACTTCTTTTAACTTAAAACCCCCATGGTCACTTCCAAGATAAATCATACGCTTCCCTTGTCATTGCGAGGAACAAAGTGACGTGGCAATCCCAACTTTAGAGATTGCTTCGCTAACGCTCGCAATGACATCAAGACTTACCCACATTAATCACCTGCTCCACAAGTCTATTAGCATAGCCATACTCGTTTAGGCAGACAAAGTCTGCCGCAACGAATTTGTTAACTGTTAGCCTATGCACTTGTTTTACCCACATTTATCACTTGCTCTACAAGTCTGTTGGCATAACCAAATTCGTTATCATACCAGGCCACAATTTGCACCAAATCCCCATCAACTACTTTGGTTAATTCTAAATCCACAATACTACTCTCACTTCGACCCACAATATCACTACTGACAATGGGGTCATGAGTCACCGCTAAGACTCCTTTATAAAGTGGATTTTTGACCGCTTTTTCAAAAGCAGTATTTACTTCTTCAACACTAGTTTTTTTAGCTACCAAGGCCACGATGTAGGAGACCGACCCCACGGGTACCGGCACTCTAAAAGCTAACCCATCAAAAAGGCCTTTTAACTCAGGAATGGCTTCAGTGGTAGCAATCGCCGCCCCGGTGGTAGTCGGAACAATATTGAGTGCGGCCGCCCGAGCACGTCTGAGATCTTTGTGTGGACCATCTTGCAGATTCTGGTCCTGGGTGTACCCATGAATGGTACTCATTACACTTTTTAGGACTTTGAAATTTCCATGCAGCACTGCTATCACCGGTGAGATACAATTGGTAGTACATGAGGCGTTATTGATCAAATTCTCTCCGTGATAGTGATCTTCGTTGACCCCGATCAAAAAAGTGCCGACACCATCGCCTTTGGCCGGGGCTGAAAGCACCACTTTTTTGGCGCCAGCATCCAGATGGCCTTGCATCCCTTCACGATCTGTAAATCTCCCGGTGGATTCAATCACCACATCGACATTGTGGTGACTCCATGGCAACCCTCTAGGATCTTTTTCAGCGTAAACTCGGATTTTTTTACCATCCACAATGATATTTTGATCATCAAAAGTAACCTCTTTAGGGTATTTTCCATAGACAGAGTCGTATTTGAGAAGATGGGCTAAAGTTTTAGTATCAGTGAGATCGTTCAGTGCCACAATTTCTACTTCAGTTGCATGTTTGTCCAAAGCTACTTTAAAAGCTTGTCTGCCAATTCTTCCAAAACCATTTATTGCCACTTTGATCATGTTACTAGGATAGCAAACCCTCCTCCAAAAGAAAAGCCAACCAGACATTGGCTGACTTTTCTAAATAATTTAGTTTAGCTATTAAGCTGGTCTGGCAAACATCCGATAGAGCCAAATAGCGGCAGAGGCACCGATAATGGCGACAATAAAGCTGTAGAGATTGAATCCACTAACTCCTTCACCACCTAGTAACCCGAGGAGAAATCCTCCGACGACGGCACCGACTATTCCTAGAACAACGTTCATCCAACCATTCACACGACTGTCTGCTCCCATTAGTTTAGAAGCGATCAACCCAACAACACCTCCAAAGATAACCCAGAAAATAATTGCACTAATCATATATATTTCACCTCCTGACATTAATGTTTTAATAATCTGATAAAGCCAATGATAATAAAGGCGATCACGCCAATACCCACTACTGCCAAGATTGAGGCAACCTCAAACCGGGCGGGTCCATAAGTGACGCTTTGTCCCAAGATTCCATAGTAAGGAGCAACAAAAGGCTCAGTGATTTGGTAGACAAACTGCACGATCCCCGTGTTTCTCGCTCCTAGTAAGAGCAGTACAAATCTAACTCCCACCAAGAGAGCTAAAACACCAGCTAAATATTGAACTATTTGAATGGATTTGTTGGCAGAATGAGTATTTGTAGAACCAGGGGTAACTGACGTAGTTTGGACGACTTCGTCGCCTACTTCTTGACGATCGACCTGAACTGTTTCTCCGACTGACATAAAAACCTCCCTTAAAACTTGTTAGTAAAGGTATTGTATTACTTTACATCAATGCTGTCAAGTTTGTGCTTGCTTAGGAGGGATTTTGGAGTGAATTAAAGAAACAAATTTTTCTAGAGCGATGTCATCATCTTCTTTGACCACAAATGCTCCCTCCCCAAGAGGGGACTGAATCTTGCTTTTTTTAAACTGGTAATAGTCCTTGTCTAAGACAAAACCCTTCTTTGACCCTTCCACAATATGGACATTTGAGCTTTGTATGCGGCGAAAGATTGTCTCATCTTCACTTTCAAAATAAACAATCATCAAAATTCCACCCAAACTTTCAATGGCTTCTTTTAGTTTTTTTCTATCAGCTAAATTATCAATACTAAAATCAAAAATCACGGAAACTTTTTCACGAACTAGCTGTTTTATTAGTTCAAAGGAAAAATTTAGGATTAATTCGTGATCATCAAAAAAATCCACGTGCGGAGTCAAATAACTTTCGACTTGGTCACTCGAGAAGTAAGCAAACGGCAACTGAGACAGTAGCTTTTTGGCAAAAGTAGTTTTGCCACTGGCGGGTGCGCCAACAAAAATAATGGCGATCGGCTGGTTATATTTAACCGTAGGAATTGACATGGTTCTGATCATGTCTTTTACCAAAACATCTTGATTCATGAACTCAGTATCCAGTATTTAGTATTAAGTATCAAGTATAAATACTTTTCTTCGGTGAACCCGCCATTGTGGAGTAAGAGTGTGTTGGACTTGCTAAAAACCGAGCAGAAAACTTATTCGTGGATGACAATCCTAATACCAGGATTTTCAGCGGTGGGTTTGACTACCGAATGTCCTTGGGGCATCACCGGTCCAGCCCATTCATAAATCTTAGCCATCTCTTCTGGTTTAGTATTAATACAACCATTGGAAATGGGGGTGCCAAACTTCTTGTGCCAGTAGGCTCCATGAATGCCATATCCTTGGTAGAAATACATAACGTAAGGAACATTGGGCAAGTAATAGTAAGTTCCTTTAGCTTTACTGCCACCCGTCATGAGAGCATACCTCATTTTTATCCAAGGCCGGAATTCCCCAGTTGGGGTGGGAGTGGATTTTTTTCCAGTGGAAACAACAAAATCATAGAGGGTACTCTCCCCTTCTTTAGCGCGCATCCGCTGTTCACTCAAATCAATCTCAATCCATTTTTCCCGCCCATCAGGTGTAGTGTTGGCCGCTAAGACTTGGTTACTAGATGTCTCTTGGGCAATATCTTTTGGCTGGTAATCTAATACCAAATTGTCATAGATAGGGAAGGCGTTTTCGGGGTCAAACTTTCCATCAGCACTCTCAATTGCCTGCACAGTCTTACTATCTTCTAGCTCATTAGCTACTGGGCTAAAGATGCTTACTACTTTTTGATATAAAGCACCACCACCCCAAGAGGCGACTAAAACCGAGGCTAAAAAGGTAACTCCCAAAACCCACAAGATGGCAAAATCTTTCCGTTGTCTTTTCTTTTGGTAATTTAAAATGATTTTTTTCTTACGGAGGCGAGCAGCACCCATAGGTACCAATCTATCAAGCATCCAGCCAGGTGTCAACTTGTGAGCCAAGTTGGATTTAAGTAGAATGGAGAGTGAATGATAAAAAAAGCTCTGCCCATAGCTATCTTGGTTGTCTCGTCTTTTATTTTTTACAATTTCATTATGTCCCATTCAACTCCGACTGACTTTGTGAGTGCTTATGTTTCCAGCAGTAATTTATTCTCCAATTTTAATAACCAAATTGGTGTATCAGTAAATGACCCTCAACGAGAGATTGAGGAAATCGTGAACAAATACCTGCCTACGACTACTGCCACTTTAGGAATTGGTATTAAGAATATTACGACCAGTCAGGAGTATTATTTAAATAAGGATCTGCCTTTTACCAGCGCTAGTCTCTACAAACTTGTCGTCATGTATAGTGCTTTTTATGAAGCCAAGATTGGAAGACTGGATGTTAATGACCCTCAGGTAGCAGCTAGTCTAAAGGCGATGATTTCCGTTTCTTCCAATGAAGACGCCCTCTTTTTGGCGGAAAAAATTGGCTGGAGTCGAATTAGTGAAATTGCCAAAAAAATTGGTCTAAAGAACACTACTTTTACTGATCCTCCCACCACCACCCCTGAGGATATGACCAATCTTCTTAATTTGATCGTTTTAGACCGGGCGTTAGACCCTAGCAGCAGTCTTCAAATGAAAGAGCTACTTTTGAGTCAAAGGATTAATGACCGTATTCCACTTCTTTTGCCACCAGTACCAGTGGCTCATAAAACTGGGGAGTTAGATGATGTTCGTCATGACGTGGGAATTGTGTATGGAGATAAAAGTACTTATATTATTACGTTGATGAGTAAAGAAATTAGTAGTGAAACTGAAATTAAAACACTCATGGCCAAACTATCTCTAGATATATACAACTACTTCGAACGCTAGTGAGAAATAATGGATTCTCTAAATTGAAGGGGACTGAACTTTTTTTAAAGCCAGCCCCCAGTAACCACAAATTGTGCTGTCCCAACCAACCAATACCACCCGTGCACTACCAAGTTAGCGCTCTTTGGAAACGGGAGTATCAGGTAAAGGGCGTATAGGATCCAAGCATCCGCCATCTTGAAAGGCACTTCCAAAACCCTTCCCACGAGATTAAGGCGGTAAATTTTCTTCTTGGGGTAGCCAGCTTGCTCCAGAAAATGCCTAGCCGCCATGACTCCTGATTTACCGATCCCCACCACCATAGTAACCCGAGACGCGAGGGTTTCCGTCTCTTCCCGAGCTTGGTAATGGCGGTGAAGGCGACACAAACCCTTAGTCGTCAAGACATTGACTGGTCCCAAGATGAAAATGACTTTGAGAATGTAACCTGACCATCCCCAGAAATGGCGCCCACTTTCACTCATTTGCGCCTTCGCCTCTTCATTTGGATCACGGTAGAGGCACTCTAGCCCATGACGGCGCCGGTACTCGTAGTAGCTACAAGTCAACACTCCCCAACTTAGAGCTATCAAGGGGAGGAAAACCACCCCGGTGTAAAACGGGAGAGTGGCGATCAAGATCGCTAAGGTCGGGTTGGAAAGTCGCGCCTGGATCTGCCAACTTAGGACAAATTCGCTCACTTTGATCTTTTGCCAAACTCTGGAAAACCACCTGACTCGCCCTTCTGGTGAAGGATAAGGCAGAGTGGTCGCCTGGGATCTTACGACACCTGAAACAGGTTCCATCACTCTGCCTTTCTTTCTTTGGTTTAATTATACACCCAATCAAAAACAACTGAAATGGACCACCAGCCAACTTGACATTCATACTGTAATGTTATATTCTAGTATTGTTGGTAATATCTTTCTCCGAAAGGAGGTGAAAAAGATGGAATTAATATTCTGGATCGTCCTTGGAGCTGTGGCTGGTTGGATTGCCTCCATGGTTATGGGCAGCAACAATAGCCTGTTGACCGATATTATCCTGGGAGTGGTCGGGGCTCTAGCCGGTGGGTTTATCATGGGCCTATTTGGCCAAGCAGGCGTTACTGGTTTTAACTGGTACAGTCTCTTTGTCGCCACCTTAGGGGCAGTAGTCCTGATATGGTTGGGACGAGTCTTCCAAAGAACAACTCCCTAACAAGTGAATACACAATCAAATTACCACTGATGGTTCTCTAAAAGAGGGCCATCACTGGTAAAGAAAGGAAATGTAGGTAATTAAACTACTGGGGTTGAGGATTTTTCTGCTTTTAGGCGGGTGTTTTCAATTTCTAACTCATCAATTCTCTTTTTTAAATCAGAGGCTACTTTACTGGTCTCTTTTATTTTTTGATCTTTGCCCATCAAGGTAAAGGTATTGGTAAAAGAATTAATCAAAGTAATAACTCCTGCCAAAAGCAAACCTACTAGAATAGACCCAATCACTACCATATAAAGAGGGATGTCACTCCAAGTATAACCAAGATAGTTGATAGCTACCCCAGCAGTATTCTGAGTGGCAAAGAAGGCTAACACAGCACCAAATAGAAAGACGATTATTAACAATAACATACTAACTATTAGTTAGCTTAATACTTTAGGTTTGAAAAATCAAGATGTTAAAATTGTCTCTTTTGAGTAAAGAGCCTAATTCTGGTAAAATACGATTGACCTTCGGTCATTCCTGCGTCGCTTTGCTCCTAAGAAGCTCCTTCTTCGAAGAACTTCTGCGCCAGTCTGATGACTGGTTATAGTGCTTATTGCCGAGTCGTCTAATGGTAGGACAGCAGATTCTGGATCTGCTTATTGGGGTTCGAATCCCTGCTCGGCAGCCAAGACGGGCACAACTGCAACCGTGCCCTCAAGATTCATTACTCCGTAACTACTTTCTTGTGGTTACATCTCACTCATTTAGCCAATAAAAAAGATTGTTGGTAAGATTTTCCTTAAGTTTATAGGTATTGGCATGAGTTAAAATGCCAAAGTAAGACTGTATAGATTGATTTAGGGATTGCTGACTGATTTCTTTAGCTTTATACAAAGCGACCTTTTCTTTTACCTTTCTAAAAATTCTTTTCTTAGTATTAGTTCTAACTACTTGGTGATAGGGTAAAGCGACATAACCCACAAAGTCTATTCCCCAAGAGAACTTTCGCAAAGAGACTTTTCTTGGATGCAAATTCAATTCCAACTTGGCAACCAAAAAATATCTTATCTCTTCAATAAATTTGATTAATTCTTTTCGGTTTTGGTGTAGGATGATAAAATCATCAGCATAACGTACGTAATACTTCACTTTAAGTTCTTTCTTAACAAATTGGTCTAACTCGTTTAAGTAGATGTTGGAGAAAAGTTGAGAAGTGAGATTACCGATTGGTATTCCTTTGTTCTTTTCGATTTCAAAACCACCTACTATCTCTTTTAACAGCCAAATTATGTCAGAATCTTTAATTTTGGTCCCAAGTAGCTTTAGTAGAATGTTGTGGTCTACACTGTCAAAGAATTTTTTGATGTCGCATTTCAAAACCCCGATGTGTTCCAAATCCTTTACGGCAAGAAAAAGAACTTGAGATAAAACTGGGTTCAAAGATGGGATTAATAATTTTAAAAAGAGCGTGATGGACAATTCTGTCTCGAACAACTGCTTTATGAATATGACGCACTTTGGGGTCGCGAATATAAAATCCGGTGTAGGTAGAGTGCCTATAAGTTTTGTTTACCAACTCCTTATGAAGCTTAAAGATGTTATCTTCTAAGTGCCTCTCAAAGTTTCCGACATCAACTTTTTTTCTCTTATCTTTTTTAAACTCATCGAATGCTTGAAAAAGATTGTCCAATGAGGTAATTTCTTTATACAAATGCAAAAAGGTTTTCAATTTTCTACCCCCCCCCAATTCGAACTGACTTTAATATACCCATATTTCAAAAGACTTACGATTTTTGTAAAGAACTGTACCTAATTCTACCCAACTTCCCTAAAAGACAGCGATACACCTTAGGTCACCAATTAGATAATTTAACTCTAGAATTCCTCGAACTCTTACTGGAAGCAAACCGAGAACAATCTGAAAAACTGGCTCTCCTTGCCCGGGCAGATTCTAGATTAGAGACACTTAAAATCTTCCTGAGATTAGCCAAAGATAGTCAATCACTAGATACCAAAAAGTACATACACCTGGAATCTTACCTCCAAGAAATTGGTAAAATGCTTGGCGGCTGGATAAAGCACGCCAAGCAAATCACCTGATTTAGACACAACCCAGAGAAACCAGACCCCGAACCGCAGTTCTCGTTGGCATTGTCAAGCCATCTGTTGTTGAACTTGAGCTGGTCGTCGTTGAAGTTGAAGTACAGACAGTTCCGGAACTCCACCTCGTCCTCGAATTTATACCCAAACTCTCTTTAACCTCACTGAAAATTTAGTCTTTAGCCTTCTTAGGCGCAGACACTAAAAGTGTCTATCTTCGAAATCAATCGAATTATGCACTATTTTTTCTGTATTTTATTCGCCCGATTTGATCGAGACTGAGTTCAGGTAAGTAGTGTCTAAAATTCTCTAAGTACACTTCAATACCCCAGTAGGGTCAAGAACTCTGACTTATTTGGGAAAGTTAGAGATTTCGGCGACCAAAAACCATAGTTCTTAGTTCATTAGCCTAATTTCTAAAAGATTGTACAGACTATACTTGTTGCTTGTAAATATAGTGCATAAAAAAGTAGAGCCTCCAGATCGTGTTGGACACGAAAAAGAGGCTCATTTTTGCGGGCGCAAACTCAAAGAACAAGAAGACAAGGAGCACAAGGTTCCAAGCCTCAAGTCCCAAGAGAGTACTACCCAGAGAAACCAGACCCCGAACCGCAGATCTCGTCGGCAATGTCAAGCCACCCGCTGCAGAACTCGAGCCGGTCGTCGTAGAAGCCGAAGCACAGACAGTCCCGGAACTCCACCCCGTCCTCGAATCGATACTCATCACCAGGACAATCGATCCAAAGGACTTCGTAACGTTCCAGTCGAGCTGGGTTGGTGAGAAGGATGTGTCCCACACACCAGGCTGGCAGGGCGAACTCTCCCTCGGAGTGCTCTATTTCCCAGCGAGCGTTCTGCGGGCTGTACCCACCCCACTTCATGCCGGTCTGGGCAGCAAGCACCAGGAAATCCCCAGGTGTCTGCTCTTCGAGGTTGCGAAGTGCGTCTGCGGTTGACTTCAGTACCCTCACCCGATCGGATGTCAGCTCGCCGGCACGGTAGTTGTGGAACTGCCGCCCTCCTGCGAGATGAGTGAGTACAGTAGTTTCGAGCAAACGCCCATAACCTTCACCGTACGGGTCCTCGATTCCGAGCGAGGCAGCGACGCTGCTTAGCTTCGGAACAACAAACAGACCGTCGGCGCCCTCGGGAACCGTGATTCCTTTGGCGATTTCGACAACTTGTGAACCGTCGAGGTCGGGGTAGAACCCTCGCAAGATCGCCAGTTGCTCTTCCGCCGTGGTCGGTGTCCATCCTTGCGGGTAGAACCAACGCAAATCGGTTTTCTCCTTGGCGAACGGGTTGACCACGCTCTCCATGCTTGTTTTCAGTAACGCCCGTGTGAGCGTACCGTTACCGATCTGGACGAGCACATCCGCGTTCTCGACGAGACGCTGGATCTCGACCCGGCCAAAGTTGTGCTCGTCGAAACGCTCAATAAGCGCCTTCAACGGGCCCCAGGTTGTTTGGGTAGCCACCATGGCCATCCCTTCCTTTCCTTGCTGATGTAGGTCATCACCCTGATAGGGGAATTATACCAAAAAGAACCTGATTAGTCAACTACAGGTTATAGGATAACCTCTTTATCAGGAGCAGCAGTTAATAACTATAGGTTAGGTATCTTTGTGACTTCTTTTAAACTGTCTCATTTGTCTCAATTAGCCTCAATGTGAGACAATGACTATAATCGTCTTCGATTACATCTCGCCTCTTGTAACTCTGGCGAGTTATAATGCCTGAATGGTCCGTGACCACACTGCTCAGCCAAGGTCGATTGTTGGGAAAATGAAGGATAACAAACTAAGCATCAAGATTAATAAACCCGTTGCCGATGTTTTTGCTTTTTGTATTACGCCACCAAAAGCAAAACTGTGGGTCCCTGATATCATTGACGAAACAACAAACGAATGGCCTGTTAAAATCGGTACAATTTATACAGAATACAAAGGTGACCAGACGTCTTTTAACATAATTGTCACCGACCTCAAAGCAAATGAGTTTATTGAGTGGGAAACTGAAGACGGCAACTACCGTGTAAGGTATATATTTACACGAATTGATAAAAATACCACCCAACTTGAATATGTTGAAAGTGGCGATGTCGACAAACCGTTTACTCAAGATGTGTTAGAAAAATTAAAGCAAGAAATAGAAAGTTAAAGATGAATAACTACCAAGTAATTCTTTTTTACAAATTTGTGAATATTAAAAACCCTGAAAAGTTCAGAGATGAACAGAGACAACTGTGTGAAAGTTTAAATCTATTAGGCAGAATGCTGATTGCTACTGAAGGGGTAAATGCTACTTTTGAAGGTAGAGAAGAAGATATTCTAACCTACCAACAAAAACTCCGAGAGAATAAATTATTTAAAGATATTGTTTTCAAAAGTAGTCCAGGTAATGGTAAAGCATTTACTAAACTTGAAGTAAAAGTCAGAGATGAAGTAGTCACCTTAGGTGTTGGGGATTTGAGTGTCCAAAAAGACACTGCTCAAAAAATCAGTGCCCAGGAGTTACAAAAACTATATGAGCAAAATGAAGATTTTGTAATACTCGATCTGAGAAACAGTTTTGAGATCAGCGCGGGGCGCTTTGAAAAGACTGTCCATCCAGACTTGCAGAATTTTAGAGAACTTCCCGACAAGATTGCCAATATTCACCACCTTAAAGACAAAAAAGTTATTACCGTCTGCACTGGGGGCATCAGGTGTGAAAAAGCTACTCCACTATTGAAAAAAGTGGGATTCAAGGATCTGTACCAGCTGGAAGATGGGATCCACACCTATATGGAGAAATATCCGGCCCAACACTTCAAAGGAACACTTTTTGTTTTTGATAACCGCATGACTACCCCAGTGGTAGATTTTCCACATCGAGAAATAATGGGTTCTTGTGTCTACTGCAACTCCAAGTCAGAGGATTTTTACAATGATGATTCAGTCAGACCATCAAGAAAAGTCATCTGTTGCCCAAATTGCCTACCTGCTCATAAAACAGAACTAAGACACTGCATTCCTATCTAATACATGGACCTTTCTTACTCTCACCGATTGGAACTTGTTGAGAAACTAGGTAATCTTTTTCCTGGAAAAATTTATCCTTTAGGCTTTAAACAGAAAAAGCTAGGCTATTTTGCTGGTATTTATCTGCAGACAAAATGGCAACAAGAATCTGGTAGAGATAAACTGCCAATCTGGTATTTGGTAAATCATTCCTTAACTCTCTCCCCTTTCAAGTATGCTCAAGAGTATTTAGAACATCCTGTAAAAGATACTTCTCAAGTTTGGAAGATCTATTTTAAAACCGGGAAACTAAAAGATATGTGGAAAGCTCACACTACCAGCATCCGCTTTGCTCTTCATCAACATGAGGAAGAGTTGGAAAGGACTCAACTCTCCCCTTTTGAATTAGCCTTTTGGCAGGGATGGATTAGATTTGTTTTTAGCTGCGAAAGCTGGGTCCCACCTCTAAATGACTATCTTCTAAAATTACCATTGAGCCTTACGATGCCACGGTCCATCTTGAATAACCCTTCCAGAAACCCTTTTATCAAATGGCTTAGCCGAGACCCATTGCCCCAAAAAGAGTTTTTACAAACCTATGCCCGCTTGGTAGAATACACGTAAGTTATGGGTTTTAAAAACAATCATCTTTACCGAGCCCTCAGAGGGGCCTTTGCCAAACCAGATGAATCCAAAAATGCCTCCGAATTTTTTGTTTTGGGACTTTGGCTTCTGAGAATTCTAACCTTTGCTTTTGGTTTTTACCAGCTGGCCTTTGGTGAGAGATTTATTGGAATCGCCATTGTTATTGCCGCCACCTTTTTAGTGTCACCCTCAATTTTTACCCAGAATAAAATCACCGATGTCCCACTAGAGATAGAGTTTGTATTATTCGTCATGGTTTTGATTCAATTTATTATTGGGGAAGTCCATAATTTCTATGACACTGTCCCCTACTATGACAAATTTGTTCATTTCTTTTTACCATTTTTTATCAGCTTTATTGGTTTTGCGATTTCTTTCAGTCTTTATAGTTCTGGGAAATTAAAAGTCGCCACCGGAACCATGATTGTGATTACGATTCTGATTACCGTGGGTATTGGGGCACTTTGGGAAATAGTCGAGTATTCCAATGACCAATTTTTAGTTCACATTACTCCTGGAGATCATAAAGCCCAAGGGTCACTGACTGAGGATCCACTCCATGACACCATGAACGATTTGATTGCGGATGCATTGGGGGGAGTAGTGGGATCAATCATTGCTGCCAGGTACGTCTTTCATAAAGGTGCCAAAAGTAAGCGGAGAAATGAACTAATCGCCGAGATCAGCGAACAGCTTTCCAAAAGACGTTGATATATAGTGTATGCTTAAGTCATGAATAGGCCAGCCGTAGTTGGAATATTTGCGCATCCTGATGATGAGTCCATGGGCCCTGGTGGTACGATTGCCAAATTGGCCAAAACCCACGATGTTTATTTGATCTGTGCCACCCAGGGAGAGAAAGGGGGCAGTGGGAAAAATTTAGGTAAAAGACGCTACGGGGAATTATTAAAAGCAGGCCAAATACTCGGAGTCAAGCAAATCTTTGGTTTTAAATTTCCAGATGGTGGTTTAGCTAAAAATCAAGACCAAAATCTCACCACTGAATTTGAAGCTGTTCTCAAAAAGCTAGCACCCCAAATTTTAATAACCTTCGAGCCGAGGGGCCTCACTGGGCATCCGGATCACATCACGATCACCAAAGTTTGTCTCTCTCTCTTTAATAGCTTGCCTACTGTCCAAAAACTAATGCTTTATTGTATGAGTTCTAACCAAAGAAAACTAATGACAAACTACTTCATCTCCGTACCACCTGGATACTCCAAAAGCCAAGTGGACCTGGTTGAAAATGTAAACGCAACTTGGGCCAAAAGAAAAAAGGCCATTGCTTGTCATCAGTCACAAAAAAGCGATGTCGAGCGCGTGTTGACGGAATTGGACCTAATCCCAGCGGAAGAATATTTCTTGATTCACACTAAATAATTATTTCTAAATCAATTTGCTAATGGGAAAGAGAAAGAGAAAGTGCTGCCTTTGCCCTCTTGGGACTCAAACCAAATCTTACCACCCATACGGTCAATCAATTGTTTGACAATAAACAACCCCAATCCTGTCCCTTGCATGCCTACTTGAGCCCGCTCCACCCTGGAGAATTTTTCAAAAATGTGTTTTTTAAAGCTTTCTGGTATGCCTAGACCATTGTCACTGACACTGACCACGACGTCTTTTCCAACTTGAGTTACTTTAACAACCACTTTACCAAATTCTGGGGTGTATTTGACGCTGTTATCCACCAAGTTCATCAAAATCTCCTGAACCTTTCCTTGATCAGAGTTTATCTTTAAATTCTCGCCATCTTCAAAACTAATTTTGATTTTCTTAGCTTGAGCTTTAGCAGATAGACCCTCTACAGTCTTTTTACCTAGTTCCCCAACTGAGAATACCTCTGGTTCAAACTTAAATTTGCCTGCTTCAATGCGAGCAACATTGAGTAAATCTTCCACTAGTTGGTTTAAATGATTGGCATCTTCAAAAACCACTTTCAGATTTCGTATCATTTCCGCATTCATTTTATTACTTGTATCCTTGAGAATAAGCTCCAGATATCCTTTCATCGTCGTGATGGGGGCTCGAAGTTCGTGGGAAGCAATAAAGACAAACTCATCTTTGAGACGATCTTGCTCTTTAATCTTTGCCACTTCAGTTAGTTCCTGGTAGTATTTTTTGGAGCTTTCTTGGATTTCTCGAGTGAGATAAACTGCAAAAATTGTCACGAGTAATTGATTTACTAAAAGTACCCCAACTGTTTTAAGGGAAGCATAAAATTCTGGGGTACCATAAAAATTTAAACCAGTGGAGATAATGGCAAGAGACACTCCAACGGCAATCACTAAAGTGTTTACCGGAGTGGCTCTTGCCACCGCCCCTAAAATAATAAGATAGTAGAAAAAGTTGAAATAACTATTCAAACCCCCAGTAAAGCTGACTAGGACCGCTACCAAAAGAGTAAAGACCAGATTTTCTATCAAAACTTTTACATGAGGGTCTAATTTTGGGAGGAAATGGTACCACAGGACAAAAAAACCACTGGTAGCTAGCAACAAAAGATAAACTACACCTGAATGGGAACTACTTATGACTGAAGTAAGATTTAGAATGGCAATAAAACTAATAAATACCCACCCAAAAACTTCGGTGACATTATTTAGTCTTTCAAATCTTTCTAACTCAATTACTTTTAGAAATTTTCTATCAAGGGCAGACATAAGACTTAATCTAAGGCTTCTTTTAACCTCAAGAGAGTTTTTTCTTTTCCTAAAATCACTAAACTTTCATAAAGTGGGGGAGTTACTTTTTTTCCAGAGATAATAACTCTCAACACCATAAACACTTCTCCTACTTTAATACTTAATTCTTCTGCAAGCTTTCTCCCTAAATCTTCAAACTTTTTTGCATCCCAACCATAATCTTCATTTAATAAATGTACAAACTCGTTTACTATTTTTTGGGAGTTTTCAACTTTTAACTTTGCACTTTCAACTTTAAACTCCGTAAGGTCTATTTTATCAGTAAATAGGAAACTTGTTAACTCTGTAAAGTCAGTCAGTTTTTCGATACGATCTTTTACCAAGGGTAATACTTTTTTGACAGTGGCTTCGGAATAATTTTCTGGTAAAAAGGGTCCAAGTCTTAAAAGTAAGTCGCTGTCTGTTAGTTCACGAATATATTTACCATTAAACCAATCAAGTTTTTTTCTATCAAAAATAGGGTTGTTTTTATTGATGTCTTCTAATTTGAAGGTCTTAATTAACTCTTCCTTGGAAAATATTTCTTGCTGGGTTTTTGGATTCCAGCCAAAAAAGACCATGAAATTTATCAGGGCCTCTTTCAAATAACCCTGCTCTCTGTAATCGAGGACATTTTCAGCCCCATGTCTTTTGGAAAGCTTCGCTTTGTCAGAGCCCAAAATCAAAGGCAAATGGCCAAATTCGGGCGGTGTCCAACCTAGAGCATTGTAGATTTGTAAATGTTTGGGAGTTGAAGAAATCCACTCATCCCCCCTCAATACGTGAGAGATTTCCATCAAATGGTCATCAACCACATTTGCTAAATGATAAGTTGGAAAACCGTCACTTTTCAAAATTACAAACGGTTCGATGAGGTTATTCTCAAACTTTATCTCTCCGTGGATTAGGTCTTGCCAAAGAGTTTCCCCATCAAGATCTGGTTGAAACCTAGTTGCTCCTTCTTCCACGTAAGCTCTTTTTTTCTCTACCAACTCGCTTGCATATTTTTTGTAGAGATCTTTTCTTTCTGATTGCAAATATGGGCCAAAAGGCCCATGTTTTCCTGGTCCCTCATCATAATCCAAACCTAACCAAGTCAGAATTTCTAGGATTTTTTCTTGAGCACCACTGACAAGTCTTGCTTGGTCTGTATCTTCAATGCGAACAATAAATTTACCACCAGTGCTTTTAGCAAAAAGGTAGTTAAAAAGAGCTGTTCTGGTATTACCAATGTGGGGAATCCCGGTAGGCGAGGGCGCGATCCGGACGCGATTTGTGCTCATCTTTCCTTGAATTCTAGCATAACTCTAGGGTATACTCAATTGACCATGGACCTAACTGCCTTATCGATTACTGCCCGTAAGGCCATTGTTTTACTGGCTCTAGGAATTATTGCCTTTATTGTCATCCGTATTGTGGTCGGAGTAGTGGTAAATTTTGTCAAAAGTCTAAACCCGCCCTCACCACCTGCCGCTACCAAGATTTTTGGAACTTTAGCTCCTATTAAGTTTGACCAACCAGTAACCCCGAGCTCTAAATTTACCTATACTTTAGAAACCATTGATTCCCAACTCCCGACTTTACCAAGTATTCTTGAGGTCTACACTACCAGACAGTCCCCTTCGCTTTTTCAAAGTGTAAATCAAGGAAAAATTCGCGCTAAAGGATTTGGTTTCAGTGCAGAGCCAGCTCAAGTATCGGCTAATATCTACCAATGGCAAGACCCCACCCAAGTGGGGTACACCTTTACTATGGATGTGGTGTCAGGAGATTTCCGCTTAATTTTAGATCCAACCCAACGAGGAGAACTACTTACCAACCGTCTAAATTTTGATAGCACAGAAGCTATAAATAGAGCTCGAACTTACCTAAAAAATACTCAGTCTTTCTCTCCTTCATTTGAAAACGGTGACTCTCAGCTTCAGTTTTTGAATATCACTCCGAAAGGAATTACTAAGGTCAATTCTGCAGGGCAGGCGAACAGTTATCGCGTGGACTTTTTCCCCTCCAAAATTAATGATAAATACCCTATCATGAGTCAAAACCCACAATCAGATCTATTAAATGTCACTCTTTTAGCCTCGAGTCAGTTTTCCCGAGAACATGTATTTGAGTTAAACTATCAACAATTTGAGATCGATTTAGATGGTAGTGGTACCTATGATATTAAAAGTGCACAGCTTGCTTGGGAGGAACTTAAAAACGGCAGTGGTATAGTCGTCAAAAATTCAAAATTAGGTGGATCAATTGCTATCAATAGTATTTATTTGGGTTACTTCAAAGAATCTAAAACCAAATACCTAAAACCAGTTTATGTTTTTGAGGGAACTTCATCTGTGGATCTCATAAACAACGACTTCACCGCTATTTTACCAGCGATAGCTGTTGAAAATAAAGCTGAGTAATAAGTCGGTATCTAAAAAGCGGTCCTGACTATTTAAAACTACACTAATTATCCGATTATTTCCCAGTTGTTTGGTAGCAATCAGACAACCACCTGCTTCTTCAGTGTAACCAGTTTTTACCCCATCTACTCCAGTGGTCCCTAAAAGTTCATTTAAATTTGCTATCTTAATAGTTTGCCCGGTCGTTAAATTAAAAACAGTAGCTTCTTTAGTACCCACCACAGCCTTCAAAGCAGGATTTTTGATGGCGACAGTAGACAGACGGGCCAAGTCTCGGGGAGTAGAGTAATGGTTGGGATGATGTAATCCGGTAGGATTAACAAAATGACTATTGGTTAGATTTAATTGTAAGGCTTTAAGATTCATTTTCTTAACAAATTCCTTTTCCCCACCAGGATAGTTATCAGCCAATACTAAAGCAGCGTCGTTATTTGAGGGCAAAAGAGTTGCTTTCAGCAAGTCGCTCACTTTCATCTGCTCGCCTACGTGTAACCCCAAGACACTACCATCAACTTTTTCTCTAAAAGTGGTTAAGACTTGACTGGGAGAGTAGTGATCTAGGCTTACTAAAGCGGTCAAGACTTTGGTAGTAGAGGCAGGATAGAGTCTAGTATCAGCATTTTTTTCAAACAGAACTTTTTGAGAGTTAACATCCACCACAATCGCTCCTTGAGAGGTAAGCCTCGGCTGAGGATAGCCATTTAGTTTGGTCGGATACACCGCTGGAGTAGGTACTATTACTTCCAGAGCTTGCACCAGTGGTCTTCTCAAAGTTAGTTCAGTAGTTTCATAAGTGTTGTTAAAAGGTAAAATACTAATTAAAAATAAAAGTGATCCCAAAAAAGTGAGATTTAAGTAGAAGTGAAATCCTTTTTTTATAAGTTTTGGAGAGGGGTGTTTTTTCTTCATACCATCTTCAGACCTAGCTCCTTGAGCACAGAGTCTGAGACAGAGGAAGGCGCGTCCATCACTGCAGTCGTTCCAGAAGCGGATATTGGAAAGGCAATAACTTCACGGATACTAGGCTCGTTCTGCAGGATTGCGACTAGTCTATCTAGACCCAAAGCAATACCACCATGGGCCGGAGCTCCATATCTGTAAGCATCCAAAAGGTGACCAAATTGGCTTTTAATGTCTTCTTTAGAATATCCCATGATCTCAAATGCTTTTTCCTGGACTTTGGGGTCGGTGATTCGGATACTTCCACTCCCCAATTCATACCCATTACAAACTAAATCATACTGCTGGCTCAAAATACTTGATGGATCCCCAGCTCGCATTAGTTTTTCTACCTCATCTT
The DNA here is from genome assembly GCA_964349395.1 of uncultured Gammaproteobacteria bacterium. GTDB lineage: Bacteria > Patescibacteriota > Microgenomatia > Woykebacterales > RBG-16-39-9b > CAYGGA01. Next base: position 9,062 of record CAYGGA010000010.1, on the reverse strand, counting down.
CTTTTGGAGCGGTGAAAGGATTATGTGAAAAAGTCCACCTTTTTTCTTTATCATCGTGTTCAAATAAAGGAAAATCTACTACATACGCAAAGGCCAAAGTATCTGGGTCTTTCTCGCTTCTTAGGTCAAATTTATCGGCCTTAAATTTCTCTTGCGCTTCCGAGTAGGTATATCTTGGAAATGGAGTTTCTAGTATTTTCTTGCCCAGGGTTTTGGCAACTTGGGTATACATTTCTTCCACGAGTTTTAAAATATCTTCTCTCTCAATAAAGCTCCACTCAATATCAATTTGGGTGTGTTCAAACTGCCTATCAGCCCGCAGATCTTCATCCCGGAAAGCTCTGGCTAATTGGTAATATTTCTCTAATCCGGCGATCATTAAAAGTTGTTTGTATTGCTGCGGAGCTTGAGCGAGGGCATAAAAATTACCAGGCTTCAATCTGGAGGGAACTAAAAAGTCACGGGCGCCTTCGGGGGTAGTTTTACTTAGGTAGGGTGTCTCAACTTCGGTAAAACCCTTGCTGTCTAAAAAATCTCTGACAATCTTGGTTACTTGATGACGGATTTTTAAATTTTTCTGCATTCTCTCTCGTCTCAGATCAAGGTATCGATATTTCAACCTAATACTTTCATCCACGTCATGACCATCAGCACTGATTTCAAAGGGAGGATTTTCAGCTTTGGAGAGAATTTCAATACTACTAGCTTCCACCTCGACTGTTCCTGTCATCAAATCTGGATTAACCATTTTTTCAGGCCGACTGTTTACTTTTCCAGTCAGAGTAATGACGTCTTCAATGGAAAGAGTAGATCCTACCTGGTGAGTCCCTTCACTGACTTGGGGATTGATAACTACTTGGACTAAACCAGTGGAGTCTCTCAGGTCAATAAAGATTAGTTTGCCATGATCACGTCTTGAGTGCACCCAACCTTTTAGGGTAATTTCTGATCCAACTTTATTAGGTGTCTCCGAGACATAGTTTTTTTGCATGAGTGTATTCTACTTGAAGTACCCAGCTTTGTCTATGAATTATTGAAAGGTTTAAGATCCTTGATCTTTAAAACCAGTTTTCTTTCTTTCCAAGTATCTTCAGTCAGAGTAAAAGCTAAATCAATTGTGTCCCCGACTTTTATCTCACTATCTCCCATACTAAAACCAATTGCTTCTAAAATGATAGGGTACTTGCCTTCAGCCTTTAAAGTAAGTTTTAAATGGTTAGAAGTTTTACCGACCAATCTTTTTTCTAAGATTTCAAGTTTTTCCAAAACAAAAAGTGGTTCAGGATTGCCAATGCCAAAAGGTTTGAACTTTTCCAATTGGTCAAAAAGTTGTAACCCAAGTTCCTCCGGACTCAGCTTGGCATCAATCTTTAAAACCGGTCTTAAGTCCACTCCTTCATATTGTTTATTTACATGGGCATGCAGCTCTTCCTGGAATTTTTCTAAATTGGAGGTGGGAATAGTAAAACCAGCGGCCATATGATGACCACCATGGTTGTCTAAAAGGTGTGAGAAATTCCCGATCGTCTCAACGATGGAAAGCCCCTCAATGCTTCTGGCACTACCTTTGCTCTTATCTTTATCTTTGGCAATTACAATAGTTGGCTTACCAGTTTGCTCTAATATTCTGCCAGCCACCAAACCAATTACTCCTTGGGCGTAGCTTTCATGCCACAGGACAATGATTTTATTGTCTATCTGAGTAGCCACAAGCGACTGAGCATGAAGTAGATTTTCTTGGAGAATTCGTTGTCTTTCCAGATTTGTTTGAGAAACTCGGTGAGATAGTAGTTTAGCTCGGTCTTCATTTTTGGTTAACAATAATCTTAGGGAATCCATGGCGGATTCCAATCTACCCATACTATTTAACCTTGGAGCTACCACAAAACTAATGTCATAAGTGCGCAAATTATCTTTTTTGACGCTGGCTTCTTCAAACAAAGCAGCCAACCCTAAGCGACGGGTTTTTTTGATCTCTTCCATTCCAAAAGTCACGATCGTTCTATTTTCCCCAATCAGAGGAACCATATCTGCGATGGTACCAATAGCTGCTAAATCAATATTTTTGAAGATATCTTCTTTTTTAAAATTTGGATCCAGTCTTTTTTGCAAAGCCCAGGTCAGTTTAAAAGCCACCCCACTACCACATAGACTTTCGGTGTGCAGCAATGCAAACGACTCTGGAAGTATGTCTTGTGGGTGATGGTGATCGGTAATAATCAGATCAATGCCTAGTTTTTTAGCTAAAGCTGCTTCCGCAACGGCAGTGATTCCACAATCGACGGAGATTACTATTTTTACGCCGTCAGATGCGAATTTTTCAATTGCTTCGGTGTGCAGCCCATACCCCTCAGTCACTCGGTGGGGAATATAAGGAGTTACTTTCGCCCCAAAAGTATAGAGAGTTTCCCAGAGTGTTGCACACCCGGTAATACCATCAACATCAAAATCCCCATAGATTACCATTTTCTCTTCTTTTTTAATCCCAACTTCTAATCTATTTAGTACTTTTTCCATATCGGGGAATTGTTTTTCAGGGTCGATTAGATCTTCTAATTTTGGGTGGAGAAATAGGTCAATTTCCTTTTTGGAAGTTAACCCTCTATTTTTAAGGATTTGTTTAAACAAATCCTTTTGCGTTCTGTTATAGATTTGCCATTTCTTTTCAGTCACGTGTCTGAGTATACCAAATTCTTGACACTAAACTAGAAGGCCATTAAAATCTTCTTAGCTTCAGAAAAGAGGGACATCTGGTGACTACAACCTCAATGAGAGAGGGAAGAACCAAGCAAGGGTCTGGGGCACCTCCAACCTACTATCTCTACATCAACGCGGCCATTGACCCTGTCACCATCGCTTACGACCCCAATCAGAAAGGACAGTTAAAACTTCCCTACGCGGGTGATGGTTCCGGTGAAAGTCTGCACGCCCATGTCGATGCCAACGGAAAACTGGAGATCTATTTCATCTACTATCAAGATGCAGTAGATCGACTGCTGATCTTGGCAGATGTCTCATCAGTGTTCTTCCACACCAATCGCTTCCGGCTCCGCCTGAGCCCAGGGTGCATGGATATCGAACCCATCAGGTGATAGAGAAGACAGAACCTGGGTAGCGCTCGTAAGTACTAGTTACTTCCGGGCGCTTCTTCTTTCAGACCATTCTTGCCAAGCCACTAGTACTAAAGAAGCATTGAAAATTGAGGAAAAAGTTCCCGAGATAATACCTACTAGTAGCGCCACCACAAACCACCTGATAGTTGACCCTCCAAACAGCAGTAGTGCTAGTAAAACTAGCACGACTGTCAAAGTGGTATTAATACTTCTTCCCAGAGTCTCAATGATAGAGTGATTAGTAAGCTGCGCAAAAGTACCTGGGAATCTCTTTCGCAAATTTTCTCGGATACGGTCAAAGACCACAATCGTGTCATGGACGGAAAAACCAATCACTGTCAGAAGTGCGGTCACAAATAAAGAATCTACTTCTACATGCCAAAAATGACCGAGGATTGAAAAAAGTCCCACCACCACCAAAACATCATGGATCAAAGCGACGATCGCGGCGACTCCAAATTTCCAGCTTGCAACTGGTTCGGAGACATGTCGAAATGCCCAGGCGATATAGATAACAATCGCGAGTGAGGCCACAACCAAAGACAAGATTGCTTTTTGTAGTAATTCCTGTCCGATAGTTGGCCCAACTGTTTCCACCCGAACGACCACGGCCCCTGGATCTTTAGCTTTCAAACCTTCCTCAATTTTTCTGCTTTGATCCCCTTCTAAGGCCTTAGTTTTCACCAAATAAGAACTATCACTATCTTGAATAGTAGAAATTTCCACCCCGGAGTCAGTCACAATTTTTCTGATATCTTCTTGAGAAATAACCTCGGTTTTTTTAATTTCCAAAAGAGATCCACCCGTAAAATCAATTCCCAATCTCAAACCATACAGCAGAAGAGAAATAACTCCCGGAATAATCAGCGCCGTACTTAAAAGGAAAAACCATTTTTTCTTATTGACGATATTAATCATTTTTGATTCTTCTAATCTCCTCGAGGATTTCACTTTGTACTTGTTGCAACTTTTCTTTCAAGACTTTTTCATAGTTTGTTATTTTATCTTTTAAAATAGTTGCAATGGTCATCTCCTCATTTTGATGGACGGCTTGCAGAAATAATTTTTTGTCGTCTTCATTTAGTTGGTCCAAGATTGTATCCAAAGTATGATGATGCAAAATCTCGGCAATCATAAAATGAAGATTATTTTTTTCTTCTTCACTGATCGCTAAGGTCGAGATTTCTTCTTCTAGTGGTTTTATCTCAATGAATCTTTCATAAAAAACTAACATAGTTGCACTCTTTACTCCGCTAAGCGGAGCCCTCCCCGATCTTTACTGGACCTAAAGGTATTTGGTTTTCAGGGTCGTCTACAAACAAAATCAGAATTTCCCCTTTTCTAGGACCAGTGCCTAGACCAATATGATGCATAATCTCCGGTGACCCACCAAAACTTTTTCCCGTCCATGCGGCTGGTCCAGCGTCCCCCACCACGCCTACTACCGACTGACCAGTTTTAGTATTGATAGCAATCATTTTTCTAAATCTAAAAAAATTATAGGTACCTTTTTGGTCTTGACCCCAGTTTGGACTCAAAAATGTCTGCACGGCAAAGTAGTATCTTTCTCGTTGCACCGCTAGACTGTCTCCTGGATTTCCAAAGTACCCATAAGCGCCTCGATTGGGGGCAATGCCACTTCTCTCAAACATGGCTCTATCTTCTGGAGTAGTCGTATGTGCCGAGACAGTATCTCCTGGCCAGCGATAAAGATGCTGCTCAGCTCCCATCAACCCGATATTTACATTCATTCTATATCCATCCAAGCTGTATTTAGCACTCACCCCAAAATTTTCGGTGACAAATTTTTCAATTTCTTTTTCTTCCCCTGTCCCGAGTTTTTCTTTCAGACCTTCGGCCAAAGCTGCCCCTGGATCTGAAACCCCAGTGAGACTAGCCACATCCAAACCTTTACCCACCTGCTGCTCTTGGGGTTCGGGTAGAGCGGGGCTCATACTCCCCGGAGCCAACATTAAAATTCCCGTAGCGGTAGCCGCTGCTAATCTTTTGACATGATCCTCTTTTAGTTCTTCCAAATCCAATCCTTTTTCTTTCAACCAATCTAAAGAGTCGCTATGTTTTTCCAGAACATTTTTTACAACCTCGGTTTTCTTTTTCTCTAAACTATTTTGAATTCTCTCGAAACTGCTTTCTTTTCTCATCGGTAGAACCTTCTCAGAAGATTCCGAGTTAGAGTGATGGCAGTAAACATAGACAGCAGAATACCCAAAGCTAAAGTGATCGCAAACCCTCGCACTGACCCAGTTCCAAACCAGTACAAAATAACGGCCGTGATAAGGGAGGAGACATTGGAATCTCGAATCGAGCTCCACGCTCTGGCGAAACCAATCTCAATACTACTCTTTCTACTTTTGCCACTTCTCTCTTCTTCTCTCATTCGTTCAAAAATCAAAACATTGGCATCTACCGCCATACCGATAGACAAGATGAAACCAGCGATCCCCGCTAGAGTAAGAGTAACCGGAATTAGTTTAAATAAGGCTAATGTATAGATAGTGTAAAAAATCAGCGCCACTGATGCTAGAACTCCTGGGATACCGTAGTAAGCAATCATGAAAAAGCTAACGATCAATAAACCAATGCCCCCGGCCAGTAGACTTTTGTTGATAGACTCTTGGCCTAAAGAAGCCCCGATGGTTCTTTCCTCCACTACTGCGATCGACACTGGCAAAGCCCCCGCATTTAACTGGACGGCTAGTTTTTTGGCATCCTCAGTGGTAAATGATCCAGAAATCACCCCACTGCCTTCGGTAATCGGAGTACTGACTGTTGGCCAAGTGACTACTTGATCATCTAGAAAAACCGCTAACTGTTGCCCCACTAACCTAGTCGTAACATCCGCAAATTTTTTACTACCTTCATCAGTGAGGGAGAAAGCGACTACTGGTTGTCCTTGAGACTGAGAACCACTTCCAAAATCCACCCGAGCACTTTTCAGATCTTTTCCAGTCACCCCAGTTTCTTTAGTATTCTCTACAGTCGGAACTACACTGGCAGAAGTAGTGGCTTCAATAAATTCTCGAAATTGTAGTTGTGCAGTTCTACCAACCAGTTCTTTAGCTTGATTAACATCCTTGACTCCAGGCAGCTCGACAATAATCCGATAATCTTGCCCAACTTTCGAACTCTGCACAATCGGTTCGCTGACACCAAATAGGTTTACGCGCCTTTCGACTACTTCCTTTGCTGATTCCAGAGCAGAATCGCGATCTTCACTTTTAACGGGACTCATATCAGCCTGCATCACCAGCCTAGTTCCACCCTGCAAGTCTAAACCCAATTTTAGGCTATTATCTCTAGAGAACGGGATACCAAAATTGGTCAAATCAATACCTGGTGCCTCCAGGACAGTATCAACCTTGAGGGGACCAAGAGAAAATTTAACTGGCACTCTGGGCCAGTCAACTAGAATTGCAGTTAATGTTATAAGGACTACAGTGATTAATGATAATCTTTTTCTTAACAATTTTCCCCCAATAACCTCTTTAATTCTAAGGTAAAGTGTGTAGAATTATATAGACTCAATTTAAAGTAAACAAGCCCTCGGTCGCTAGCGGAGCATCTCTTCTTCGTCCCCAATAATCATCATTCGACTTTTTTTCAAAATGTCAGAAATAAAGGGATCATTACGACTTTTACGGAAACTAAATTCATCTTCACTCATAACTGTGTAGTTTACTTCGCGACCAACTTCTTCCTCCGCCTTTTTGACCATGGAGGAAAGTTGAGGGATAATCACGTTACCAACAATCAAAAGATCCACGTCATTTGGTGAGTTTTCCATGCGGCGAATAAATTTTCCTGAAAACATTACGTACTTGACCTTGCCTAATTTCATTTTTTCCCGAATCAACTCCCCTCCTAGACCAGTGCTTTTAGCGACCAAGCGAAGAAGTTCGTCAAAATAGACGTAATCTTTACGGATACCATAGTATTTACGATTGGCCCGAGGTTCAGAATATACCAGGCCAACTTTTTCCATACGTGCCAGCTCCGCCCGAACAGCATTAATTTGTTCATTAACACTTCTGACTAGTTCACGCACATAGAAAATTTTACTGGGGTTGGTCAGGAATACTTCGAGTAGTTTAACCCGAGTTTTTGAGATAAAAAGATCTTTTAACATTTCACACTCCTTTGGACAGGAATGTATTAATAGAGCTGAAAACCCTTCCAATTAAGGCGGGTGGTGCAGGTGGATAGGGATCCCGACAGCGCGCAGACGAACAACGTGAGCGAGCACTGGCGGGAGGGACAACCTGCGACAGGACCCGCAGAAATTAAGTTTTCAGCGTACTTAGTTGTATTCAATCGGGCTGTCAGTGGGGTTGACCTCCACCCAAATTTTGCCGCGATTGAGTTCTATTTCATTACCACTAGTATCTAAAAAGACAGTTCGGGAGGTACTAGTTGGTTTTTTCCAACTCCCCGAGATTGAAACCCCATCTCTAAAGATTCGGACCTCCCCCATACCGGTAGTTTCCATTCCTCGACCCATTTTTCCAGGGGTTACCTCCAGGTAAGTAGTCTTCACAAACTGCACAATCACATTTTTGGCGGTAATCACTTCCCCAGTTCCACTATCTAAGTGAGGCAAGCCGCCATTCCCCCGGACATATTCATTTTTTTCGGGGTCATAATTCCAGGTTACTATATAGCTAGGATTGCCCGTAAATTTTAAGGTTAGTTTTTGCGTTGTGGGTCGAGCACTGCTTGTAGCTTCGTCTTTAAACTTCCAAACAGAAAAGGTAGGTAGTCCAAAGTAACCCATCTCGTGAGCTTTATCCCAAAGTTTTTCAGTAGTACTAAACATAGTGTGTTCTAAAGATAAACCGCGATTGTTGATTCTTTCAAAAGTTGGCGCGCCAATAAAGCTTTGATCCATATTTTTTACCCCAAGAGCAGGTATCGCTTCCAGGGCTTCACTGCTACCACCCACATGGGCATAACCCCCATCATATTCTAAAATCCAATCCAAAAAGGGCCTGCGGGCACTGCGGATGGGCCCAAGACTACTACTCTCACTCAAATAAATTCCCATAAACCGCGTTATTTCTCCCTCAGTTAAGGCTTCATAAACAATGTCGGCACGAGAGAGCCCAGTTTGAGGACGAGTGATACTTAGATTCTCAATCATCACCCCGATTGGGTATCTCCCTTCTATTGTTTTAAACTCACTTTTAGTCATTAGCACCCCATTGATTGGATTAGGAAGCGAGGGGATTTCCCTTTCTTCCTCTTTCCCAGATAGTAAGTCTCCTAGAGGGCTCAAGGTCTCACTCACCGCCTTGCTTATCAGGTAATAACCACCAACCAAAAGCAACAAAACACCAACTCCTAGAGTGGCAGTGATTACTATTTTTTTCTTTTTAACAGCCGCAGTGGAGGCAGCAGTCTCGTTAACTTCTATTTGAGTCAACATCTAGCAATAATCTCAAACTCATATTTCGTCAGCATAGACTAGCGTAGAGAGGGCCCTCATAAACTTCCGAGGACTGAAAGTCCTCGGTACCCTCCTTCAAGTTTACATGAGTGAGCAGTCCTCGAAAGTATGTATTCGCTCTCGCATTCATCCGAAGACTTTTGTCCGCGGTGTTGCGAGCGAATATAAGAATTTTACTAGTTTGAGTAAATACCTTACTCGCAGAATACCAGACTTGGATTTTAAAATCAAGGAGCCTTGAAAAGCTCGTTTTGAAATCAAAAGGAGCCTTAAAATGCTCGTTTTGAAATCAAAATGGGGAAATTTTCCCAAGAAAAAACCCCCCGTCGCTAAAGCTATGGGGGATCTTTTCTTTTAGTTTCAATAGTTAACTAACCACCAATTCTAAACATCTTGGTGCCACAAACAGGACAGGTACCTTTCATAGCCGGTTTGCCATTTTTCATAGTTACTCTTTCTGGGTTAGCAACTTCTCTTTTGGCACG
>CAYGGA010000009.1:0-40046 GCA_964349395.1 uncultured Gammaproteobacteria bacterium | reverse complement strand
ATACTTATTAGTCTATTTAATAGCTTATTGAGGCTAAAAAGGGGGAAAAACTAATATGGATGTCGTAAACGTGGCTGGGTCGGGTTTGAGTACCTTTATTTCTATAATTATTTTATTACTAGTAACTCTTAACTTAGTATTAGTATTTATATATTACTTAGAATATAGGCGGAACCAAAAACTGTTGGGTCTCAACAAGAAAATAACCGATGCGGAGAGGCTCTACAAGCGGTCACAAGAGAGTGCAAATACGCTGCTGAACCAGACTATCGCTGAGTCCCAAATCATCATTGAACGAGCCTACAGGGAGGCTAATCAGATCGTTGCTCAGATGCGCAAAACAACTCAGAATTTGGATGCCAAGACCGAAACAGAAATGACCCAATTAGTAGCCTCTGGGAAAGACAGACTAGAAAAGGAGATCGACGAATTCAGTCAGATGTTTAAAAATAGCTTGACAGAACTGGGTAAAACTAACGTTGACCAAGTCAAGAATATTCAAACTCAAATATATGAGCAAGTCCTTAGCAATATAAATGAATTGACCGCTAAATTAGCCTCAGAAGCCAGTACGTTGCAAGAGGAAGCCGGAGCCAAGTCCCAGGCACAACTAGACCAACTTCAGGCACAACTAGACCAGTATAAACAGGAACAAATAAAAAAGATTAATGAACACCTGTATGACATCTTAGTGACGGCGGCTAAAAAGGTATTGGGTAATGGTGTTTCCATCAGTGTGGAAAAAGAAACCGTGTTAAAAGCCCTAGATGATGCAAAAAGAACTGGAATGATATCTTAATGAGTAATATTGATACCTTTTCCACGCTTGTGGAAAGTAGACATCTAACTAGTGATATTGACCAATTTAGAACCCATTTAGACCGGTGGATTAGCAGTCGCGAAAAGCCAACATCAAATGATAAGTTTGAGGCTATTTATCACCAGTTGATGGATAGTGCTAAAAACCTTAACGAGGCTGAAAAACTCCATATCTTAATGGAATTCAGAAAGTATTTGCAGGCCCTGCCTTCTTTGGAGTTAACGATTGCTTTTGACCCTGATGACACTTTCAAGGAACAGGTCAGAACAAAATTAAGTGGTCAAATCAAGGGTAACTACTTAGTAAAATTTAAAGTAGACAAAGAAATCATTGCTGGCTGCCTTCTAAATTTTAATGGTAAGTTTGCTGACTACTCACTAGTAAAGATTCTTGAAGAAAAGAAAGAAGATATTTTTGGGCCGATCCTGAGGGAGATTAACTAAATTATGGATAGCTATGAAAAATACTTAAAAAAGACGGGGGAGATTGGGAAAGTTTTGTCCGTGACTAACTCTTTGATCTATGCCTCTGGTTTACCTGGTGCCCAAATTGGTGAACGGGTTATTACCCAGAAGGGTGAAGTTGGTTTGATTCAGGGATTAGATGACACTAATGTCGAAATTTTGATGTTTACCAATAAACTGGTTGATCCAGGGATTGCGATTACACGCACAGGGGAACCCTTTAGAGTGCCAGTGGGAAAAAACTTCATCGGCAGAACTATTGACCCCGTGGGTAATAGTATTGACAGCCAGAACCCGGTTATAGAGGAAGATGAGTGGCGGGACATAAATCCAGATGTACCTGGCATCAATGTCCGCGCCTCCATAAATCAGCCTTTCAATACGGGCGTAACTTTGGTCGATACCATGGTTCCTTTAGGTAATGGCCAGCGCGAGCTAATTATTGGAGACTCCAAGAGTGGAAAAACCGCTTTTCTACTGCAGATAATTTTGAACCAGAAGAACTCCGGCAAAATTTGTATTTACGTGGCAGTTGGTAAAAAGAAACTAGATATCAAAGCAATTGAGGAGTTTCTGAAGAAATACCAGCTGACTGAGTTTACGATCATGGTAGCCTCAGATTCCGCTGCGAACCCGGGTTTGGTTTATTTAGCACCGTTTACCGGGATGACTTTGGCCGAGTACTTTCGCGACCAAGGTAAAGACGTAGTAGTTATCATGGATGATTTGACTACCCACGCTAAATTTTATCGGGAGATTTCACTCCAAGGGAAAAAATCTCCTGGTAGGGAAGGTTATCCTGGAGACATTTATTTTTTACATTCCCGGCTGCTAGAGAGGGCAGGTAAGTTTAAACTAGCCTGGGGGCAAGAACCAGCGATCTCATGTTTCCCGGTGGTGGAGAGTATCAGTGGCGACTTCACCGGCCTAATTCCGACCAATATCATGTCGATGACTGATGGGCACATTTACTTCGACACTGATTTGATGCAAAAAGGGGAGCTGCCTGGTATAAACGCCTTTTTGTCTGTTTCCAGAGTTGGAAATCAGACGCGGGGCCAGATGGAAAAAGAAATTGATTTTGAGATCAGAAATACTCTTAGCCAATACCGCTCGGCCCTAACTTTTTCCAGGTTTGGTGTAGAGTTGAGTGAAGTGAGCAAAAGTTTGATTAGGGTAGGAGAGAAAATCAACAACTTATTTAGTCAAACCCAATATGAGGTTGTGTCGGAGGGTTTGAGGTTGATTTTCTTAAGTTTAGTCCTGGGAGGGTTTTGGGAAAACAAAAATGATGTTCAGGTGGGTATAGATAAGGAAAAGTTAATTGCAGCTTATCAGGAGGGTAAACTAAAAACCATGGAGAGTAAGCTTACGAAGTGTAAGGACCTGAAAGAAGTCAAAGACTTTGTCAAGCTAAATTACAGCATTTTTTTGAAGTTAACAGGAGGTTAGCTATATATTAGTAAAAGATTAAAGACAACAGTTGGGAGAAAATCTGTGATCTGTGCACTTTGAACTAAATTTATGCAACTTAATGAACTTAAAGCTGAAATAGAGATGTACCAGACCTTTGGCGCCTTTACTGAAACCCACGAGTCAATCGCGGCCTTTCGTATTCAGCATCTGCGTGCCTCAGTACTAGAAAACCGGACGTTCTTAACTGAAATTGGTGATCTTTATAATCTGGTTAAATTCTTCTACCTAAATACTCTCCCAGGGGATGTGAAAATAGAACCAACCGCTACACCACCGACTGGAGACGCTATCAAAAAAGATCAAAGTATATTAAAGACTAACAAAGATAAAGGTTTGCTTAGCCTACTTAAATTTAAGAAAAAACCAGATAAGACAGCTCTGCCAACTAGTTTTCTGAAGAAAAATGGTAAAACCGTATCGATTTTAATGAGCTCCAATACTGGTTTTTATGGAGGGATTCTGAAGAATTTGTTTGACGGTTTTATGAATTACGTTAGCACTAACAAGACTGACCTGGCTATTATTGGCCGTTTAGGAAGGGAATTTTACAATGAAAGACTGAAAACAGATAACACCATACCTAAAACATTTGCCTATTTTGACCTGGATGATGAGCATCCTACTGACCAACAGATGGATAAAATCATTAACTTTGCCAAGGATTATGACGGTATTGTGGTTCATAACATTCAGTTCTTTTCAGTCCTAACCCAAATTCCTTACTACTCCAATATTGCTGGAGAAGTAGGTTTGGTGGGGCAGGCTGACAAAGACACGAGCTTTATTTTTGAGCCTTCTTATGAAGAAATTTTAACCTTCTTTGAAACCCAAATCCTTGAAGCTGTCTTTCGCCAAAAAGTCTATGAGCACCAGCTGGCCAGGTATGGGGGAAAATTGGTGGCTATGGATGATGCAGTAACGAGTAGTAAAGATGAGGTTAAAAAGCTGGAGAGGCGTCGTCTGCGCCTCAAAAAGCAAGTGTTAAACAAAAAGCAGCAAGAGGTTTTTTCCGCCTTGCTGGGAAGTTACCAGGAGTACTAGAAGGAAGCAAGAATCAAGAATATAGAATCTAGAATCAAGCTAATCCCTTGATCCAGAGGACGCAAGTTCTGCTTAATTCATAATTCTTAATACTTAATTCTGAATTAGGAGCTAGTTAGAGGGAAAGGTTATTATGGAAAATAAAGTAGATAAAAATCTAAACGTCGGAACTGTAATCTCAGTACATGGGCAGATTGTCGAAGTTCGTTTTAATGACATCCTGCCTAAAATTCATACTATTCTCGCAGCGAAAGACGACCCTAAGGTCCAGCTGGAAGTTTTTAACTTGGCCTTAAATTCCTTAGCAGTCTGTATATCTTTGTCGCCAACCAATACCTTATTTCGTGGTAAAGAGCTGGTTGATACGGGTGAGACTCTCACTATGCCGGTGGGATCCCAAGTATTGGGCCGACTAATGAATGTTTTTGGTGATCCAATTGATGGTCAAGGAAGTTTAAAGGATAAATACCTCAACAGACCCATTTACCAGCTCTCCCCGAATTATCAGGATGTGACTTTGTCGCGTCAGCCTTTAGAAACCGGGATCAAAGTCATTGATATCTTTACCCCGTTCTTAAAAGGAGGGAAGATTGGTTTCTTTGGCGGAGCTGGGGTAGGCAAAACCACCTTACTCACTGAGCTGATGCACAATATCACTTATTTCCACAAAGGGGTGAGTGTTTTTGCAGGGATTGGTGAGCGTATCCGGGAAGGGCAGGAGCTGCTCGAGTCATTGAAAGATGCGGAGATTTTGAAAAGTGTGGCGATGGTTTATGGTCAAATGAATGAAAATGCCGCCATCCGTTTCCGGGTTGGTTACTCTGGAGTAACAATGGCTGAATACTTCCGGGACCAGGAGAAGAAAGATGTTTTGTTTTTTGTTGATAATGCCTACCGTTTTATTCAGGCTGGAAATGAGTTAGCCAGCCTAATGAAGTCAGTCCCCAGTGAGGATGGTTACCAAGCTTCTCTGGCTTCTGAAATCGGTTCTTTACAGGAAAGAGTCGTCTCTACTGCCGATGGGTCAATCACTTCTATTCAGGCGGTCTATGTGCCGGCTGATGACATTACGGACGCAGGGGTACAGGCTCTACTGCCTCATTTGGATTCGATTTTGATTCTTTCTAGAAAAGTCTATGAAGAGGGACGGCGGCCATCAGTAGACATTTTGGCCTCTAATTCGTCCAATATTGACCCTGCGATCGTGGGCCAAGAGCATTATGACGTGGTCAAAGATGCCCAAAGGCTGCTTAAAAGATATGTTTACCTCGATCGAATCGTCGCCATTGTCGGAGAGACTGAACTGGAGCCAGGAGATAAAGAGCTTTATTACCGTGCTAAAAGGCTGATGAATTATATGACCCAAGATTTTTTTGTGACTGAAGCTCAATCAGGGAGAAAAGGCGTTTATGTAGAAAAAGCCAAAGCGATCAAAGATCTGAGAAGTATCATCAAAGGGGACTTAGATACGGTGGATCCCCAAAAGCTTTTGTTTATCAGTGACTTAAGCAGTCTGGAGACTCATGTTTGATAATCCTTTAAAGATGGGTAAAATTAACTTGACAATTAAGTCTGCCACCAAAATATTGTTCCAGGGAGAGGTGGCAGCAGTTTCTTTTACCAATAAGCTTGGTCCGTTTGATATTTTACCCAACCACAAAAATTTGATTGCTCTGGTAGTGGAAAAAATCACCATCTATCTGGATGAAAAAAGGAAAATGGAGTTACCTATCACTAGAGGAGTAGTCAAAGTAGCCAGTAATGTGGCGGTGGTTTATGTGGGGATTTAGTAACAAGTTACAAGTGACACGTGACGAGTTTCTTGTTACTTGTTACCGGTTACTTGTCACTGTATAATTCACTCATGAGTAAGTATGAACCTATTGCCGCGGAGAAAAAGTGGCGCGAGTTTTGGGCAGAAAACAAAACTTTCAGAGTTGATTTAGAAAAAGCTTCCAAGCCGTACTACAACTTGATGATGTTCCCTTATCCTTCTGGTGAAGGACTGCACGTCGGGCACGTGTATGCCTTTGGTGGGGCTGATACCTACGGACGATTCCAAAGGATGCAGGGACAGGATATTTTTGAGCCCATGGGTTTTGACGCTTTTGGGATTCACTCCGAGAATTTTGCTATTAAAAAGAATCTCCACCCTAAAAAATTAATTGAAGAAACCACCCGCTATTTTCGCGAAGAGCAGTTAGAAAAACTAGGCGCTCTGTTTGATTGGGACCACTCCGTTACGACCAGTGACCCTAAGTACTATCGATGGACCCAATGGCTCTTTCTAAGACTTTACAGAGCCAAATTGGCAATAAAAAAAGAAGCACCAGTGGCTTGGTGTCCGTCTTGTAAAACGGTTTTGGCAGATGAGCAAGTGATCAGCGGTCATTGTGAGAGATGCAATTCCGAAGTCATTCAAAAATTTCTGAGCCAATGGTTTTTTAAGATCACTGATTATGCAGAGAGACTACTAGGAAACCTGGAAGAACTTGATTGGTCACCGACCACTTTAGAGATGCAAAAAAACTGGATTGGGAAGAGTGAAGGAGTGGAAGTATCCTTCGATGTCATTGCGAGCAACGCGAAGCAATCTCAGCCCAAGGGGATTGCCACGTCGCCTGCGGCTCCTCGCAATGACAACGTTATAAAGGTTTTCACAACCAGGCCGGACACTTTGTTTGGGGTGACTTTTATGGTTTTGGCTCCTGAACACCCGATCGTCGCTTCGCTCCTAAACTTAAAAATTAAAGATCAAAATTCAAAAATAGATGAGCTTAGAGAATATATCAAAAGTGTTCAGAATAAATCAGAAGTAGACAGATTATCCACGGTTAAAGAGAAAACTGGGGTGTTTACTGGTCTCTACGGCGTTAACCCCGTGAATCAAAAAGAAATTCCTATCTATGTAGCGGATTATGTCTTGATGAGTTATGGGACGGGGGCGGTGATGGGTGTACCGGCTCATGATCAACGTGATTATGAATTTGCTACAAAGTATCAGATTGATATAGTTCAGGTCATTCGACCTGAAGATCAAAAATCAAAAATCAAAAATCAAAACTTTGAAATAGAAAGAGCGGGTGGTGCAGGTGGAAAGGTTCCCGACAGCGCGCAGACGAACAACGTGAGCGAGCACTGGCGGGAGGGACAACCTGCGACAGGACCCGCTGGTGGTTTAGCTGAAGCTTTTGTAGAGCCAGGTGTTATGGTGAATAGTGGTGAGTTTGATGGGCAAAAGAGTGAGGATGCTAAAAAAACAATAGCAAACTATATAGAAAGTAATCATTTAGGATCAATTAAGACGAATTATCACCTGCGAGATTGGCTGATTTCCCGCCAGCGGTATTGGGGACCACCAATACCCATCATCTATTGCCGCAGCTGTTGGGAAAAGGAAGTTAACAGTTCAAAGTTAACAGTTCAAAGTTTAATTAAAGGATGGGATTATACGGAGATTGAAGGAGTAGCGTATATGATTCGACCAGTTCCGGAGAAAGACTTGCCAGTTCTTTTGCCAGAAGTGGTGGATTTTAAACCTTTAGGTACTGGGAAGTCACCCTTAGCAACAGTGAAGAGTTTTGTCAAAGCCACTTGCCCGGAGTGTGGCAGTGAGGGTGTTCGAGAGACTGATGTGAGTGATACCTTCCTGGATAGCTCGTGGTATTTTTTGAGATACCCATCGGTTGGCAATGAAAATCTGCCTTTTGATAAACAGGTAACCAAGAAGTGGCTGCCGGTGGATATGTATATCGGAGGCAATGAGCATGCGGTTTTACACCTGCTTTACTCTCGGTTTGTAACTATGGCCCTTCATGATGCAGGTGACATTGATTTTGAAGAACCCTTCACTCGTTTTCGTGCCCACGGGCTGATCGTCCACAATGGGGCGAAGATGAGTAAGTCGCGTGGAAATGTCATCAATCCGAATGAGTTTATTGATAAATATGGAGCCGACACGCTCAGAATGTACCTGCTCTTCCTAGGCCCTTATGAGCAAGGTGGGGATTTCTCTGTGCGTGGTATTGGAGGGATTTCCCGATTTTTACAAAGAATCTGGATTCTAGTCGAGGGGAATAGCACTAATGAAACAGGTAGTGCCAAGGATTCTGAGGCTAGGAAAAATCTGGTTATTCAAAAAATGACTGATGATTTGAGTAAATTCCGGTTTAACACTGCGATTGCCACCCTCATGGAGTATCTAAACTTTTTAACTAAAAAGGGAGCTACTCAAGAGGAGTTAAAGACAATCCTGATTCTGCTTGCTCCTTTAGCCCCTTTCTTTACTGAAGAAGCCTGGCAGAGGTTAAGTGGAAAGTGGAAAGGGGAAAGTGGAGAGTTGGAACTTTCAATTCATAACCAACCTTGGCCACAAGTGGATGAGGCTAGTCTGAAAAAAGAAGAGGTGACTTTAGTAATCCAAGTTAATGGTAAAGTCAGAGACAGAGTGACTGTGCCTAATGAATTACCAGAAGAAGACGTGGTCCGCTTGGCCCTTGACGCCCAGAATATTAAGAAATATATTGGTGATAGAAAGATCAAGAAAACGATCTTTCTGCGAGGCAAACTCATTAATTTTGTAGTTTAATTCCATGGACAGCAGAGAAGTAAGAGGGCATTTTAGTGTGGAAAGACACTAAAATTTTACTTTATGCGTGACAATCAATGGCTGCTCTTCCGTCTAGAAGAAATCTGGCGGAACCATTTTTCAGAAGTAAAACAGGTTAATCCTGTCTCTATTTCGTTTGGCAGAGAGGCGACATATCGTTTTGGGTCCATTCGACTGAACTTCAGCACTGGCAAGAGTCAAATTCTGATCAACGGCCGCTTCCGTGACACCAAATATCCTCAAGAAGTTATTGATCACACTATTGCCCACGAGCTTGTTCACTATGCTCAGGGCTTTTCCTCACCTAATCCCAGATTGCATCGTTATCCCCATCGTGGTGGGGTGATTGATAAAGAGTTGGCTGACCGTGGCCTGGACCATTTAGTGGTCTTTTACAAAAAATGGGTTAAAGACTACGTGAAATCGCTTCCTTAGTAAGTAGTTGACGATGGACCCCCTTTTATTGTTATTATGCCCATAGAGGGCCTGCAAGTGTCTTTAAAATCCAAAATTTCTCAAAACCGTCTGCCCATACTGCTTGTTTTAAGTGGTTTAGTAATCATTGGCCTAGGTTTTCTTTATCCCAAAATAGCTAATTTGAATCTAAACCAGCCAAAAGCTGAGTTTAAGAAAGCTCTGCTGGTAGTTGATCTTGGCGGGGCCGTAGTGCGCCCAGGTGTGTATCAGATCAAGCCTACTGGTGAGAAAGAGATGAGAGTGGAGGATGTGGTCGCCGAGGCAGGTGGTTTTAGTGAGGACGCGGACCTAGACTGGGTAACCAAAAACATAAACTTGGCTACGGTCCTAAAGGATGAAATGAAGATTTATGTCCCCAAGAAAGGGGAGAACATTGGAAATGCATTTAGGAATGAAAACTCTAGCACCACTGTCTTGGGAGTGACAAATTTAATCAATATTAACACCTCAACTGAAGCTGAATTGGACTTTCTACCCTCTGTTGGTAAGGTCACTGCGCAGAAAATGATCAATGGTAGGCCTTATAGTAGTGTAGAAGATCTAAAAACCCGAAAAATAATACCAAATTCGACTTTTGAGAAGATTAAATCTCTACTAAAAATTTAGTGAAATACTACTTAATTTTAATCTCTTTTTTAATTGGTGTTTTGGGGTTACGGGTTGCCCTTTACCAACCTAAACACGATGCTAATAATAGCACTGTGATATATTCTGATGCGGGGAAAAGTAGCCAATTCTTTCCACAGATCAGGACCCAATTGGGTGATAAAATAGCAGATCTTTACCCACCTTTACCTGCCCAGTTGATGAAGGGTTTTTTGCTTGGAATTGACAGTTTTGACAAGGATTTTAAAAGTGCGCTTGTTAACACGGGGACAATCCATGTAGTGGTTGTTTCTGGGTTCAATGTCACCCTCGTAGCCTCAGCACTACTTACCATTAGGAGCTATTTGGGCCGGAAAAAGGCATTATTTCTGAGTCTTATAGGAATTTTGGTCTACACTTTGCTGACTGGAGCCGAACCCCCGACAGTACGGGCCGCGATTATGGGAAGTCTCGCTTTTGGTGCCCAAGCTTTAGGTAGAGAGAAGGAAAGTCGGGAGCTTTTGCTTCTGACAGCCTTGGTAATGGTAATTATTGACCCAAATTTACTGTCAAGTCTTAGCTTCCAGTTATCATTTTTAGCCACCTTTGGTATCATCCAGTTTTCAGGCTGGCTAGTGAGTAAACTGCCTAAGTTTGGGCCTCTGAAAGGCGATCTAGCCAATACTTTGGCTGCCCAGGCACTGGTGGTACCTCTGATCTTCTTTCATTTTGGCCAAGTGAGTCTGATTTCACCGTTGGTAAATGTCTTAGTCCTTTGGACAGTACCACTAGCCACAATTTTAGGGTTTGTGAGCTTGTTTTTAAGCTATCTATTTTTCCCAATTGGTGCACTTTTAGCCTGGGGGAATTATGTGTTTCTGCAGTTTTTCATAACCGTAGTGGAATTATTTGCAGGTGTGCCTACTTTGCCAGTAATTGAGAAAAACTGGTTTTTCCTTATCGGTTACTACTTAGTAATGTTAGGAGTGGTGGTTTTCATCAAAAACTATGAGACTGATAGAACAAAACTTTAAAATATTGGTAGGGACATTAGTCACTATTTTAGTTTTAACTACTTTGGCCATCACTACTTTTCCGGATGGAAAACTCCATGTTTACTTTTTAGACATCGGGCAGGGGGATAGCATAATGATTCAAACACCATCAAACTATAAAATATTAGTTGATGGAGGACCAAATAGAAGGGTTTTAACCCAAGTGGGAAAAGTCTTACCTTTTTGGGACAAAAAGATTGATTTACTAATCTCCACTAACCCTGATAAGGACCATATTGAGGGTTTAAACTCAATACTAGAGGACTATATTGTAGACAAAATTTGGCTCTCCAAAGATACCAATACTACGCAGAGTTTTGAGAAATTGATAGCCAATATTGAGAAGTTTAAGATCGAGGCGGACGCTCCGGTGGTCGGAGACCATATAATAGTGGGTGACGGATCCGAGATCTGGGTTCTGTGGCCCAAGACCCGAGACCCCCAAGTTCCGACTATTAATGAGGGGTCAATTGTGGTCCTACTGAAATACAAGGAGTTCACTACTTTATTGACTGGGGACGCCGAGAGTACGACTCAGCCTTATGAGGGCCTAGATAAGGAGATAGACGTGCTCAAGGTCCCTCATCACGGGTCCCAAAATGGTCTAGAGGTGGGGTATTTAAATGTCCTCAAGCCAGAAATAGCAGTTATTTCGGCCGGTAAAAACAATCGGTACGGGCTGCCTCATCAATCTGTTCTCGACCAATTAGCTTCAGTTAGTGCTAAAATCTTTAAAACCTATGAGGTTGGAAATATAGAAGTTGTGAGTGATGGCAAAACTTGGTACACTCGCACAGAGAGGTGACAAGTTACAAGCCGCAAGTAACAAGTTTGCTTGTTACCTGTCACTTGTAACTAAAACCGGAGGTTTTACTGTGGAAAGTGTGAAAAAAGAAATTTTAGAAGCGCTTCAAATTGCATCAAAAGGTGTCACTGACACTAAAATTCACATTGAGTTAGAAAAACCAGCTGACAATCAATGGGGGGATTATAGTAGCAGCGTTGCCCTAAAACTCTCAAAAGAGCTTGGCAGATCACCTCTAGATATTGCTAAAGAAATTGAGGCTAAACTGACTAAACAAGGGTCTGAATGGTCGGTAACTGCTGCTCCAAATGGGTTTCTAAATTTCACTCTAGCTACCTCATTTTTACAAAAGGTTGTCCCGACGATCATCAGCGAAAACCGAAGTTTTGGCAAAAGTGACTCTAAAAAGGGGCAAAAGATCAGAATTGAGTTTATCAGTGCCAATCCAACTGGTCCTTTGCACTTTGGTAATGCTCGAGGGGGACCAATTGGTGATGTTTTGGCAAGAGTCTTTGAAAGTCAGGGTGCAAAAGTAACCCGCGAGTACTATCACAACGATTTGGGCGGTCAAGTTCTCAAACTTGGAGCCACAATTGCCTCTAAGATAGGTTATTATCGAGGGAATGTGCCAGATGAACTTGAGTATCAAGGTAGCTATATAAATGAACTCGCAGAAAAGGTTAAAAACAAGCTTGAGGCTGACGGTGGGGAATCCAAGTTTGGTATGTTAAGTGCCAAAGAACAAGAACAGTTGTTTGGTAGTTTAGCAGTGGAATTTATGTTTGAGGAGATAAAGAAGGATATAGAGAGCTTGGGGATAAAATTTGACAGCTTTGTCCATGAGAGTGACATGCAGACACAGGTGCCAGCTATTATAGATGAGCTGACTAAAAAAGGAGTTACTAAAGAAAAAGAGGGAGCCTTGTTTTTTGCTCCTGACAGCGAGTATTTGAACGACAAGGAAGCAGTTTTGCGCAAAAGTGACGGTGGTTACACCTATTTTGGGTCGGATATTGTCTACCATAAACAGAAGTTTGAATCTGGAGCTGACCTGATAGTCACGGTCTTGGGTAGCAATCACCACGGTCATGTACCAAGACTCCGAGCCGCCGTAAGCGCTTTGGGATACGACAACTCCAAACTAGAATTTATTTTGTACCAATATGTTCGTATTAAAAGAGGGACTGAAGTGATTGCCATGAGTAAACGAGCCGGTAATTTTATCACTACCCGGGAGGTTTTAGATGAAGTAGGCAGCGACGCCCTGAGATTTTTCATTTTGATGCACAACGTGAACTCTCATATTGATTTTGACCTGGAATTAGCCAAGAAAAAAAGCACTGAAAACCCAGTCTATTATGTGCAGTATGCCCATGCCCGTCTCGCTAGCATTCTAAGTAAAGTGAGTGATAAAGGAAATGAACCTAATCTAGACCAACTTAACCATCCAGCCGAGCTAGAACTGATCCGCCAGCTTTACGAGTTTGGCGAGACTATTGAGGAAATAGGCAGTGACTATCAAGTCCAAAAACTGCCTTTTTATACCTTGAAGCTGGCTGAAAGCGCTCATAAATTTTATCAAGAAGTCCAGGTGTTAACAGATGACCCAAAACTTACCACTGCCCGAGTCGAGCTTGTCAAAGCTGCTAAAATAGTACTACAGAACTCTTTAGAGATGATGGGCATATCTCATCCAGAGAGTATGTGACCTTTGTAGGGTCACCCTGAGCAAGCATAGTTGGCTGCCACATATTTTATATTCGCTCGCAGAACACCGTGGACTTTAGTCCACGGATGAATGAAAGCGAATACATACTTTCGAGGGCTGCTCGCTCATGTAAACTTGAAGGAGAATACCGAGGACTTGCAGTCCTCGGAAGTTTATGAAAAAAATCCTAGTGGTAATCCTCATTCTCATAGCCGTTGCCCTCCTGGTAATTGTCAGACCCATGGTGATGACTGATAACCAAGGAAGCCAAAGGCAGGTAAGAGCTAAATTTGCAGTACTCTCTGACACTCATTCTGACTCTGAAAACACTAGACAAGCTCTTAAACAAGCTCGAGAATTGGGGGCAAAGTTTATTATGAACACTGGAGATTTGACTAAAGTCGGGTCTAGTGAGGAATTAAATGAGGCTAAAGAAGATTTTGAATCAATTGGTTTAGCTTACTATCTGATTCCTGGAGATCATGATATCTACAACTCCGCTGGCACGGGTAATTTCCAGGAAATTATTGGTAAAAATTACTATGCCACTGACATTGATGGTCTCCACCTGATAAGTTTAGATACCTCTGATACCAGTGTCGGGATTGACAGCACGCAGATGGAGTGGTTGAAAGCGGATTTAGAGCAGGCCCAGGGAGAGTTGACCTTTATTTTTATGCATTTGCCGATCTTTCATCCGACTTCTCCCCGCACTATCTGGGAAAAAGGGGGCAACAACCTGGAGGTGAAAAAACAGACTGAAGAGGTGATAGAATTATTAAAAGGGAAAGGTATTTTAGCTACATTTGCGGGTGACCACCATTTTTCATCAAACTATACAGAGCCAGAGTCAGGTGTTAAGATGTACATCGCGGGAGCTGCCACCAGAGAAAGAAACTTGCAAAAGCCTCGATTTGATATGGTGACCGTGTATAATGACAAATCATTTGAAGTGGAAGAAGTAATTATCCAGGAGTAAATATGAAAATTTCTAAACATTTACTAGACAATGGCCTAAGAGTGCTAATTGTTCCTCAAGAGCATGTAAAAAGTGCGACTTGTTTGATTTTGGTGGGTACTGGGTCTAGGTATGAGACGAGAGAGATAAATGGCATCTCCCACTTTTTAGAACATATGTTTTTCAAGGGAACAAAAAGTCGTCCCACTGCCCAGGAGATCTCAACTCTGATTGACTCCCTTGGGGCGGAGTACAATGCTTTTACTGGCAAAGAAGAGACTGGATACTACGTAAAAGCAGCCTCAGAACACCTAGAAACTATGATTGATATCTTAAGTGACATGCTGCAGAATTCTTTATTTGCTAAAGAAGAAGTGGAGAGAGAAAAAGGGGTCATTGCGGAAGAGATCAATATGTATGAGGACACCCCGGCTCGTAAGATTGGGGATATTTATGAAAACTTACTCTTTGGTGATCATCCTCTCGGTTGGGATATAGCCGGGAGAAAAGAAGTAATTAAAGGGTTAGACAGACAAGAATTTATAAATTATATGGACAACCATTACACTCCAGAAAACATGGTTTTTGTGGTGAGTGGTGGGGTAGAAGAGAAAAAAACCTTGGCATTGGTTAAAAAATATGCCGGTAAAATCCAAAAAAGACAGGCGCAAACTTTTTTGCCTTACCAGGAAAAACAAACTAAACCAGCTCTCAAAGTTCAATTTAAGAGTACTGACCAAGCCCATTTGTATTTAGGGTTTAGAACCTACCCAATAAACCATCCAGATAAGTACATTCTGGATGTACTAGCAACCATTTTAGGTGGTGGGATGAGCTCCAGAATGTTTATCAATGTCCGGGAAAGAAAAGGGTTAGCTTATTATATTCAGTCCTCTTCCGAGCAGTATTTAGATAGCGGGACTCTTTATACCCGAGCGGGAGTAGATCTGAACCGGATCGATGACGCCATAAAAGTGATTCTAGAAGAATACCAGAAATTCATAGCTACACCCGTGGGGAAAAAGGAGCTGAAAAAAGCTAAAGACTATACCAAAGGGAAGCTGATTTTAGAACTTGAAGACTCGCGCGCGGTGGCTAATTTTGTGGGTAACCAAGAACTACTGGAGAGAAAAATCTTGGATGAAGAGCAGATTTTAGCTGAAATTGAGAAAGTTACCATTGAGGACTTAGATAGGGTAAGTAAAGACATCATGAAGCCAGAGAAGATGAATCTGGCAGTAATAGGTCCTTTTAAAGAAGAAGCTAGGTTTGCAAAGCTTTTGAAAATATAGTTCGCGGGTCCTGTTGCAGGTTTCCCTCCCGCCAGTGCTCGCTCACGTTGTTCGTCTGCGCGCTGTCGGGAACCTTTCCACCTGCACCACCCGCTCACATCTTGCTTGTTAAAGGGTTTTTTACTAGAATACTCATATGGAAAAAACATTTGAAAGAACATTAGTGATGGTCAAACCAGATGGGGTCTTAAGAGGACTAGTCGGGGAGATCCTGCACCGCTACGAACGAGCTGGTTTAAAAATAATTGGAATGAAAATGGTTTATGCTGACCGTGACCAGGCCATGAGTCACTATCCTGCTTCTGAAGAGCACATGACGATCATGGGTGGAAAGTCTTTAGAAACCTATGAAAAATATGGCCTTGATCCAGTGGAATATGTGGGTACTAAAGATCCGCTTGAGATTGGTAAAATGATCAGAGAATGGAATGCTGATTTTCTCTCCTCAGGCCCAGTGGTAGCTATAGTCCTAGAAGGCAATCATGCGATTGATAATGTCCGGATGATTACTGGGAACACTTTGCCTGTCTTTGCTTTACCAGGAACTATCCGTGGGGATTACTCAGTAGATTCTCCCGCTTTAGCCAACTCCAGGAAAAGAGCAGTTAAAAACTTGATTCATGCTTCTGGGGATCCAGAAGAAGCCGAAAGAGAAATAAAACATTGGTTCAAAGACTCTGAACTACACTCTTACGAGCGCAGTGACGAGAAAGCAGCGTATTAAGAAGAATTAAGAAGTAAGAATCTAGAATTAAGAATATTCTTAATTCATAATTCCTGATTCTTGATTCATTTTGACAATTTAGAAGGTTGTAAGTTAAACTAGATTTGTATGGCTGAATCCGCCCAAACCATCATCATAATCGAAGACGATTTTTTTGTCCGTGATCTTTACGATCGTGCCTTTAAAAGAAAAGGGTACAATACGATCACGGCTACTGATGGGGTGGAGGGTTTAAATAAAGTCAAAACCAATCATGCGGATGTGGTACTCCTGGACATCATGCTTCCCAAAGAAAATGGGATTGATGTTTTGAAAGAGATTAAAGGTCCAAACTCCACTGTTAAAAGTACTCCAGTTTATCTACTCACCAACCTCGGTCAAGAGGAAATCATCAAAGATGCCTTCAAAATTGGGGCTGATGGGTACCTGATCAAAGCTAAAATGACTCCTGACCAAGTAGTGGCTGAAATAGAAGCCTTCCTCCGGGGTAATGCTCCCAAAAAAGCAATAGTGTAACGCAGAAGTCTTCTGAAAGAAGAGCTTCTATCGTTTAATCCCTTTTACTCTTGAAAATTGACCAGTACCTGTATAATGTATATATCCTATAGGAGAGGTTATTACTATGGCTGATTCGGCCACAAGAACCAAGATGGACCAGGGGAACATGGTTGCCTGCCTGCGTAAGGCCCGGCATCACCTCATCCCTAGCTCAATCGGACTCATGGTCGCCGTTGGGGACTTTACCCCAGAGGAGGTCAAAGCCCGGAATGCGATGATCGACGTGGAACTCACCGAAGTGCAGACGCGGCTCAAACGTATCATGCATATCGCTGAGGCCAATGGCTACCAGGACATCTTGGACATCTTTGCCGAAGAGTTTGAGTACGGTCACGACCTTCCTCAACAGTAGTAGATGATCAAAGGCAAGGGGAGCTAAGTCCGCACTGACATAAAAGTTGGTGCGGATTTCTTTTTCAAATAAGTTAAAAAAAGGAGACACAAAGATGTGTCTCCTGAAGAGAACTTTACTCCTTCTTCTCGGTTGCCTCACTAGCTCTCAAGCGTTCTCTAACCAAAACTTCCGTTACTTGCCTTTGCATCTGGAAGAGCTGATAATCCAGATTTTCCAAGAACTCAATAAAGTCATTCTTAACAGCAACGGGACCTTGACCCAAAATCTTTTTGGTTTCTGATCGCGCTTTCTCCAGGTCGACACCAAACTCTTTCAGGACAGTTGCCGTCCCATCATCGACACGTAGTATTCCAATAAGCAGGTGCTCCGTTCCAATATAGCTGTGAGACATACGTTTGGCCTCATCGACAGCTAACTCAATAATTTTTTTGGCAATCCCAGATAGAAAGAGCTCCTGTTTCAAGTCCGATCTGCTCTGAGTAAGGGCTTCAATCCGACCTTTGAGTAGTTCTGGGTCAACGCCTAGATTTTGCATAACCCGGATGCTCAAACCGCCGCCTTCTTTGATGAGACCCAAGAGGATATGTTCCGAGTCAATTTTGGCCGCACCCAATCTCTTGGCTTCTTCTTGCGCAAAAGTAAGAACTCTCCGGGCACGTTCCGTGAACTTGTCAAACCTATCTACCACAATCTGTCTCCTCAATTTGGTTTTGATGGACTATACCAATTATCTAGAATACTCGCAACTAGCCTAGGAATCCCTGGGCTTTTCTTTTTAAAAGAAAAAGGAGGCACAAAATATGTACCTCCTGGGAGCTTTTGGTGGCTAGTTAGCTGCTTTTGATGCCTCTCGCAGACTTTGGCGGCGATCCTTCTCTTTTTGCATGGGGTCCATGCCAAGTTCTTTTTCCAGCAGAAGGAGCTCTAGTTCAAAGTTTGACATCCGAGAAAGAGGATCGTGGTAACCACTAAACCATTCCAAACCTTGCCTTGGACCATCTTCAGAATCGAGTTGTTGGGCGCGAATAAGTCGTCTGGTAACGGAGCTTACCTTTTCTACGGTAACCCCGAGACTTTCTAGTACTCCTGCGGCAATGCCCTCATTTTCAAGAACGATTCCCAAGAGAAGATCCTCAGTACCCACGATCTTGGTACTAAGACTTCTAGCCTCACTTCGAGCAAGTTCCACGACCTTGTTGCTTTTGGGTGTCAAGTAAAGTTTCCTTGAGATGGTTTTTGAGCCGCGGCCAATAATGAATTCAACTGCGCTTCGGATCTTGGAAAGATCTACACCCAGTAGTCCTAGAACCGTGGCGGCAAACCCTTCTCCTTCACGGACTAATCCCAGGAGAATATGCTCGGTACCAATGTAATTATGGTTGAAGCGGTTCGCTTCTTCCTCAGCCAAAGTCATAACATATTGGGCTCTCTCGGTGAAATCTAAGTACTGATCCCGAGTCTGGCTACCTGAAGCATCAGTCACAATTTCTCTCCTCAGATTTGTTGGATGGAATATACCAAGAAGTAAGTAAATAAGCAAACTAATAGAGGAGGCTGGGGTGGTCGGGGTGGAGAGAATTGAACTCTCTGCCTCTCGGTCCCGAACCGAGCGGTCTGCCGATGACCTACACCCCGAAAAGAGTGGGGTTATTATACCTCAAAATGCGCTATTTCAGAGAAATTCAATACTCTAACTTAGTGCTTACCAGGTGTAGTTGCACTTTTCCCACGGCCGTGGGATAATTGATATAGAGGTTCAAAAATGGGACAAAAAAGGACAAAAACTGCAAAAAACAGCTTAACAAAGACTATTTTAGGGCTTTTTGTAGAAACAGCTGCCTTTGGTGACACTTTTTTAGACTTTACTTACCATCCTCATCAATATGTTTATAAAACTTTAGGTGAAGACTATGGTTTTCGAGAACAGAATATTAAAAATACTCTTCATAGGCTTGAGAAAAGAAAAATTCTGGAGAAGCAAGTGGCTAGAAATGGGGAGATTTTGTTTAACCTTACTCAAGATGGAGAAATAGCCCTCTTAAAAGAAAGGATTAAGACTTCAGCTAAAGAGAGGAAGGGTGGGCTAATAATTTGGGTTTTTGATATTCCTGAGAACTCTAGACAAATTAGAGACACTATGAGAGAGCACATCAAAGAATTTGGTTTTACTAAGCTGCAGCAAAGTGTTTGGGTATCTAAGAAGGACTATTTTGAGCTCCTAAAAAAGTATCTAAACCTGACAGGGTTAGGAGATTATGTAATCCTCTTTGAAAGCTATCAGGTATTTAAAGGGAAGAAAAGTTAGACTAAGCAAGGTATAATTAGAAATAGCTTGCCCCTGTAGTTCAGTGGATCAGAACACAGACGTCCTAAGTCTGGTGTCGGGGGTTCGATTCCCTCCAGGGGCGCCAATGAAATGTTAACCAAGAAATTTATGAAACACCCAAGACATTCAGGTACTAAAAACAAACTTTGGTTGTTTATCTTAATTAGAACTATTGCTAACTCCATGATTTTAATGGGAGTGGCTTTTTTGTTTATCCTTTTCTGGCCTTTTATCTCCCTAGAAATGCAATACAGGTGGAATCAGGTATTTGGGAAGGAAGAGACTCCTTCTAGCGGGTTTAGGGAGCTTCTAAACAAAAAAAATCCCACCTTGCCGCCTTTGAAAGAAGATCCTGAAGACAGCAACTTTGGGATAGTGATTGAGAAGTTAAATATCAATGCTCCAGTTTTAGCCAATGTTGATAGTAGTAATTATAAAGAATACATTGCGGCTTTGAAAAAAGGAGTGGCTCATGCTTCTGGAACTGCTTTTCCAGGAGATGAGACTAAAGAAAATAACAATGTCTTTCTCTTTGCCCACTCTAGTTTAAATATCTGGGATGCCCCTCGCTACAATGCGGTTTTTGTGCTGCTCAGAGAGCTTGAAAAAGGGGATAGAATCACTACTTTCTATCAAGGTCGCAGATATGATTATGAAGTCTTTGATAAAAAAGTAGTGGATCCAAAAGATGTGAAATACCTGACTGATCCATCCAAAAAACCAATACTGACTTTGCAGACTTGTGACCCTCCCGGGGTGAATATAAGAAGGCTCATCATCACCGCAAAACTAGTAGGTGGTGAAGGGGTGAGAGCTGGGAACTAGTTATTTGGAAGTTTAGTACTTGGTTAGTTAGCAAAAACCAACTAAGCTTCTAGCTAACCAATTTACCTCAAGTTGATTGCGTAAAGATTTGGCCTATTGCCCAAGGAGCTATTGAAATTGGCAGCAATCAAAAGCCTGGTGCCATTGTTAGCAGGGAAGACAAAGGCAGTGTCAAAACTACCTGAGTAAATAGTACTTTTATTGGTCCCATCTTTTTCTACAATACTGATTGAATTTTCTTCAACAAGCACAATATGCTGACTGTCTGGATACCAAAAGTATTGTTTAGCTTCAGGAAGATCAAAGATGGCTTCTTTGACAGTCGGGTCAGGGGAGGGTTTAGAGTCGTAAACACTAGCTTTAGTTTTTTTCTCCGGAGTCTCTTTAAAAGTTAAAAATCTCTTCTCATCAGGACTAAATAAAATTTTACCTGAAGTAGTGGCCAGCTTCTGGGCCATTTCTGGCAAGTTTTGAATTCGGCTTTTTTCCTCAGCTTTATCTTCTTCTGCCCAGGTGTTTTCAGTAGCCGCAATACTTGCAGAAACATTATTTAAAGGATCCCTATTTAGAGAGTCACTACTCAGAAGGAAAACCTCGGGTCGATCAGTAAATTTGACCACAATGCTTTTGCTGTCTGGAGCCCAAGTAAAGATAGAGTCAGAGAAATTGAGTCCACCGGAGTCTTTAATAATCTGCTTAGGATCTTTAGAAAAAATCAAAGGCCTATCACTAAGATCTAGTACCCACAAGCCAGATTTATCACCATTTTTTATACCATAAACAATCTTGTTTTGATCTGGAGAATACTTGGGGTCTTTTACTCCATTAAAAGTCAGGGGGCTGAGGTCAGGAACAGAGGGGAAGAGAACAATCTCTAGGGGGGTGACTACTTCTTTTTTGACCTCAACTTCTTTTTCCCAGGAAGTGTACCCTTCTTTAGTCACTTTGATAGTGTATTTTCCAGGAAGGAGATTATCAATCGTGTTGTTGGTGGCGGTCACTAAAGAGTCATTCAGATAAACAGACGCTTGGGTAGGCACAGAGGAAATAGAAATGATGCCAGTTTTAGTAAAAGTTTTTTCTCTAAAATCAAAGTTATACCCGCGGGCAAATAAAATCACCGCAGTACCAGCCATAAATAAAATCAGTAAGGAGACAACAAAATAAATGAGTCGGCGGTCTAGAGTTGGTAAGTTTCGAGTAGACATCAGTGGGATTGTAGCACTTCATTGTAACAAGTTACAAGGCACACGTAACAGGCCGATTTTTTGTCTTGTCACCTGTTACTTGTTACCTGTCACGCCCTTTGTTATCATTCATGCATGTTTTCCAAACACTTAGGCATTGATTTAGGGACAGCCAATTCACTAGTTTATCTTGAGAACAAAGGCGTGGTTTTAAATGAGCCCACAGTGGTGGCCGTCTCTGCCGATAGTGGTGAGGTTGTGGCGGTAGGAAATGAGGCTAAAGAAATGTTGGGGAGAACTCCCGGTAATATTGTGGCTTCCAGGCCAATGCGAGATGGCGTGATTGCTGATTACGTGATTACCGAGGCCATGCTCAGGTATTTTATTGATAAAGTCTGTGGCCGGTCTCGGATCTTTAGACCAGAAGTGATGATTTGTGTACCCGCCGGGGTGACTTCAGTCGAAAGGCGGGCAGTTCTGGATGCGACTCTGAGTGCAGGGGCTAAAACTGCCTACATCATCGAGGAGCCGCTCGCCGCCGCGATTGGGGCGAGGATTCCGATTGCCCAACCATCTGGCAATATGATCGTCGATATTGGGGGTGGGTCAGCCGAAGCGGCCGTGATTTCTTTGGGAGGAGTAGTGGTGCACAATTCTACTCGCGTGGGTGGGAACAAAATTGATGAAGCCATTGCTCTCTACGTGAGGCGTAAATACAATTTGATTATTGGGGAAAGAATGGCCGAAGAGATCAAATTCGCGATTGGGTCAGCTACTTATATGAATCCAGAGTTGACGATGGAAATCAGGGGGAGAGACTCGATTGCTGGTTTGCCCAGGATTGTAAATCTGACTTCCTCTGAGGTCACCGAAGCTATCCGGCTGCCTTTAGGCAGCATTATTGATGCTTTAAAAAATGTGTTGGAGCAGACACCTCCAGAACTTGCAAGTGATATTATAGATAAAGGGATTGTGATGAGTGGAGGGACCTCACTACTGCGGAATCTGGATAAGCTCTTTACTGAAGCGACTGGAGTGCCTAGTTATGTGGCGGAGAATCCACTGTTTTGTGTGGTGAATGGGACGGGTGTAGCCATAGAGAACATAGATCTCTATAAACGTTCCATCTCCAAGAGATAGATCGCTTGCGCTTCGCTAAAGAGATCAATCAGCAAAAGGTAAGTTAAAAGGCAAAATTCAAAATTCAAAAATGCAATTCAAAAATCAAAATTTACAACTTTTTACTTTAACTTTTGACCTTTGACTTTTGAGTTTTGATTTATTAACTGAAGTTGTTACTTAAGTTTACATTAGGATATATTTTGACATAGTTAATTTAAAGGAGTTTGAACGTGCATATCGGTATTGATGCTAGTCGGATTACAACTAAACAGCGCACTGGAACTGAAAATTATACTTATAATTTGATCAAAGCTTTGGCGGAAGTAGATAGATCAAACCACTACACACTATACTTTAACCATATCCCAGCTATTCCTCCAGTGAGCCATGCAAACTTTAGTAACAAGTCTATTCCGCTGCCAAGATTTTGGACCCAAGCTAGACTTGCAACCGAGCTTTTTCGAGAGTCTCCGGACCTACTTTTTATCCCGGCTCATACTTTACCAATCCTGCGCCCACGCACGTTAAAAACCGTGGTCACTATCCATGATTTAGGAGTGGAGTACCTGAAGGAATACCATCAGTTTCCTCACAAACTTTATTTAGGCAAATCCACTACTTATGCCTCAAAGCACGCGGATGGCATCATTGCCGTGTCGGAATCTACCAAAAGAGATTTGATAGCTAAACTAGGAACACCCGAGGAAAAAATTCAGGTAATTTATGAAGGGTTTGACTCTAAAATTTTTTACCCACGAGATAGTAAGGAAGTGAGTAAAATCAAAGAGAAGCTGAATATTAAAGGAGACTACCTGCTGTTTGTGGGTACTATCCAGCCTCGGAAAAATCTTTTAAGACTGATCCAAGCGTTTAGCAATTATTTAGCCCATACCAAAAAAGGGGATATCCAGCTTATTATCGCTGGTAAAAAAGGGTGGCTGTATGAAGATATTTTGCTAGCGCCAGCTCGTCTTAATATTGATGACAAGGTCAAATTTGTCGGACATGTGGGGGATAGTGACTTGCCGGCGCTCTACTCTGGGGCTTCAGCATTTCTTTTCCCATCCTTATATGAAGGGTTTGGATTACCACTTTTAGAAGCATTTGCCTCCAAAATCCCAGTACTGACCTCAAATATTTCCTCCCTGCCTGAAGTAGCGGGGGAGGCAGCTTTAAAGGTGGATCCAAACTCGACCACGCAGATCACTGAAGCACTGGATCAAATTATTACAAATGATAAATTAAGACAACAATTAATATCAGATTCCCAACTGCAGCTGAAGAAATTTTCCTGGAAAAAATGTGCCCAAGAAACCTTAGCCTTTTTAGAAAAAGTAGCTAGGGAAAAGAAGTAAGAATGGGCAAAGCCCAGATCTTTGAACGCAAGAATTAGGAAGCTAGAATCTAGAACTATGAATAAGACAGAAATACTAGGTGTAAAAGTAAACTCAGTTTCCTACTTGGAGACAATCGAATTAATTGGGAATTTCTTAAAGAGTGGTAAACAACACCAGATTGTTACCGTTAATCCAGAATTTGTGGTGGCTGCCCAGTCGAACCCAGAGTTCAAAAAAATCTTAAATGAAGCTTCTTTATCTTTACCCGATGGGGTGGGGCTTCTTTTAGCAAGTAAACTGCAAGGTAAAAGGTTGAATACTAGGGTAACTGGGATTGATTTAGTAGAAATGCTGGCCAAAAAAGGGGCAGCTGCAGGTTGGAGCTTCTTTTTCTTAGGGGGCAGGGGTACTGGAGAAAAGGCAGCAAGAGAATTGAAGACAAGGTACCCCCATTTGATCATCAAAGGTACTTTTGAAGGAGATGGAGAGGAGAGTGGTGACCAAGAAACAGTGGCAGCGGTCAAAAAGAGTGGAAAAGTCGATATTTTACTGGTAGCTTATGGTCAAGTGAAGCAAGAAAAATGGATCAAGAGGAATTTGGGTAAAACTGACGTGCATGTAGCTATTGGGGTAGGAGGGGCTTTTGATTTCCTTAGCGGACATACGAGCAGAGCGCCAAGGATTCTGAGGCAAGTAGGGCTGGAGTGGTTTTACCGTCTCTTCCGGGATCCAAAAAGGATAAACAGGCAATTGGCTTTACCAAAGTTTGTCTTTTTAGTAGTAAAAGATAGGTTCAAATCACCCAAAATATAAATTGCTTTTAGATTGACTGTACAATCAGAAATGTACTTTTAGTATAAATAGGGTGTGCACTGGGGCTTGACAAGATGAGTATGCTTGCTTATATTTATCCTAATGCCTACTTCTGAAGCTGTGCTCGTTGAGGGGGTATCGGCTTCCTTTTTTAGGATGAGCGTTTTTTCTCATCCACCCCTAGGTTTCAAACTTTGGCTGAAACCTCTAGGAGCGAAGTGACGCAGAAGTCTGCGAAGCAGAGCTTCTATAGGCAGAGTTGAGGAGAGTTCTTCTTCTGAGGAGGTTGTGCCCTGCCCTGAAGAGGAGAAACCCCTGCGGTTGCAGGTTTACTTGACGCCCGCTTCGACTCGAAGCGAGGCGAGCACCTTAACAACCAGTGAATCCCTCCTATATCTGAAAACCTCGTTTTTTGGCGAGTTAGTCACATCCTCCTATGAGAGATGTGTCGCTCAGCTTGGTTGCTGCGGAGAGTCGCCTTGGTGTTTCGCTTCTGTCGCCTAATATCGCTTCTGGTGTGTCGCCTAAATTCTGCTCACGCCACGGGTCGTGGCCCATCGAAAGGAGTTCAAGTGCAGCAAAGTAGTTCATGATCCGCCTCGGTTTAACCCCTGGTTCCACCTCGGTAGCTGGACATACTTGTGATACCCTGTTCAGTTCCTAGCAGGTGCTAGCCGTCCAGCAAATCTGGACGAGCCTCGCTTTATAGCGGGCACTCCAGCGGTGCTGGACATCCCGCGGTGCGGTAGCCCACTGATGGGCCGTTGCTTGGTTAGAATTCTAATCAAACACAGGTCCATCAGTGGGTTTTTCTTTTGGGAAAAGGCCCGAGCAAGTATTTTAGAGTAAGTTGCCAGTATCTTGTAAAAAGGCCCGTTTACGTGTAGAATCGCGAGATATGGAAAACTCCTCTGGGTTTTTAAGCAGTCAGCTTGAGAAAAAAGAACGCAAACTGCGCTCTATCTATATTTCTACCTATTTACCGCGCAAATGCGGTATTGCCAGCTTCACTAAAGATCTGACCAACGCTATTAATTTACTTAACCCCGTGCATTTGGCCGAAATCATGGCCGTGACTAAAGACGCGAGTGAGGATTTCCCTTGGGAAGTAAAATTTAAAATTAGAGAGAGTGAGCTAGAGTCTTATTTGTCCGCAGCTAATTATATCAATGACTCATCCGCCGATGTAGTCAATCTGCAGCATGAATTTGGAATTTTTGGAGGCAAAGATGGCCAATATATTTTGGAACTTACCTCCAGGATCAAAAAGCCTTTGATCACCACTTTGCACACGGTTTTAAGCTGTCCCAATCCCAACCAGCTCCGGATTACCAAACTTTTAGCCAGTCAGAGCCAGGCCGTCGTGGTGATGGTGGAGTCGGCGCGCGAGCGACTCATCAAGATCTTTGGGGTACCGGAAGATAAAATTGTCGTCATTCACCATGGGGTGCCTGATATTCCATATGGGAGTGAGGAGCATTTTAAAGTGGAGTTGGGGTTTGGAAATCGGCCAGTTATGTCAGCTATCAACTTACTCTCAGAAAACAAAGGGATCGAGTATGTTTTGCAGGCCATGCCCGAAGTTGTGAAAAAATTTCCTGATCTACTTTATCTTATTATTGGCCAAACCCACCCTGAGGTTTTGAAAAAAGATGGCGAAAAATACCGCATTTTTCTACAAGACACGGTTAAAAAACTGCATTTGGAAAACAATGTGAAATTTATTAATGAATATGTTGCCTTAGACGATCTGGTCGTTTATTTGCGGGCCACTGATATTTATACCACTCCTTATTTAGATCCAGAGCAGACTTCCTCAGGCACTTTGGCTTATGCTTTGGGGGCAGGTAAAGTCTGTATTTCCACTGGTTACATGTATGCTCAGGAAGTTTTAAATGGGCAACGGGGAATCATCGTACCTTTTAAAGATAGTGCCTCGATCAGCAAAGAAGTTTTGAGGACACTGGAAAAACCAGAAGTAATGGAGAAGTATAAAAAAACTGCTTACAATTTTGGCAGGCTCATGATTTGGCCCCAAGTGGCATTGCAGAATCTGGACTTGATGAGGCTGATCATGCAAAAACATGAGTCTCCTCATGAGAAATACTTTCTCGCCGCCAAAATCACAAGTAGGGTGTAATGAATAAATATCTACAAAATATATCCTTCCAAGAACCCACCAATTTGGAATTTATAAAAAGGCTAACCACACCTACGGGGATTTTACAGCATACTAAATTTGCCATACCAGATAGGTTTGAAGGGTATTGTGTCGATGATAATGCT
Source organism: uncultured Gammaproteobacteria bacterium (assembly GCA_964349395.1). GTDB lineage: Bacteria > Patescibacteriota > Microgenomatia > Woykebacterales > RBG-16-39-9b > CAYGGA01. The sequence continues at coordinate 13,223 of CAYGGA010000009.1, read as the reverse complement.
AGAGCTTTACTTTTAACTATCAGAGATCACGAGATTTTTCAAAAACACCAATCTTTGAATTTAGCTTTGATCTATCTGTCTTATATCAGCCATTCCAGAACACCCGAAGGGTGGTTTTTCACCTACCAAGATTTTGACCACAAATTCCGAAAAGATACTGACCAGGATGCTTTTGGAAGAGCAATCTGGGCTTTGGGGTATACAGTTTATACCAATTTAAGATGGGACGTAGCTAAAGAAGCGGAGCGTGTTTTCAACCAAGCACTAACCAATTTTACCAAGCTAAAATATACCCGGGCCAAAGCCTACACTCTTTTGGGATGTTTGTATTTCCAACAGTCAGCTAGCAAAAATGATGTTTTGGAGAAAATTACTCTTGATTTAGCCTTAGAGTTGGAAAGTATGTATGAGAAAAATTCCAATGCCACTTGGGCCTGGTTTGAAGGCAGCCTCACTTATGACAATGCTCTTTTGCCTTTGGTGATGATTAAAAGTTATCAGTATTTTAAAAAAGATAGTTTTCTGAGAATTGGTGTCGAAAGCCTGGGATTTTTGGAAAGTCAAAGTCGTCATGCTGGAGTTCCCTCTCCAATAGGTAATAACGGCTGGCTGAAAGAGGGTACGCAGAAGGCTATTTGGGACCAACAGCCAATTGATGTCTGCACCATGGTCATGGCAAATGCAGAGGCTTACAGGACCCTAAGAGCAGAGAATTATTTATCTAGTGCCAAAGAATGGTTTAGCTGGTTTCATGGTTTTAATTTAAAAGAAAAATCTCTCTATGACCCAAGTACGGGTGGGTGTTTTGACGGCTTAAATAGTGACGGGGTAAACATGAACCAAGGAGCAGAATCAACTCTAGTATATTGGTTAGCATATTTGGAACTTGTGGACCTACTTAAAGAGAGTTAAACTTAGTTAGAAGTTGGAATCTGGAATCTAGATTCTAAATACTAAATTCTAGCTTCTTTCTTATGGATCTGCCTTTTAAATTTATCCAAAATAAAATTACTAAAAAGTGGGTGATCTCTGCTGCTACTAGAAGCAGACGACCAAAAACAGCTAAAGGTGTAGAGCCTACTTGTCCTTTTTGTCCCGGCAGGGAAAATCTAGTTCCTGGGGAAGTATACCGGTTAGACATGGATAGGGATAAAAAAGACGACAACTGGGAAGTCAGAGTAGTGCCCAACAAATTCCCCTTTGCTCCTGTCCATGAACTGATTGTCCATAGTCCCAATCACAACCTAGTGTTGGGAGAAATGTCTATTCACCAGATAGAAAAACTAGTTTGGGTGTATAGGCATCGAATCTCGGCCCACCAAGGAGAGGGGACAGTATTACTATTCAATAACACTGGGGTTGAAGCGGGAGCTTCACTACCTCATCCTCATACACAACTAGTAGTGATTCCACCTAAAGTAAAACTGCAGGTTGACCCCCTGGGGGAGATAGAAAATGTGGTTTATGAAAGCAAACATTTCCAAGTGTTTGTGCCTACTTATAGCACAATGCCTTATGAAGTGTGGGTAGTGCCCAAGCTAAATAGGGAAAAAGGGCGCGGGTTTTGGGAAGCAGGGGATAAAGAGCTGTTTGATTTTGCGGGAATTATGCAGAAATTAACCAGATCCACTCTAAAAAAATTTGGCAGGACCAGTCCTTTTAATTTTTACTTCTACCCAGGAGGAAACTGGTATTTTAGACTCATCCCCAGAGAAAGAATCATTGGTGGGTTTGAATTCTCTACTGGGGTTTTTGTAAACTCCACTCCAATAGAAGAAGTGATAAAGTTTTACCAAAAGGAATTACGTACATAACCTGTAGTAATTGACTTTTGCCCTGATTTGTGCTAAAATACTCCTATCAAAATTAGAGAGATTAGAAATGCACCACGATCCCAATGGTTACCAGATCATCCACAACTTGGATGACGACATGGAAGTTGTGATTGGCACAACCAAGATGGAGCTGGGGAGGATCGCCATCGCGATCGCCTCGGACATGCTCCAATCGTTCGATCGGAACCTACCACATTTCAACCCCAATATGTTTGGCGACAGTAGGCGCCTTACGGTTGGGGTTCTGCGGCGAGATGGGTACTACCGGCACTGGCGGACACAGGGCCTTTTTCTGCGGATGGTAACCCAGGTATGGGCACAGTTTCCCGATCAGACGACCCTGGCACCGCAGGACCACGAGGTTGTCTTCAAGGTGCTACGGTTCCTTCAGCAGGTTGCGGACTTGGTCGATGCTGAGATGAGAGCGCAAAACGGGGAAGACTTCGGAAGCAGTATCCCGAGCGTCCAGCTCGACGAGTTTGTTACTCACCTCCAGCCGGCCTAACCAGCAGTTCCAATACTTATAGCCAGAGCTCTGCATAACCATGCATCTCTGGCTTTTTCTTTACCAAATAACTTTTGGGTAAACTTTTCTAATCTCTAAATCTTTACTAACCAACTGAGCATCTAAATATTTAGCAGTTGCTACAATCACACGGTCATGTATCTCCAAATTATTTTTAACTAGTAAATATTCTTTCAAGACATCTTGATCCAATGGGTAAACAATGTATTTACTTTGGTTTTGAAGATTTTGGTAAAAATACTCAAAAGAAGGGTACTTGTTAGCTTTTCTAAAAAGACGATCAAGTTCAAGTAAAACAATTGTTGGTAAGAAAATATTGGTCGAACTATTTAGGGCGGAGACTACATTAAAAGAAAGTTTTTCGGGGTAGAGGAGGTTCCAGAAAATAATATGAGTATCAACGATAAGATTCACTTTACTTGGTTAAATTCTTTAATAGCTTCATCAACCAAAGAATCAGGTATATCCACACCTATCAGGATGCCCCTAAGGGGATCTTTACCTACATTTTTCTTATTATCAGAAGTTAGTGTTTTTTTAAGCTTCTGAAGGTGTTGAATTTCTTTTTCTAAAACTTGGGTAGTTTTCATAAGTTAAATATATCTCAAAAGGAACTATTGTCAACTCCACTCCCATTGAGGAAGTAATAAACTTCTACAAAAAAGAACTAAGGTAAATCAAGCTTGACTTATCATCCCATAGTGTTATAATGGTCACAAAAAGAGGAGAGTATTCATGTCTGTTCAGATTTTTGTCGATCGGAGTGTGAACACTGGTAACGGATGTCCGATCATGGTTGCGACCTCAACCTATCCCTTTGCCGAATTTGTCATTGGGTGTGCTAAGGCGCTGAAACCGCAACTTGATACGCTGGTGGCATTCTATCGGTCCCAAGACGGCCGCCCGTTCGTTCTCGCATCACCCGAAGGGAAGCAGGCGATCGATCTCTCTAGGATGGTGAATGGGACCATTCCCTGGCTTTTCGAGGTGACTGCCTACTGGTACCATAATCCGGTGATGTTGTTCCACCTCGTTGGCAACGAGGATATCCGCCGGCTCATCGAGCTCTTTGCTGCCTATGATGAGCTCTTGGTCTTGTTGGACGAGCCATGGCGGCCCACAACCAGAACAGAATGGCTGGTAAAGCTTTTGGAGAGGCGTGAGAGTAGTGATCAGGAGAGAGAAGCCAAGATCCGCGAAGCCGAGATTGCGATTCCTTCTTGATCTCGCCCGTCCCTAGGCCAGTTTGCTGAAATACGCAACCTGGCCTTTTCTTTATCTATATTTTGACCTATAGCTTGATTTTAGAAATTTAATCTGATATTATTCGCTCATCTTAGAGATGGAGAGGGCTAGTGTATCTGCTCAGTGCGCTGAAGTACAACTTGAGCTACATCAAACCCAGTACTTGGCACTACCGATTGGTCAAGGAACTTTTTGGAGAATATCATGCATCCAAATCCAAGGCATGCACTTATTACTGGCTGAAATTGCCCAGTTCCCTGTTGGTCCTTGGGTTTTTGGCGGTGGTGGTCAGTATACTGGCGGTTTTTACAGCCGTATTCGGTTGGCTCTTGGGTTGGGACCCCATGTTCCGAGACCCCAAAGAAGGGGAATGGGATCCGTACCAGGCAGAGAAAGCAGAGTTCAAGCGGACTCACCTTGGGGAATACCGAGTCAGATATCTTTTCTACCCCTACAAAAGGACTAGGAAGGGTGGGTACAAAAAGTTTGCCCCCTGGGAAATCCTCGGTTTGGTTCTCCTGTTGGGTGGCGTCAGCTACGGAGTCTACTTCCTAGCGTTTGTCTGGACGGACTGGTTAGATGCCAAAGTCTGGACCATCGTGGGCATGGCTACCTTGGGTGCCGCTCTTTTGGGTGTACTGACTTTCTGGATCCTTAAAGGACGCAAGTCCTCGAAGGTAGAGCGAAATCAGATCAGCAAAAAGCCGGAAGCAGCAGCCGTGGGTCAGAGTAGGTTTATGTACTGGCTGGGTAAAAAACAGGTGGTTGCACTGTACTTTGTAGTGTTCTGCGCTCTCAATGGTTACCTTCTGGTTACTGAACCTGAGCGTGGTTTTTACAACTACTTACTGTTTGGGATGAGCCTGATCTTTCTGTGTGTCTGGTTGACGTATCTGTCTTGGCATCTCCCCGTCATGAAGAGGCAGCGGGCTCATATCAAAGACCTCTACCACCGAGTCTGTCCAACCATCGTGGTGGAGACTAAAGATTCAGGGACTGGAGCTTCGCTTTCTTCCTGAGCTCAGTTCTACTAGCCAGAGTATATATCCAAAACTCTGGCTTTTTCTTTTCCCACAGTTTTGACAGATAGGTCATCAATCTATATAATCTCCTCTTAGTTTTTACTTGGGAGAGGTAGAGTTGATCACGCAAACGAGGGACAGGATCACGATTGCCGAACTACCTGGCTACAGCAGTCGGCGGTGGCGGTTCACTGTCAACAAAAGACAGTCGTTGACTGATGGCAATCTGCAGTTCCGCTATGATCCGGCGGAGTATCCCACATCCAGGAACTATCGGGGTCAGCAAAGCTTCTGGAGGTTGCCGACTCGGATTCAGAAGGAAATCGATCGGTTGCTGCTCCTGCCCCAGATCACTCGGTTTTACCTCACTTCGGCCTATGTCGAGGTTGATGTAGGTGGGATTCAGGACTGGGAGGTGGTGCAGCCGACAGTCGTAGAATTCCTGCGCGAGTGCTACCATCTGGTGGATCTCAGGGTCAAGTACAACTGCCACCACGAATAGGGAGAGAAAGCTGAGGCTCTGAGTAACACTTAAAAGTGTGAAAGGAGCCTTACAATTTAGTTAAAAGTTAAAAGAGACGGCCTCTCGCTTTAGCCCGAAGGGCGCAAGCGCGAAAAGATAGATTTAACTTAGTTAAGGGAATTACTCTGCACTTGTTTTAGTTACTCCAAGCAACCACAACACCGCTTCGCGCTTATAACGTCGATCACCTCTTGAATTTATTCTAATTGCTGGTAATTTGCCTCTTTTGCCCCATCTTTTGATGGTGAGGGGAGAAACACGGAGGAACTCAGCTACTTCTTTAACAGTCATCAATTCTGGTAAGTCTTCACCAACAGCCATTTAATATCTCCTTCTATCACATAACCAATCTAAAGGTATCAATGGGGATTTTATTTGTCAAGCTTTTTCTGAGCTACTTGGATATATTAAGTTACTAATTGACTAGGTTATGGTAAAATTTAAGCCATAATACTTGGGAGAAGAGATGCGAAGGAAGTATTGGTTCTTGGGAGCGATCGGGGGAATAGCTCTTTATCCGACTTTTCTTTTCACTCGTCATGAAGTTGGTTATACGGTCAGAAAAAGAAAGCTGCTCAGGAAAAACTCCATTTTCTTTTTCCTGACCTATATCTACGCTCATCTGCTCAATGAAGCTGCCTTGGGGTTAGGTCATAAACATGAAGGCAACATTGACGCTCTAGCTCGCTTGAACTATGCAATTGCGATCATCCACAACTTTGGTTGGGACAAAAGCAAGGAAGTCAGAGACAAGATGGGGAGAATCCATGCCCAATGTGAGACTAAATACCCTAAAATAAAGATTGACTGTGACTGGAAAAAAAGACACATCAGTTTGCATTTAAGGTATTAAAAGCACCAAAAAGGCCCCTGTTTTCCCAGAGGCCTTTTTTTCTTTTTCTATTCACTCGCTAAGGACGCACCTTTCGCTCGCGCTCAAGGAGCGACCTTGCTCGTTTACTTGAGTTCTACAGTAGCACCGGCAGCTTCCAATTTGGCTTTGGCTTCATCAGCGCTGGCTTTATTGGCACCTTCAAGTACTGGTTTTGGAGCACCGTCCACTAGATCTTTAGCTTCTTTCAAACCTAAAGTAGGGACGATTTCTCGCACCGCTTTGATAGCACCAATTTTATTGGCACCAGTACTAGCCAAAACTACTGTAAAGCTAGATTGCTCTTCAGCAGCCTCTCCACCGGCAGCGCCGGCAGCAGGAGCAGCAGCCATCGCCATTGGGGCGCTAGCAGTCACACCAAATCTTTCTTCCAAAGCTTTGACTAGGTCAGCTAATTCCAAAACCGTCATGGTTTCAATAGATTTAATGATTTTTTCTAGCTCAGCTGAAACTGGCTTAGAAGCCTTTTTTGGCTCTTCTACTTTAGGAGCTTCAGCTTTAGGTTCCTCTTTAGCTGGTTCCTCAGGTTGCTCGGCTGGTTTTTCTTCAGCTGCAGCAGCCTCAGGAGCAGCCTTAGGGGCCACCTGTTCTTCAGTAGCAGTTGCTTCTGCATTTTCAGCAGGAGCCTCAGTTGCTTCTTCAGTTTTCTTTTCTTCTTCTTGCATAATATTTCACCTCCTTAAAATTAGAATTTAGAATCTAGAATCAAGAATTAAGCAAATCTCTTAATTCATAATTCTTAATACTTAATTCCCTTTCTGTTCCTTGATAGCATTTAAGGTGTACACCAGATTTCTCAAGTTGGCCTGTAAGACGCCTACAATGCCGTAAAGCGGGGAAGAGATTCCTCCGACTACTTTACCAATCAGCTCATCACGGCTAGGCAATTTGGCGAGTTGGTTGACTTTGTCGATAGTTAAAAATTCTTGGTTTAGAAAACCAAGTTTTATCTCGGGCATTTTATTGGTTTTGATAAAAGCAGCCAAGGTTTTGATCGGGGAGATTTCGTCACCATAACCAGTCAGGATAGCAGTCGGTCCCTCTAGCTGTTCGGGTATGGAGTAGCCAGCCTCTTTAGCAGCTCGAGCTACTAATCTGTTTTTGGTGATGGTGTATTCAGCTTCTTGTTTTAAAAGTTCAGCACGGAGTTCTTGGAGCTGAGTCATGGTCAGGCCACGGTAATCAGTGACCACCACGGTTTTGGCTTTAGAAAGTTTGTCTTTCAGGCCTTCGGTGATATCAATTCTTTTTTGTCGACCGGGCTTTACTTTAATTTCTTCAGTTAATTCAGTCATATTTTCCTTTTCAGGGTCAAAAAAACTCACCCGAAGGTGAGGTCGAATCAAGAATCTAGAAGCAAGAATCAAGAATATTCTAAATTCTTAATTCTATATACTGAATTCTTTTTCGTGCCTCGGTAGGAAATTAAGTCTTGTGGACACCTACTGTCTTCGGAACAGAGTGGAGTATATCGGAAGCTATTTAGGTTGTCAATAGGTTCACTTCTGCGTTTCACTAAGATAATAAGGAATTTGTTGTCAGGTGCTGTATAATACTCCCAATCGGAAGGAGAAGGGTATGGAAATTTGGCAGTGGTTATTGATTATCGTTGGCTGTTACCTGCTAATAGGGCTTTGGACCGCTGGTTTGGTTGGTTATAACAACTTCCAAAACACCCGTTCTTATCGTTTGCGAATGGGGATGAGGATCAGAGACTTTATCAGCTACTATGACGGTTTCTTCTGGCCAACCCTTTGGATCAGAGGGCTGTTTTTCATCATCATCGCTCTATGCGCACCGAAGTGGAGAATTCGTCTCTAGCTCGGGCCATAAAAGCAGTGGTCCAAGAAGAGATCAATAACCAAGGAGTCTGAGGGCGATGACGCGGGGGACGGTCTTTGATGACTATCTAGATCTGGTGGAGGCTGCCAAGCAAATTGGCATTCACCCCACTTCGCTGAGACGGTTGATCAAAACGAAAAAGTTTGATCCGAGTGGAGTCTACCTCTTTGCGGGTCGGTATTTGCTCAGCCGTGAAAGTGTGGAGAGGTTCAAAACTGGTTACAACCCCAAACCAGGAAGGAAAGCCAACCTCAAGTTGCCAATGACTACCTAAAGACGGACTTAAACCCTCCGTCTTTTTTCTATGGTGGTGTATAATACCCTCCACAAAAGGAGAGGAGATGGCTACATCTAGTGGTGACAGTAGGGCAATCTGCCAACAAACAGCCGAGCTGATCAAACAAGTAAGAGCCGAAGCGGGCCTAAATCAAAGCCAGTTGGCCCAATTGGTGGGAGTCAGTCAAGCTTACGTCTCCCAACTTGAATCCGGTAGGGCCAACCCCACAATTCTGGTCTTGAAGAGAATTTTTTCGAGGCTGGGACTGCATGTGGTTTTGATAGCCAATGGTGGTGAAGGGAACTAAATCAGAGTTTGTGACCATGGAATCAATATCCACTATCCCTAACCAATGAAGAGATTGGGAGTTGAAGAAAGGTAGGTCAAGAGATGGATACCTGGTGGTTCTGGCTAATAATCAGTGTCTTTGGTTATCTGCTGATGGCATTTATCCAAACTGGAGTTTTTGCCTACATTGCAAACTTTTATATGGGCCCTCGTGATCAGAATAGTGAGATGAAAGAGTTGGACTTTATAGAAGGAATGCTTTGGCCGCTAGCTTGGGTAACTGGTTACCTCTATGTTATTGCTTGGATTGGGTACCAAATCAGAAAAGCCAGCTGGCCTATTCCAGATAGGATCAGGTCATTTCCGAAGACTTTAAAGTAAAGTTAAAGGCTGTTTGCATGATACAAACAGCCTTTTTGTTTTAACCGACTACTTGGGGTCTTAAGACTACTGAGGAAGAAATCACTACATCAATATGCCTGATGGACCAAGAGTATTGGGTGGTTGCCAAGACTACCCAGCAGTAATCCAAAACCTCTTCACGGCTAGTGAAAAAGAGTCTGAGTCCATAAACCGAAGGGTTTAGGCAGATCTCACCAGGGGCATAGATGGCCCAGTTGCCAGTAATTTCAGCAGATAAAATCCCCAGACCCATCAAGAGAAGATGAAAGTCTTTCAGAGTGTCATCATACCCGTAGGTATGGGAAGTTTGACGGTAATGAGCCCAGTTTACTTTGACGGGTCCAGGCCCTGATTGGAAAAGTTCAGCTTGGTAGAGGTCATATAGATCTCGTTGCTTATTCTCCGCGCAGTCCGGGCATTCATTGCCTGATATGTAAACACTGAAGGACTGATCCCGGTATTCAAATTGAACGTCCTTGGGACCACCAGTCACTGGGTTTGAGCACGAAAAACACTTTCCCACACTAGCTCTCCTTTATTTGTAAAAAGAGATTAAGGTTATTTACTTTTTCTGTCAAGAAAAACCGGCCCATTAGTCACGAAGACAAGGGCCGGCGAGGAGGGTCGATGCGAAGCAAAGAGCTTCGGAGACGTAGGAGTGATGGGGATCATGGCGGAAACCTTTGTACCTCGCAATTGCTAGTCGAGGATCAGATTCCGCTTGTTCCCAATCAAATCTGAAGTGTTTGCACCCCTGTAGTAGGTTACCTGCGAGACTGGCGATCTCGGCGGAGTAGTGGTAGGGGGCGTCTTCTCGACCGAGGATATCGGTGAAGAGTTGGCTGATGCCGACGGCACCGATTTCGTTGACGATGACTTTGCCATCTGCCTGATAGTGCTGGAAATTCGACTCAGTCCTGATCAGGGCCAAGTAAAAAATCCTGGCTTCTTCGGGGAGAGCACAGTCAGGGCTTTGGGCCATAGCGAGTACTTGGGAGTACAAGTTTGGCCCCGTAGTCGGTAGGGTGGAGGCTGCTTTTTGGGCAGTCTCACCTCGACTGATGAGGGTAATGGTGGCCGTATCTTCGCTCGCGTTTGCTCCAACTACACCCACGAGGGTGTAGAGGAGGAACAAGCAAGAGAAAGCTAGGGTGATGAGGCTGATTTTACGAGGTGACAAAGACAAAAACCCTCTCCCAGTGAGTATTTGCTAGTTTTAATTATACCACTTTTGAACCTAAAAGTCAATACTATGGGTTGACATTTATAAAAAGAATGTTAAAATGTTGGAAAACTAAGGAGAGTGGTATGGAAGATTTTTTGGTGAGAGTGGTCGGAATTTTAGCCTTTGGTATGACCATCGTTGGGCTGATTAGCGCCGCTCTGCTGGCTATGGAAACGACATCACTATTACGATTGGCATGAATGTAGCGGCCGCATTCGGAATGACTATTGGCGCGTTAGTTTTATGGATGATTGCGATTCCGGTGGTCTATCTGCTCACACCAACACTACTTTGGTGCTTTGGTTTGTAAGCGGAGTAGTCTGACTGGCTGTTTGTACCTTGGTGCAAGCAGCCTCTTCTTTTTTAACTTTGAGGGTTTAGTGAAGAAAGATCCAGTCTGATTGATGGACCCATGGTGACATGGAGATAGGCACTTTTTAGATAATTTCTTTTTACACCAGCTGGTTTGGCTTTAGTAACTGCATCGAGGAGGGCCACGAGGTTTTCTTTTAGTTTTTCATCATTTAAGGACAATTTTCCTACTCGGGAGTGGATTATCGGTCCACCTGCTTCAGTGCGAATTTCCAGGAGGCCACCTTTAAAATCAGCGACTGTTTTAGCAATGTCTGTAGTTACGGTGCCAGTTTTGGGGTTGGGCATGAGCCCTTTTGGACCAAGGATTTTAGCTACTTTTGAGAGTTTTGGCATCCATTCTGGGGTTGCCAAGATCTTTTGCGCATTTACCTTGCCATTTTTTTCAATATCTTCAATAGTTTTGTCGGTCCCCACTTCCACCCCTTCTTCAGCTTTGAAATCACCAAACACCAAAAGTTTTGGAGGATTACCAATGGCATGGGGAAGAGTAGTGGTAGTTCTGACTAGTTGGTCAGATTTGGTAATATCCACCCCCAAGTTGATTTGGACCTCGACGGTAGGATCAAATTTTACTTTAGAGGTATTTTTCAAAACTTCTAGTGCCTCATCTACCTCGTAGAGCTTGCCTTTTTCTACAAATTCTAAAAGAGATTTGTATCTGGTAGATCTGATTTTGGCTTTACCAACTTTAGGTTGGATCTTTTGTTTTTCTTCTGGCTCTTCAGGATGTTCTTTAAGTGGGTTAGGAGAGGTAGGATCAGCAGTTTCAACTAGTTCTTGGGTGAGTTGTTCGGCCGACTCGGTCGCGGGTTCAATAGCCTCAACCATCTCAGTAGCTAGTTCAGTGGCTGTTTCTATTGGAGCTTCTGAGATTGCTTCGCTTTTGCTCGCAATGACATGAGAATCCTTTTTACCTTTTTTCTTGGCGGGGCGAGAGTCTTGTGACTCAAGTCCTTCTAAACCAGTAAACTCGACGATCTTTGGTCTACCCATGGGTCGCTGCGCTCCAATTCAAAATGCAAAATTTAAAATTCAAAATAATAGTGGTGTCACTTCGTGACATTTTAAAAATACTTTTGAGTTTTGACCTTTGACTTTTAACTTTCAACATCCACCCCCATACTGCGAGCAGTTCCAGCGACGATCTTCATGGCTTGGTCAATAGTATGAGCACTGAGATCATCCATTTTGGTCTCCGCAATGGCTTTAACCTGATCACGAGTGAGTTTACCCACCTTTTCTTTATTAGGTACACCAGATCCTTTTTCCGCACCCACTGCTTTTCTGATCAAAACTGCAGTTGGAGGAGTCTTGGTAATAAAAGTGAAAGTTCTATCTTCATAAATAGTGATCACTACCGGGATGACGGTGCCTCTTTTGTCCTGGGTTTGGTCATTGTAGGCTTTGACAAATTCCATGATGTTTAGACCATGGGGACCTAGAGCTGTACCCACCGGAGGGGCCGGGGTAGCTTCTCCAGCTGGCAGATTTATTTTTACTTGTGTTTTTACTTTCTTAATAGCCATATAATTTATTCAATTCAAAATTCAAAGGTCAAAATTTCAAGTCAAAATTTTGAAACTTTTTAATTGCAATTTTGCATTTTTATTTTTGACTTTTAACTTAAGGCAGGATCATAACTTACTTACTTGAAGGAAGTCAAGTTCAACTGGGGTTTCGCGACCAAAAATACTAACCAAAACTTTTACTTTACCTTTAGCCTCATCAATTTGCTCAACTGTACCTAAAAATTCCGCAAAAGGTCCATCAATGATTTTGACGGGTTCGTCCAAAGAAAATGATGCTTTATAAGTGGGGGCTTCCATCCGCATAAATCTTTGAATGGTTTTGACTTCTTTAGCATCCAGTGGGGTAGGTTTGTTGCCAATACCCACAAAAGAAGTCACTCCGGCGGTTGATCTGACTGTATACCAAGTCTCATCATCTAAATCCATTCTTACTAAAATATAGCCGGGGAAAATCTTTTCATTAATAGTGACTTTTTTGCCTTCCCTGACCTCAATTTTTTCTTGAGTGGGGACTAAAATCTCAAAAATTCTTTTCTCCATACCCTGGGCTTTGATTTTTTGTTTTAAAGTGGCAGCCACCTTGGCTTCATGGCCAGAGTAGGTGTGAACCACATACCATCTACCTTTTTCTGAGTCCTCATTGTCATTGCGAGGCTCTTCAAGAGCCGTGGCAATCTCAGAGTTTGCTTCACCAGCGCTTGCGCTTGGGTTCGCAAGGACATTTGAATCAGGCTCCATCTCTGGAGTTTTTTCTTGTTCTTTACTTGTTAGTTGCTCTTCGTTGTCCATAAGGAAGTATTAACTTGGCAAAGCTACACTCAATATAGTAGTAAAGAGTAAGTCTAGACTGCCTACATATAATCCAATCAAAACTGAGGCCACCAAAACAATCACGGTCATTCTGACTGTCTGGGCGCGTGAGGGCCAAGTCACCTTTGAGGTCTCAGCTCTGACTTCTTGAAAATATTTTACAACATTTCTAAACCATTTCATACGACCAGGGTATATTAGCACAAATAGTAAAAAGTTAAAAGTTCAAAGTAAAGTTTGAGTAGAAAAAAGGACCCTTGGGTGCTGCCTCGGGGTCCTTTTCTATCTGATTGTCATATATAAATATGGTCAGTCGCAGTAAGCTGAAAGTCTGATAAAATTTTGAATCAGACTTTCGGCCAGAGATTTTAATCTCTGTTAGATTTCAAACCAACGATTCCTAAAACTAAAGATGCTAATCCCAAAAGAAAG
>CAYGGA010000008.1:0-40333 GCA_964349395.1 uncultured Gammaproteobacteria bacterium | reverse complement strand
AATTTACACTATTAAAAAGACCCAAGGGTCTTTTAACTTTTTAGTGAAGAAAAAAGATCAACTAGTGAAGACCTTAATGTGGCGTCGAGGTTTGCTTTTCCGTCCGGCTACTCATGGTGGGGTAGTCGCTTTAGCCATCGTGGCTGTGATTTTTGGTAGTGTTTTTGGAAAAAGTGGGGTTGAAGCACAAAATTTGGAAGTAGAAGAAGGGCAGGTTCTCCAAGCCTCAACTAGCTCAGAAACTATCTCGCCTCAGAATCGTCCTCGAACTGAAGTTTTAACTTACGAAGTAAGAGGTGGAGACACGGTTTCCACGATTGCTCAGAGTTTTGGTGTTTCTACTGAGACAATTTTGTGGGCCAATGGTATTAGCGATGTGAATAGTCTCAAACCTGGCCAACAGTTAAAGATACCTCCAGTTACGGGGGTAATGCACACGGTTAAAAGTGGTGAAACTTTAGATGCGGTGGCTAAAAAGTATAAAGGGGACACTCAGACCATCGCTGACTTTCCCGGCAATTTTATTGATGACTCCTTTGCTATCAAATCTGGCCAAGTGTTAGTAATTCCCAATGGTAAGATTGAACCAGCTGCCCCTCCCCGAACGGCAGTGGCTAAAACAAATACCAATACTCCCGCTGCCAAAGGTAGTGGTGCTCTTCGGTGGCCAGTGAGTGGGTCAATTTCCCAATATGCTTCTTTCTTCCATCCTGGAGCGATTGATATTGCCAATGATACCGGTACTCCAATCACTGCGGCGGATAGCGGCCGGGTGATCACAGCAATAAAGCAGGGGTATGGATATGGCTGGCATGTTACTTTGGAGCATGGCAATGGCTTAACTACGATCTATGCTCATATGTCGGCTCTTTATGTCAGTGTGGGTCAGAATGTCTCTAAAGGACAGACTTTAGGGGCAGTTGGTAGTACTGGTAGAAGTACTGGACCTCATCTGCACTTTGAGACGAGAAGAAATGGTGCTCCAGTGAATCCCATGAGTTTACTCCCGTAAACAAATCCAAAATTCAAAAATTAAAATCCAAAATTTCAAGTCAAAACTTTTAAACTTTTTAACTGCACTTTTGAGTTTTGCCTTTTGACTTTTAACTTAATGGTATAATCCCGTTATGGTTGACTACGTTAAGATAAAAATCAGAGCTGGAAATGGCGGCCGAGGAGCCGTTTCTTTTTTCCGTACCAAACAAAATCCGATTGGTAGGCCTGATGGTGGGGATGGTGGCAAGGGGGGAGATTTATATATTGAAGGCACCACTGAGCTGACCACACTGCTGGACTATAATTTTAAAAAACATTTTGAAGCTCCTGATGGTGAGAGCGGCGGCACCAATCAAAAAACAGGTCATTCTGGTGAAGATCTGGTTCTCAAAGTCCCGATTGGGACAATTGTGACTTTGGTTGAGGACCTTAGTGCCAAAGAAGATATCACGGTCACACCAATGAATAAAAAGATCGCCGATATTACCACTGAGGGAGAGAAAATACTTCTAGCCAAAGCCGGTCATGGTGGTAAGGGTAATATGCACTTAAAAAGCTTCCACCCAGGGCGTGTGAAGCTGAGTACACCCTTAGGTAAAACCAGCAATTGGGACAGAGTTCACCACGCTGAGCCAGGGCATCTAGGGGAAGAGAAAGAAATCATTTTAGAGCTCAAACTTTTAGCTGACATTGGTCTGATTGGTTTTCCCAATGCCGGCAAGTCCACTCTTCTGAGCCATCTCACTAAAGCTACCCCTAAAATTGCCAACTATCCTTTTACCACGTTAGAACCAAATCTTGGGGTTATGTCTTATAAAGATAAGAGTATGGTCTTAGCTGATATTCCTGGACTAATTGAGGGTGCCTCAGAAGGTAAAGGGTTAGGGACCCAATTTTTAAAACATGCCGAAAGAACTAGAGTTTTAGTTCACTTAATTAGTGCCGAGACAGAAGATTTAGCCAAAGCTTACTTTGAAGTAAATAAAGAATTAGAAAATTACTCCCCTGAATTTAAGGAAAAACCTCAAATTGTTTTTATTTCTAAGACTGATTTAGCTGACAAGGAAGAATTAGGGGAGAGAGTAAAAAAGCTTCCTAAAGGGTTAAAGGTGCTTACTGGATCATCTTTTAGTGGTGAAGGACTAGAAAAGCTGCAGCAAGAACTCATCAAATATTTTTAAAAAGGGCTCAAGTTTAAACTCAAGCCCCAGTTGGTCACTCTCCAGGCGGAGGTAAGATCACCCCACCACTTAACTGAAAGAATGTCTCTCTGTATCCCTCTCTCACTCTCCCTGCTTCCCAAGCCTTAAAGCCAGCATCACGCAATGCAAAGAGAGCATCATACCTTTCATGTTCTGGTACAAAAACATAGTACCCACCACCACAGTTGAAGGTACTCAGCAGGTCTTGGAGACTCACTCCCAGAGATCGCATCAGCTCAATCGCAGGTGAAAACTCGGTGTGCCAGGTGTGGATCCAGTAAGTGAAGTTCCTTTTGTCAGAGGCTAATTTTGCTAGCCCATCACCAGTACCAGGCAGAAGACCATGGATCTCAATCTCTGCTTTTACCATTGCCTCAATAGCTTTCAAATAAGAAAGCGTTGGGGTCAAGACCTCATCACCCAAGGTTTTGCCACTGGGCAACTTAGTTAGGAATTTGTCAGGTAGCCCCATGGCTTTCTGAATTATGAGCGACAGGCCATTGGCATGGACACCACTAGAGGGTAGGGCAATAATCAGATCCCCATCAGCCAAAGCAGCTTTATTGACTATGCGTCTTGAAGGGGCAATTAGTCCCGTGACACTACACGCTAAGACCGGAGCTTCCAGATCATCCAGGGAATTGACAATGTAACTAGCGGATTGGCTTTCACCCTGGACCAAGGCCATACCATGAAATTGGCAGTTTTCGAATACACCAGCTTCAAAGCCAGAGATCCTTTCCTCGTCAGCAAACCAACCGCTACTGGCTCCAGCTATCAAGTCACTAAGAACTACGGGCATAGCGCCAAAAGCGAGGACATCATTAACCGCCATCAAGATGGTGTCGGTCATTAAATCCTGGTAGCGGGCTTTGCCGGTGCCATCATAGCGGTACATCCACTCCGTGATTAGACTTTTATTCCCTAAGGCTTCGAGCACCTGTTTCCAGCGATGGGGGTATTGGCCGTGAAAATGGTGAAATCCTTCCGAGTCAATAAAAACTCTGCGAGAATTAGGGAAATCCAAAGTTTTACTGCCGACTGCGATCATCCGGTCTTTAAACCTTTGGAGTAGGCGATAGTCAACCCCAGCTTGGGCGTACTCACTTTGCTGAGTCAAGTCATCTCTCCTTCAGCATTTCTGCTTGGTAGAGATCATTTTTTCATAAAACTAGTTCAAACTCAAGTGAATTGAACAAGAGGGGATAAAGTGGTAAAATATCTGGGCATTTGGGCCCGTGGCGCAATTGGTAGCGCGCCTCCATGGCATGGAGGAGGTTGTCGGTTCGAGACCGATCGGGTCCACCACTACACTCAAACTTTTCTTCTTGGAAAAGTTTGTCAAAAGAAGCTTCTGTTTCACAGTTAAACTTTCTTTAACAAGCTTATCTAGGAGAGAAACGGAGAGTCCTGGGCTCGTAGTTCAGTGGTAGAACGCGGCATTCGCATTGCTGAGACCCGAGTTCGATTCTCGGTGGGTCCACCAAAGAACCCTTTTCACCAACTCAATTTACCTTTAATATAGTACACATGGCCCAAGATGATGAAACATTAATATCTCTCTTTACCCGCAGAAAGAAAGCTAAACAGGCCTCTTTAGTGGAAGAGAAAACTTCTAAAACTGAAACTAGTAAAACTAGCCTAAATTGGGAATGGGTAAAGAAGCACTGGGTCTATTTTTCTATTTTAGCTGGGCTTGTTTTTATTGTATATGTGAACACCTTAGACAACGGTCTGACTTCTGATGACAAAGGGCTACTGCTAGACAAAAATAACCTTACTACTTTTAAATATATCTTCTCAGACCCCCTTTCTTTTATCTGGTCTCTAACCCATGCGCCTCTGTATGCCCTGTTTGGAATCAATCCGACCGCTTTAAGAATTCCCAATATTTTGATGCATTTGGGAAATACTTTCTTGGTCTTTCTGATTCTGACTCGGTTAGCGAACTACCGCTTAGGTTTTATCACGGCTAGTCTTTTTGCAGTGCACCCCGTCTTGACTGAAGGGGTGACTTGGATTTCTGGTGGACCTTACTCTTGGTACAGCTTCTTTTTCCTACTCTCGTTCTTGTTATACATCCTGAGGGGAAAGAGCAGAAGGATTTACTATTTGTCTTTGGTAGTATTCCTAATTGGGCTTTTAACCTCAAATCGGGTAATGCAGCTTTTCCCGATTCTTTATGTCTATGAATTTGTTTTTGGGGACCTAAGGAAAAACTTTACTAAACTCATTCCCTACACAGTTGTCTCTCTTGTGTGGGGGCTGTTTTACTTTATTCAAATTGGTGGTAGGCAGGAGAGTCTGCAATCACAATTTTATCTAGAGAAGGGGCTAGATAACCCGCTGATTCAAATTCCCTTTGCCATTGTAAATTATCTCACCCTTATTTTCTATCCCAATAAGTATACTTTTTATCATTCGGATCTAACTATTACTCAAACTCAACTGGCTCTTTACTGGGTAGGGTTACTTATTTTTATTGGGATTTGGGCCTTCACTTTCTTTAAAAATAGATTTCTTTTCTTCTGGCTCAGTTTCTTTGTTATCTCGCTTTTGATCACGTTGACTCCGTTTAGAATTGCCTGGATCGTCGCGGAAAGATACGTTTACTTAGGGAGTATCGGAATCTTTGTGGTGGTTGCTTACTTTTTAGCTAAAGTTATCAGTCGAAAGAGCACTGCTGTTTTGGGGTGGGTGCTTGTAGCGGTTATTGTGGGAGGTTTAGGGGTTCGCGCGATTATCCGCAATGGCGACTGGCAGGATGAGAAAACTTTGTGGTTAGCAACAGTGACTTCCACTCCCAAATCTCCCAAGGCTCACAATAATATTGGGGTAATTTACATGACTGAAGGAAAGGAGTTCTTGCAAAAAAGGCAGACCAAAGAAGCAGTCGAGAAACTAAGTTTAGCTGAAAAAGAGTTGGTTCAGGCTATCAATTTAAAACAAAATTATGGAGATGCTTACCATAATCTAGGTGAGGTTTACACTTTAGCCAAGCAGTTTGATAAGGCCATACCTTTTTTTGAACAAGCTTTGAAAATCAACCCTAATCTCTATCTTAGTCATGAGTTTTTAGCATCCATCTATTATGAAAAAGGAGAAACTGATAAAACTCTGGACCACCTAAATCAGGCTCTTAAAATCAAGAACAATGACCCTGACATTTATATAAATTTTGCCGTGGTTTACCGTAAACTGGGGAAGATTGACCTGGCTAAACAGTACTTGGATGCTGCTTTAAAACTAGACCCTGGTAATCAACAAGCCCAACAGATGTGGGTGCAGCTTCAAAGTGGTTCTACCGCTCCTTAACTAATTTGGTGAACAGTTTTAAATAATCTTGACCTGAGCGGTCCCAGGTAAACTCTTTAATCACTCTTTCTCTAGCTTTGCGGCCCAATCTCTCTCTTAACTCTTGGTTCTCTAAAAGCTGAAGAAGATAACTGTCTAGTTCGGCTTGGTTCAAGGCCAAGAAACCAGTCTCCCCATGCAGGATGATTTCGGGCATGGCACCACGCTTCATCCCCACTAATGGTTTGGACAGAAAACTAGCTTCCAGCGGAGTCAAACTCCAGGGCACCCATAAATCACCACTAGCATAAATACTGCAGTTTTCGTACAGCTTTAAAAGTTCCGAGTCAGATGGTTTGATAACGATTTTCACCTGGTCGTTTTTAATCTGGTTGAGATAGTTTAGATAGTCGGAATCAGCGACTGACCCGGCGATTACCAGCTTTGAATCTTTAAACTTGTTTGAAACCTTAACAAAGGCTTTAATCAGTAAATCAAACCCTTTGTAAGGCACAATGCGACTGACTGACAAGACTGTTAGAGGGTTGCCTTTTTTTAAAGTTGTCTTTGACTCAACGTTAAAAAATTCAGTGTCAGCACCCAGGTAAATATAGTCAATTTTTTTATGATACAAGTCAGCCATTTCTTCTTGGAGATACCTACTAATGGTGACATTCTCATGGCTGAAAAAGAAACCTAATCTTTCTTCCATTTTGACAAGACTGTCCCAGAGCCAAGCTTTTAAGTTGGCCATGTGGGTAACTGAAGGATTTAACCCCGCTTTTTTGGATATAGTCAGATTATTTAACTGGCTACCATAAAATGTGCGGAGGATGTAATTTCCTGCTAATCTGGCAGCGATCAGAGGGTAGACGTGAATATGAGCAGAAGTAATATCATACTTCTTTTTCTTTAAGAGGAAAAAAAGATGGACCGAGGAGATGATATTACCCAAAACCCTGATTTTAGGAGCTTTATAGAAGATTATTTTCACCCCTTTTTTTGTCAGATCATCAAAAGTGTTTTGGTCTAGCTGCCATTTGCTAGCGTATAAATCCACCTCTTCACCTTTAGAGACAAAATAATCAGCAAGTTTAATGGCCGCTTTGGCACCAGAGTGGGGACTGACAATTCTAGCAAGGAGAGCAATTTTCATAAGGGCTTTTTTCTGAGTCTTGGCCAGGCAATTAAGATTGTTAATAAAAAGGCTGAGAACAGTGTTAAAAGTAAACTCTGAGTCCAGTAAAGGGGGGCAAAATTAAACTCGACTTTAGACATTCCTGGAGGGAGTTTTACTCCTTTTACCCCAAAGTTTAAAACTTCAACTGAAGATTCCAGGCCATTTATTTTGGCGGTCCAGCCAGGAAAGAAAGCATCATTGAAAACCAAGTAGTTGCCGCCGGCTTGGGGGTGGTTGACCTGTATCTTAGCATGATTGAGACTGTAGTTTACCACTTGGATCCCAGTGGGGTCTCCTAAGGTCTTAGCCACTGTTTCTGTCTGCAGATAAAACAACGGATTGGTAACTTCTAGGGAGTAGACATAGACAGAGTAAGGTTTGGCAACTCCCTCAGAGGCCGTAAAGGTCTTGAGGAGTTTTATCTGAGGATCATTGACAGAATTGTTTAAAGTGACAATGTATTTGACTCCAAAAAGCTGGAACAACCCTTTATGGGCGGGAAAGTCATACTGCAGATTTTGGTAATCAGCCGTAGTTAAATCCCTTTGAACCTTAGATTGAAGATAGTACTTAGACAGCCAGTTTCTCCCCAAGGCTTGAACTTCAGTCAGGCCAAACTGTTCAAAATTGAAAGTTCTGGGCAAGTAAGATTCTTCAAAATTATAGTCATGCCAGATTTTGTAATGTTTTTCTTGATCAACTTCCTTTAAGTAGGCAGCAATCTCGGAGTCAATTTTTTTAGGCACCTTTACATCAAAAGGTTTTAAATAGGCCCAGGAGAAAGTATAGAAATTTAAAATCAGCAGGCCTAGGAAAACTAGAAAAAAATTCCTCAAACTGACTTTTTTTCTTTTAAAAAGTACATAAGTGATTAGCAAAATACCCAAAGTAGGGAAGTAAACTTTTAAATTCAGAGGAAAGAAAACTTGTGAGTAAAGTCTGGGCAAAATAATCTTAGTAAATGGAGAGACTAAGAGTAGTGTTCCTAAAGCGACCATGACCCAGTCTTTGGTCACAAACTTTTTCCTGCTTTTGACTTTGGTCTGGACTTTCTCGATTAAAAAATCTAAACCAAAACTGCTCAATACGGCGGTGCTCAGGACGGAAAAAATCAAAATCCGCTCATGGGCTCTCATCTGGGAGAAAAAGGGCAATACGTGGTAAAAAAGATTAAACAAGGGGGTTTGGCTGGTAGCGGCTAGTAACACGGCTACAGTGGAGAGAGTGAAAAAGAATCTGGGTTCAAATAGTTTCCTAAACTTGATTAAGCCGATGATTGAGAGGACAAACGGCAAAAGACCTACAAAATTGATACCTTCATAGATCTGGTCTCGAGTGAACGGAGAGGGGAAAATGGTCAGAATTGCTTTGTTTAAGGGCTGATTGTAAGAGCTTGAGATTTCAAAAGTCAACGGAAAGGCTCTGGTGGTGTAAGGAGTTGAAGCTTGAGTAGGTAGCCAAGAAAAACTAGACAGCCCCAAACCTAGAGCTATTCCTAGTAAGAAAAAACCAACTGCGAAAAGGTATTGGTTTTTCCACCCTGATTTAATAACTTGAACTAGCACTTTGAGGAAAAAGTAAATTGAGATGATCATGATGGAGTAGTAAGCAAGTTGCAAATGCCCAGCTAAGACTTGTAAAAGGATGGGGATACTCAAAAGATAAAGAAAAATTGGATTGCCTTTTTTGAAAAAAAGACTCACCAGTAAAAATTCCCAAGGAATCCAAGTAGCTTGAGACAAAAGATCAATATGCCCCTGATAGGTTCGGACGCTGAAGAAGCCGCTTAGGGAGTAAATCAAACCACTACTGATGCTGGCCCAATGACTGCGGTCATAAACTTTGGCTAGTAAATATACTCCCAAGAAGGCTAGGACAAAATGGAAAAAGTAATATAGAAGCAAGTAAATCTCCGTGTTGGTAAAAAGATAGAGAAAGTTTAGTGGATAGAAGATCGGGGAGAAGATAGTCATTGGTACCCCAGAGGCTTCAAAGGGATTCCAGAGGGGCAGATGGCCACTTTTGAGTGCAAAATTCAGAAACTGAGTAAAAGGCAGTAAAGTATTATAAAGATCCCCAATCCCAGCTACTCCAGGTCGAATAATACTTTCATAAAAAAGACCCACAAAGACGAATACTAAAAATAGTAGCAGCTTGAGGGGAGATCTTCTAGATTTTAAAAAGGCTATCATCGTCAGTAAATTTTCACAGCTCTACCTTTATTTTGCAAGCCAAAATATTGTGAGCTAGTTGAATAAGTAGCTTCAAAAGGGTATATTAAAGTTACAGGCTATGGCTAAACCAAAAAAGAAACTAGAAAAACCAACCCCAGTAAAAACAGAGCCTAGAACTACTGCCTTAGGACTGACTAGTGTTAAAAGTATTTGGGAGTTTAGTCAGAGGAACTGGCTTTATTTTGCCACTTTAGCTGCCTTGGTAGCTATAGTGTATGCCAATAGCCTACCCAATGGTCTAGTATCTGATGACACGGGTTTGGTGGGAGAAGGGGAAAGGATCTTAAGTTTTGACTTTATTTTTGTGGACCATGGTGGTCCTTTAGGTTTTCTCCGTTACTTACTCTACGCTGTTGTTTATGCTTTGGCTGGGGTAAATGCGCTACTTCTCAGGCTTACTAATATCTTTTTCCACTTAGGCAATACTTTTCTACTTTTTATCTTACTAGTTTTAGTAGCCAATAAAAGAGTAGCCCTGCTAGCAGCTTCACTATTTGCGGTGCATCCGATTCTCATTGAGGCGGTTACTTGGATCTCTGGTGGTGGGTACGCACAGTATGCTTTCTTTTTTATGATCTCTTTAGTTTTCTATATTCTTTTTAGTAAGTCCCGAAGACAGAATTATTATTATATTGCCCTGGTATCGTTTGCTTTAGCTCTGTTTTCTTTTAACCGAGCGATGACTCTAGCGCCGCTCTTTTTACTATATGAATTTTGTTTTGGCAACCTGAGGAAAAACTGGCAGCGAGTAGTACCATTTTTTGTTTTGAGTGGTATTTGGGCAGCCTATTATTTATTTCAGGTGGGTGGTAGAGCTCAGGAAATCGTCCAGTCTGCCAATGTCACTCCTTTTGTCTACAACCCTTTGTTTCAGTTGCCCTTTGCGATCTCGAGTTATTTTGAACTCCTCCTGTGGCCAGATCGACTGACTTTTTACCACTCCAATATCAATATCCCTCAAGGAGAGATGGTTATCAGGTGGATTGTGTTGCTCTTCTTTATTGGTTTGACAATCTGGAGCTTTTTCAAAAACAAACTGATTTTATTCTTCTCACTTTTCTTCATTTTTGGGCTCTTTTTATACCTAATTCCAGTAGAGATTGCTTGGATTGTGGCGGAAAGATATGTTTATATTGGGTCCATGGGTCTGTTTGTGATCCTCGCTATTGCGATCAATTATTTCTTCAAATTTAAGCAAGCTCACAAAGTAATCTGGGTAATTTTCTTCTTGATAGTAGCCCTTTTTGGGGTCAGAACCGTGGTCCGCAATTTTGACTGGAAAAATGAAGAGACGTTGATGCGTGCCACTCTGAGGACCAATCCTGACAATGCGCGGGTTCACACCAATTTAGCGACGGAATTGATCAAAAGACAAGATTTTCAGAATGCTAAAGTGGCCATTGATAAAGCTCTTGAGCTAGATCCAGAGCTGCCCGATATATATCTAGCATTAGGTCAATTCTACGCTGGCCAAAAACAACCTGAGGAAGCTGTGAAAGCTTTTTCTAAAATCCTAGAACAAAACCCCAATAATTGGTCTATCTACCAACAAATTGCCAATATGTATTATGATTTGCAAGACTACCAAAAAGCCGCTGAATACACCCAAAAAACAGTCCAACTCAATCCTCACCCCGCTCTTTATACCAATCTTGGGGTTGTTTATACTCAAGCTGGGGAAGTGGAGAAAGCTAAGGAAGCTTTTACCCAAGCTTTGAAGCTGGACCCGAACAACCAGTTTGCGAGGCAGAGCCTAATGCAACTAAATAATACCCCCACTCCTACTCCAACTAAGAGTCTGATTCCTACTAAAAAGCCATGATTGAAAAAGAAGTCGAGATCAAAAAACCAGCCCGATCTTCCAATAAACCTTTATGGAATAAAGCACTAAAGGCCGCAGTCAGGAGTTACTGGAAAGAAAACTATCTAGTCTTTCTCCTCCTAGCTGGAATTGTCACTGTCGTCTATATCATGACACTGGCAAATGACCTAGTCAGTGATGATAAAGGGCTAGTAAATCCCCAAAACTTCTCTTCTTTTAGTACTATTTTTGCGGACCCTTTTGCGGCTCTGAGGCTGACTTTTTATGCCCTAGTTTATCCTATTTGTCAGGACGTACCTGCTTGTTACCGACTGCCTTCGATCCTAACTCACTTGGGTAATAGTATTTTGCTTTTTATGTTGGTGCATTTGCTAGTCAAGAAGAAAGAAGTAGCTTTTTTTAGCAGTATCTTGTTTGCAGTTCACCCTGTTTTAGTGGAAACTGTCAGCTGGATCTCAGCGGGGGCTTACAGTGTTTACACCTTCTTTTTCCTAATCTCTCTATTGCTTTATATTTTGTCTGAGAAAATTGATGAGAAGTATTTAAATTCCACTTTGACACGAGGAAAGATTTATTGGGCGGGGATGGTGGTCCTTCTAATCGCGGTTTTCACCACCAACCGAGTCATGGCCCTCCCTATTTTTTTCCTCTACGAACTTTCTTTTGGGTCTCTGAGGAACAATTGGAAAAAACTGATTCCAGTTGTGGTTCTAAGTGGGGTATGGGTTTTAGTCCATCTCTTGCAAGTTAGCGGGAGGGTAACTGCGATTGAAGCGACCGGTAGCGGGGAAGAGAATATTTATAAACCCTTTTTCCTCTGGCCGTTTGCGGTCGGGAATTATTTCAAACTGCTTTTTTGGCCTGACAGCTTAAGTTTTTACCACACTGATTACATCCAACCGGCTAGGGAGATGTTTTTAAGATGGGCAATTCTGCTTGGTTTTCTCATTTTTAGTATTTACACTTTTTTTAAAAAAAGAGCTTTGTTTTTCTGGGCCGCTTTTTTCTGGGGTGGGCTGCTACTTTATCTGGTTCCTGTCCAGTTAGCTTGGCTAGTGGCAGAAAGATATGTCTATCTCAGCTCGATTGGTATTTTTGTTTTAGTAGCGATTTTATTAGCTAAAATCAGTAGCAAGCAGAATCTGAAAATGGCGGTCTTGATTTGTTTTTGGATTTTAGTGGTCATACTTGGAATCAGATCGATTGTGAGAACTTTAGATTGGAAGAATGAGGATACTTTGCTTCTGTCAGTTCTGAGAACCAATCCTGAGAATGCAAAAGGGCACAACCAAAAAGGTATTATCCATGGTAAAGACAGGAATTACTCAGAAGCCATCAAAGAATTTGAAGAGGCTGTACATCTAGACCCCATGCTGGTAGAAGCTTATCACAACCTGGGGAATGCTTATGATGAACAGGGAAGAAATCTTTTGCAAGCGACTAAAGACAGTACTGCTTCGGCTCAATTAAAAAATGAAGTCAATAGTTTGTATGAGAAAGCGATTCCTTACTATGAAAAAGCCTTGTCTTTAAATCCCAACCATTGGTTGTCTTACCAACAACTAGCCAATATTTATTTTGACTTGGGGGATTATCAGAAAACAGTGGACAATATTCTTAAGATTTTGCCCATTAATCCTAATCCTCAATTTTTAACTAACCTGGGGTATGTTTATGCCCTAATGGGGGAGAAAGATAAAGCTATCCAAGCTTATTCTGAGGCATTAAGAGTAAATCCCCAAGATCAAGCCGCAGCCCAAGCCTTACGTCAGCTACAAAGTCCAGTTAGTAGTGCCCCTCAAATCCAAACCCCGAAGACTAATAGTGGGGAAAATGACCCTTTACCAGGAGGTCAGTTGCCACCAGAAGTGTTGAAAGCTATCCAAGAGCAAGGTCAGAAAGGGGCCTTAAGCAGCCCTTGAAATTAAAAATTAAAAATGCAAAAGGCAAAATTTCAATTCAAAATCCAAAAGTCTAACACTTTTAACTTGCACTTTTGAGTTTTGACCTTTGACTTTTGATTTACCCATGACAGCTTTACTTAAAAAAAATTGGTTCGTCTTTCTCTTACTGGCTCTATTAATTGGAGTTGTTTACGCAAACAGTTTACCAAATAGTTTTGTGACTGATGATGAGGGGATTGTCAAAGAAGGGAAAAACTGGCTGACTTGGGGCCGGATTTTGATGGATCCAGAATCAGGCAGATTTAGTGCTGCCCCACTAAGAACCCTAGTTTACTCCTTTACCTACCTGTTAGCTGATCTTCAGCCCTGGGCATATCGACTTGGTAATCTCTTTTTCCATTTGGGAACTACCTTTTTAGCCTTTTTAGTGGTTAAAAGATTAGTAAATAGTAAAGTTGCCTTACTCAGCAGTGTTATTTTTGCTGTCCATCCGGCAATTTCTGAAGCAGTCGCCTGGATCTCCGGGGGTGGATACATCCAATACAGCTTCTTTTTCCTCCTGTCTTTCTACCTGTATCTAAATAGTAAAAACTCTAAACTACAGTACTACTTGAGCATTTTCTTTTTTGGTACAGCTTTGCTGACTTTAAATAGAGCTTTAGTGCTTGTAGCCCTTTTCCCTATCTATGAGTATTGTTTTGGGGACCTAAAGAAAAACTGGAAGAGAACTTTACCTTTTCTTATACTCAGCAGTCTGTCTCTTTTAACCTTTTTTACAGCCGTGGGAGTTAGGGCTACTAAACTGGAAGCTATTTATTATAAAGACGGTTACTTCTATAACCCCCTCCTGCAGTGGCCTCAGGCTATTGGCAGCTATTTGAGTCTGCTGTTTTGGCCCCAACACCTAACTTATGTCCACACCAATACTCAAACACCCTTAGTTTACAGTTTTAGACTCCTCATTCTACTTGGTTATTTTGCTGCCCTGAGCTACACTTTTCTAAAGAAAAGAAAGCTTTTTTTCTGGTTGGCTTTATTCTTGATTCCACTGCTGCCTACTCTCACGCCCCTAAAGATTGCTTTTGTAGTGGCAGAAAGATATAGCTATTTAGGTAGCCTAGGTATAATAGTCTTGTTCTCCATGGGTGTTTTTAGTTTGCTGAAGATCAAAGAATTAAAATTTTTAGTTTTAGCCTTGGTTAGTTTGGGAATAGTTAGCCTAGGAGTGAGAACAATGTTTAGAAATACTGATTGGAAAGACCCCAAAACCTTGTGGGAGAGAACTAGCGAGGTCTCTCAAGATTCCTCGCAGGCTCATTTAAATAATGGAGTCAGATTGGCTAAAGAGGGGAACTTCACTGAGGCTGAAAAAGAGTTTATCGCCGCTATCCAAATCAACCCCAAGATTGGTGAGTACTACTACAATCTAGGAGTTCTATATTTAAAAACTGGGCACAAAGATCAGGCCAGGGAATACTTTCAAAAAGCAGTGGAGCTTAAACCGAACTATCCCGATGCCCAGAAAGGTTTAGATTTACTAAACAAGAGTCCTTGAAAGTTGCTTTTAAGAGGAATTTAGGGTATATTATGCCCAGCTAACTAAGGCAGTGCCTAAGTAAGCAGTACCAACCCCTCCGCCGGCTGGCGGATTGTGTCACTAACCTCAGGTTGTTTTCCAACCCGGTAAAAAGACCAATGGTTGGAATCTACACCTGAAGGAGGTGACAATATTTATGGAATTTCAAGATAAGACAATCGTCTGTAAAGATTGTGGTAAAGATTTTATTTTTACTGCATCTGAACAGCAATTCTACGCGGACAAAGGTTTTCAAAACGAACCTACCCGCTGCGCTGATGATCGGGCAAAACACCGCTCGGAGCGCCAGAATCGACCAAAAACAGAAGTTACTTGTGCCAATTGTGGTAATTTGACAACTGTACCTTTTGAACCAAAAGGTGATCGACCGGTTTACTGCTTGGACTGTTTCAAAGAGTTCAAAGCCACTGGTAAATTACCTGCTTCGCCAAATGCGAATCAAGGCGAGCCAGCTGCCGGCGGAGCTACTGAAGCTAGTGAAGAGCCTGCTGTAGAAGCAGAAGCTGAAGCAGAGGCAGAAGAGCCAAAAGCTGAAGAAGTAGCTGAAGCGAAAGCAGATGAGTCTAAAGAAGACGACAAATCTGAAGACATGAGCTAAACTCTTAGTTTAACTCAAAGAGGAAAGCGGTGGGGCAACCCACCGCTTTTTGGTTGATTGAGGTGCGATTTAAAAGAAAGAATACAAGCTCACAAAAGCGGCTGTTAGGGAATATTCTTAATTCTTTAGCCCAAAGGGCGCAGGAATCTTTTGATTCCTAATTCTTGATTCTTAATACTAAATACTAGATTCTAGATTCTACCTTAGGGTTTCTTGGACTTGGGAGAGTTTTTGTTCTATAACCAAAAAATTGGGATTATTTTTATCCATCAGTGCTAGTGTCTTTTTAAACTCTGCCTCCGCCTTTTGGTAGTAATCCAATTTAGCTTCTGCTCTAGTCTCTGCTTGCAATAGATAACTTTCCGCTAACTTTTGTCTTAGAGGGTAATAATTGGCCTTCATCTGAATACCTTTTTCTAAAATCCCAATCGCCTCCTGGTAGTTTTTCTTCCTAGTAGCCAATTCTGCTAAGCTTACATACAGATCTGGATCAGTGGGTTCTAAAGCCAAGGCTTTTTCAAACTTATCTTCGATACTGATCTCACTTTCTGGTAAAGAGTTGTTTAGCTGCAATAGCACACTGCCATAAAGCTTCCAATTCCGAGAATCATTGGGGGAGACAGTGGTGGCAGCCTTAGCCTCATTTAAAACTTGTTTGACTAAAATAGTGGCGGTTTTTACTTTTTCTTCTTCATTGAGGGTAGGGTTTTTAGCCACTGAGTCTGCGAGGGCAAGGTTGGTGAGGGCAAACTGGCGGTGCAAAAAATCCGCACTCTTATTTATTCTGATTGCCCCAAGTAGCAAAGTGTAGGAAGTTTCTGGGGAAGTGGGCGCAATTCTATCTGCCTGACGCCTCAGTAAGTCACTAGTTAGGATTTTCCAGCTTAGATTTAAACTTAGACTCAATAAAACAACTGTCCCCAAAGTGATAAGCCAGCCAAAGTCAGCTCCTTTAAACTTAATCTCTCTAAAAGACGTGGGTTGACTGACCTTCAGAAGAGCCCAACTTAAACTGATTACTAAGAAAGTAAAAAAGTAGAGAGCGAGATTGGTAGGCAGGAGAAAAGAAGACACCAGTAAGACTATGACCAAGGCGATCAGAAAGGTGCTCAGAGAGTGAGTTGTCTCACCCTTTTTAGTAGCTGCGTAAAACCTCCCTAAGTAGACTAAAGTAATCACAAACAAAGTTAAGTAAAGTAAAAAGCCCACGATTCCAATACTAGCAACTTGGTCTACTGCCCAGGATCCAGAGGTGGTAAAGTTAATTGAACTGAGAGGAGTTTGGTTAAACTCTACGGATTTGTACTGCCGAAAGTTTAAACTAAAAGTAGCTGGCCCAGTCCCCAAAAGAGGATGATGGGTGAAGTTACTCAAGGTGAGGTGGATTTTCTCACTTAAAGGCAAAGAGACTTGTTGGGGCAAGGCAAGATTGGAAAAGAAAAGCAGCCGGAGAGTAAAAATAAACAAGCTAGCTAAAACCGTGAAAAAGAGAAGGAAGCTTTTTTGAGTATCAAACCCCTTGGTCAGAAGTAAAAAGATGCCCACCCCCAAAAGCAGCATTAACCACAAAACAGCCAAGTTAAGTAAGGCCAGGTAGGAAAAAACTACCAGTAAAGAAAGACTAAGCCAGATTACGACTAAGTTTTTCTTACCATTTAGAGTCTGCCACAGCAAGTAGAAACCAGTAATGTATCCTAAAACCACGATCATCCCCGTGAGCTCAGTATTTATCCCGGCCGGAGTCCAGAAGGAATTGTGGGTGACTTCTTGGGGAAAAAGAAACCGGTTAAAGGCTTGTAGAATCCCTAAAAGACTAACTAAAAAGGTACTCAAGTAAAAGTAAAGAAAAACCTTTTTAATAGTGGAGATTTTGCGCATTAGGCTAGTTAAGGTAAAGAAGAAAAGACATAAAAGCAAAACTGAAAGTAAGGTCCCAGGGAAATTAGTTAACCAGCCACTATAAGAATCAGAGTGGCTGCGGGAGAAAAAAAAAGTCTGGCTAGTCCAAAAGAGAAAAGCTAAAAGGGGATACGTAATTGGTCCGAGGGTAACTTTTAAACCACCACTCCCTAGACTTAAGATAAAGAAGCTAAAAATAAAAACAGCTAAAAAGGCGATTAGAACCAAGGTCTTGGGTAGTTCGTAGTAATCAGTCGTATTAGTGGTAAAAACTAGTGGCAGAAGACAGGTAACACTACACAGACTGATGAGGGGCAGATGCAGAAAAATTGAGTATAGTTTGGTCATAGTAGTCAGGTAGCAGGTAGCTGTATTTTAACTACCCACTACCGACTACCACAAGTTTTTTAAGGTTGGCCAGCCGAATTCGATGCTGCCGGAGTGGTCTCACTTGGAGACGTACTAGTAGGAGCGTTGACTTTATCAGCGATCGCGTCTTGCTCACTCTTGGCCTTTTCATAATCGGGTGTTCCGGGCTGGACTAATTTTTTGATTTCTTCATATTCCAAGTAAGCATCCCGGTACTTTTCTAGTTTTACCAAAGCGTTAGCTAAGTTGTAGTGAGCATTTGGTAAGTCAGGCTTTAGCCGCACTGCCTGGGAAAAAATCTGGGCAGCTGGTTCATACTGGCCTGCAGCATAAAGGATACTACCAATCGCTAATCTAATCTGAGGATTGGCTGGATCTAGGCTGCTAGCTTGGACCATCGCGTTTAAGGCAGCTTGAGCGACTTGTTGGTTGCTGCCCGCAGTACTGCGATAGATAGATGACAAAGTCTCAAAGTTAGCTACATTTAGGGGGTCGAGCTTACTAGCGATAGTGGCTTGATCAATCGCCTGACGAGCCAATGTTTGGATGTTTTGTCTGTCGACGTCGCTGAGGTTCTCACTACGAGCTAAAGTGGTCGCGATAAAGAAGCTACCCCGGGCCAATTCAGCGTGGTACAAGTCGACATAGGGATCAAGAATGATGGCCTGACGAAGATGGCGCAAAACCGCGTTGGGATCAGTGGATCTATTGATGGCCTGACGGTAATTGTAGTTTGCCAAGACAGTTTTACCACCAAAGAAGAAGGCCAGTCCAATCAAGATCAGCCCGGGAATAGCGACAACTAGGGGTTGGGAGCTAGGCCTGACGACGTCGCTGTAAGTTTTGGAGAAGTTGTAATTATCAAGTCCGGTACCAACCACTTTTACCATGGCGACAGTCAGTATCAGGGCCAATAAGAAGGTAAAGAAGATAGCGGTGGTCGAAGTCGTAAACAAAGTCCCGATAAAGAAAGCCAACGCAGCGGCAGTGGTTCCCACCACCAGCGAATGCTCATGAGCATCCACTCTTTTCAAAGCTTTGTCTTTGGCAAACTGCAGGAAGCGGAAGATAAAGAACAAATAGACTAGGAAACCGGCGAGCCCAATCAAAGCTAAGTAGTTGAAGTACTCATTGAAGGAGGAGTTGAATCTTAAGTTCCAGTTAGGATTTAGGTTAAACCCAACCTGACGGTAGCGAGTGAAGTCATTGGAATAGCTCCCAAGACCTGAGCCAAAAAATGGCTTATCTCGGACAGTATGGACAGAAATCACCCAGGCATCATTAAAACCAAGCTGGATCTCACGAGCGGGCTGGTTTTTTAAAAAGTTAATATTTTCTTTGAACAAGGGGAGATGAACGAGCAGACCGACTACGACCAAAACAACGGCTGCGACTGACAAGTAGGTGCTAATACCTCTGAGAGTACTGACTTTTTGCCAGAAAGCAAAGACTAGCAAACCCACAATCAGAGCAATCCAAGCAGGTATTACATTGTAGATCACAATCACACTACCCATGAGAATCAAACTAACGGTGAGAAGAAGCTCAGAAATAGTAAATTCCTTATTGGCCTCCCTGCCTTGACGGTGAGAGTAGGACAACCACCCCAAAACCATCGGTATTGCCAAGGCTAGAGTAAATGCCGCGGAAGTATTGGAGGAAGCGACATTGGCTCCTCTGAGGGCTAAGAAGAAGGAGATTTTGATTTGATCATAGAGAAAATTAAAGACGCCAAAGAATTGTAAGAGAGAGAGCAGGGCTAGTAAAGTCGTACCGGCGATAAATCCGAGTAAGACATGCTTAATGTCCTTGATGTTTTCGAGAGAGTTTACGCTGACTATGAAAATCAAGAAGTATGCTACAAAGCTAGCTAAAGAAGGATGAGCTCTACCGATGGCACCCATGATCGCAGGGTAGTGGTAGGACGCCAGGTAAGCAGACACCCCCATCACTACTAATAGTAGAACCCAAGGGATATCAAAGGGAGTTTTGGCTAGTTTAGCTCTACCAGTCAAAGCATATTTAGTCAGCCAAAGCCCAGTTAGCACCAAAGCAGTCACCCAGACTAGAATTTGCTTGGGGTATTCAAAGTAATCAAAACTAGTAGTAAGGAAAAAAACTGGAAGTAAAAAACTAACACCGACTAAGATCCACTTCGGGGCGACAGTGACGAAATTGAGCAGGTTTTCTTTCATGGCAGGCCTCCAAATAATTGTATGTAAATTAAGTCTAAAGGAGGCAAGGAGACCTGTCAACCCACCAATATATCGAGGTTCGACCTCGTTGCAACGAGGTCGAACCTCGATCTAATCAGCTTCTAGCTCCAACGGTTCGGGGAGAGTTATTTCTTCAGTTGCCTCCACAAAAGCTTGGTAGGATAGAGCAGAATGCTCTTTAGAAAAATAATCCATAATTTCTCGCGGATGCAAGAATGAGTTTGCACTAATGCCTAAGTAGGTTGGATAAGAGGACCAGGGATAGTTTTTTAAGTTGGCTAAGACAAAGTTTATTTTCAGGGGGTTTTGATGGATATAACGGCTTAAATGTAATAAATAACTATCCTCCTCAATAGCAACTGCCTTGTATCGGCCCTGCATTAGTGGCCCTACTCGTTTGTATTTAATATTAAAGTATCTTGTGTAGGCATTGGTGAGTTGCTTCATAAACCTCAGCGTACCATTTAGTTGGCTTTGGTAAAGAAGAAAATGAAAATGGTTGGGCATCAGGCAAAAAGCGAGGAGGCTAACTTTTCCAAAAAGATTGTTATTTTTTAAACTTTTTCTGAGTTTAGGATATTTTTGGGCGACAATTTCGGGATCAGCTAGATAGATAAATAGATAATATAAAAAAATCTGGTAGTCATCCTCATTTAGGAAAATCTTCCTTTTCTCCACACCACGATTGTAAACATGTAGATACTGATCTTCTGCGAAGGAGCGGATAACATTCTTGGAAGGCATGAACCTAGTATGTCGAGGTTCGACCCCGTTGTCAATATTTATGGATTGGTTAGTTTTTCTTGAGACTGCCTCAGACCTGCTTGGGCATTGGTATGGTTTGGGTCAATCACTAGGGCTTTTTGGAAAGAGACTACGGCATTTTGCCAATCGCTGACACTTTGATAAAAAACTCCTAAATTGACATAAAGAGAGGCATCTTTAGGGCTGATTTTGATGGCTTCTTCCAGAGAGGCAATGGCAGCTTTGGGTTTGCCCAAGAAATAATAACTGTTACCCATATTTAGGTACGCCTGCCAATAATTAGAGTCTTTTTCTAAAGCTTTCTCATACAGTGCAATTGCTTCTAAGTATTGTTTCTCTTCTCGGTAGTAATTACCAAGGTTGTAGAAAGGTTCCGGTAGGTTAGGATTGGCTCTAATTGCTTCCTCGTACTGTTTTTTAGCAGTTTCTTTATCTCCTTTTTCAAAGTTAGCATTGGCTACCACATTTTTGGCTCTAGCATCATTGGGATACACTGTCAAAACGGATCGCATCACGGTTGATTCATCCTTCCAGTCCAGATTGCGGAAAATGGTCCGCACCATGAGAAGTAAAGTTATGGTTACCAACAATCCATAGGTAACATATTTAAACTGCTTTTTTTGGGCCAAAATTCGCAAAAGCTCAGCGACAACGATTATTAAACCAATTGACCCAAGGTAGGCATACCGTTCAGCTGCCGGCCAGGCAATAGATAAAGGGGTTAAAAACAGTAATAGGCTACCAAAGAAAAAAGCGAGACCAAAAAAGAAGAATCGTTGCTTAAAATAGGAGTAAATTAAAGAGACGAAAAAAGCTATAGTTACTAAGAGTCGAAGTAGGGTGGGCAGAAGATCTGGATTGATAAAGGAATGATAAAAGCTTAGTCCGATAGGCCAGATAAATAACTTTAAATAGGTAAAGAAAGCAAAAGGAATCGTAATCAAAGGATTATAAAAAGCGCTACCGGTAGTATTGTTTTGATTGATTTCATTAATGCGTTTGGGGATCAAACCCATAAAAAGCAGACCCCAAATTATGGTTAATAAACTGTAGGGAATCAATTTCTTCCAATTGGTTTTGAGGTTGCCTAAAGCCAGCTCATAAACAAAGAAAAGCACTCCCAAATGAGCAGCACGGTTGAAGGTCATTAGTGTTAGCAGGAAAAAGCTGATTGATAGATAGTAATAAGTTTTGGATTCTTCCTTCCAGAGATAAAAATAAAAAGACAACAGGAAAAAGAAAGAATAAAGCAGATAACCACTACTAGAAAGCCAAACTACGGCTTCAGATAAAAACGGATGAACACTGAAAATAACGGCCGTGAAAAGGGCGGTTTTTTTGCCCCTGAGTTTGGTAATTACTAAATAGACTAAAACAGCATTAAAAAAATGAAAAATGACAGAAAAAAGCCGGTAAGGGATGGGGTTGGTGCCGGCAAATTGACTAATCGTAGAGTTTATTAAGCTATGTAAAAACGATTCAAACTTAAGAGCAATTGAAAAATTATTGTAATCAGCAATACCTTTGTCATCTGATACCAAACCATTGGTGAGGCTATTGAAATAACTCATCCACACCAAAATAAATAAGATTAAAACTACCCACCAGTTTTGTTTAAGTAGGTTTTGATGGTAGGAGATAAAAGAAGTTGTTTTCATGGATTTAATTCACGCAGTTGGTTTTGGGCATTGGAATTCCCGGGATCTATCTCCAATGCTTTTTGAAAAGCTTGTTGGGCCTCAGTAGTTTTTCCAGCTTTAGAATAATAATAACCTAAATTGCTGTAAGATTCCGAGTCACCTAAAATCTCAATCCCTTTTAATTGGGTTTGAATGGCGTCTTCAAATTTACCTTGCAGGAAATAAATCTGGGACAGGTATCGGTAAGTCAAACCAGCATCTGGTCCGACCTCAATTGCCTTCAAATAATACTCTTCGGCACGAACTAGTTGGTTTCTCTTGGCATAGTAGCTTCCCAAAGCCAAATACGGTGCCGGCATATATGCATTAACTGCAATGGTTTGTTCGTACAATTGTCTGGCTTCTTCCTCCCGTCCTTCTCTCTCGGCGATTACGGCTTTGCGGTAAAGACCGCGCGGGTCATTAGGCACTACCCGAAGAATCGAAAGGGCAATACTGTCTTCACTTTTCCAATCAAGAGTACGAATAAGTGTCCGAATGCTCAAAAAGAGGGTAAAAACAACAAGTAGTCCCAAGATCCAAGGTTTTAAAGATTTTTTAGTTAGCCACGGGGTTACTAAAATAGCAAAACTGGCAACCAATCCCACCATGCCCAAATAAACATATCTTTCTGCCACAATCCAATTGGTACCAAAAGGATTTAGATAGATCAAAATACTGACTATAAAAAAGCTTAAAAAGAAAAATAACCTTAAGTTCCGCCACAGAGAATAAATCATTAAAGCCCCCAAGATGGAAAGTACCAGATAGCCGCCAATGATTTGCCACATCTGGAACCCTAAATCCGAATGATAAAAAGTCAGCCCCATGGGCCAGAAAAAGAGACTTAGGTAGGTGCCAATGGCAATTGGAATTTGCACCAAGGGGCTGATCCGACCGGAGGTGAGTTTATTGGACTCTTCCACTAAAGATACCTGGCTTCCCAAAGACAATAGCTGCAGAGTTACCCAGACTACTATTAATAGTATAAACGGCAATAGATACTTTAATTTACTTGGTAAAGGTTTTGGTTGGCTGAGGCTAAATTCATAAAGTAAAAATAGTGGTAAACCAAAGACTCGGCGGGTGATAAATAAAGAAATAACCATCAACCCTAAAGCTAAGAAATAGAATTTTTTATTTCCACTGCGGTCAAAGTAAATATATAGAATCAAGCTGAGAAGTGTAACAAAGGTGTATTCAATATAACCTAAAGCCGAGATCCAATTGACGGTTTCTGAAAGCAGGGGGTGCAGGCTAAAAAGAATTGCCGCCCAAATCGCCGTGCGCCTGCTCACCGTGAGTTTTACCAGCTGAAACACCAGAATAGTGTTTAAGAAGTGAAAAACTAGGTTGGGGACACGAATGCAACCGGCAATATTAAAACATAGTTCGTAAATCAAGGCTTGTTGAATGGCCACAATTACAGCTAGTGGGTCGGAGGTGATGATCTGCAAAGTCTCAGCAAAACTATTATCTAGGGATAAACCAAAATCATCTGAGACAAAACTATTAAAAAATGACGGGAAATAGCTAATTAAAACAAAGAAAGATAGCAGCAGAAAGAGTTGCCAGTTTGTTTTGAGGTAAGTCGCGAATTTACGTCCAAAAACCATTACTATATAGTATAAACGATTAGGGATTTAATAACTCGGATGATGGTAGATCTTGTGACTTGGTTTCTTCAGTATTGATGCTGACTTGAGAGACGTCCACGATTTTTTTCTCTTCGGGTCGGTAGATGATCACTTTATTTTTAAAGACAATGAGTTTATCACCATTGTGGGCACTCGCAAAAAAGGGCTGGCGGATTTTTAACTGTTCCACATTGGTAATATTGGCCACGGTTGGTTTTTCTTCAGAGGGCAGAATGATTAGTTTACCCACTTCTTCGACGGTGATTTCCGCTTCATCTTTAGTTTTAGACCCCAAGACCTGGGCAAGTAGGGGGTTATTGGGGTTGAGCATAAAATAAGCAATAACCCCCGTGACTACTATTATAAATAGACCAAGCAGCACCCAAAGGTTAAAAAATTTCCGGAGTGAAAAAGAACCTACTTGTTTTTTAGGAACTGGAGAAATATTTGGGGTCGGCTCCACGGCAGGAGTGTTTACAACTTCTTCAGTGGGTTTTGCTTCTGGCTGAGTTTTTTTGGTGATGTAGGTTTTGTAATAATCAGACATTAGTTATAGTATTAAGTATTAAGTATTAAGAATCAAGGTCCATCTCTGTTTAAAAGAGGGGCACCCTTAATCAGACCATTTATCAGCTTACTTACTTCAATTGTTTCATCTGCCAGTTTCATAAATTCCTCTCTGTCTAAATAACCTAGATCTTTAGCAATAAGTAATTGGTTTTGTATCTCTGTTAATGAGGATAATGCGGTGTAGTAGAATTGCACTTTCTCTTTATTTCCATTTCGACTAAACCCTTCTGCAAGATTACTTGTGATGGAGATCGCGGCTCTTCTAATCTGGTTGGTTAAGCCAAATTTTTCATGGTCAGGAAAATTGATTGTTAATTTGTATATCTTTAAGACAAGATTATGTCCATGTTGCCAGGCAAGTAAGTCTGTAAAAGATTTAATCTTCTCACTCATATTCTAGATACTAGATTCTAGCTTCCTGATTCATGATTCTTGATTCTTTATTCTAATTCAAAATTCTAGATTCTAGCTTCAAGATTCTAAATTCTTACTTCTCTGCTGTGTTCACATTGTGGATATAGTCATAAATTATTTTGGATATTGTGCTAATATCATTTTTGGCTTCAGAGGTAGTCTGAGTTGAAAAAGCACAGACTAAATAAGGCCTTTTTGGTTCATAAATGATTCCACAATCCCAATAGAGCTCGTCACTTAGTTCCCCGATTTTATTGGCAACTTTGATCTGAGGTGGGACACCTTCGGTTAGAGTGTCATGGGCTGAAGATTGAGTCATAACCTCCAAAATTTTGTTTGATTGCTCTTTTGGCAACAGTGAACTCAGGTATAAAGACCTAAAAATAGACGAGTATTTTTTTGGGGATATTGTCTGAATATTATTTTCATCTCGATCCAAAGTCACATCTAGATTGTTAAAAATAAACTCCACGTACCCTCTTTTGGTGTGATCTGCTAGGACTTTAAGAGCAGTGTTGTCCGAATTAATCAAAATTTCTTTAATCAGTTCATTGGCCGTTATTTTGGTGCCGTACCCTTTGCGCCAGAGATCACCATACCCTTTATCAAGCTCGTCGTCTTTGATCTCAAAAGTTTGATTTATAGATAACCCTTCTTTTTCAGCTTGCAGGTAATAAGCCATGACCACGGGGACTTTCAAAAGAGAAGCAAAGCGATGTTCTTCTCGATCATTCACCCCAATTGAAGTGCCTGATGGCAAGTATTCAAAATAAACCCCTAAAGTGTTATTTTTGCTAGCGACAAATTGCCTTAATTGGTCCCGGAGAGAGATAAAATTAATCAAAATGTCATTTTGGTTTTCCGCAAAAATGCGCGGTGAAAGGTAAGGCAAGGTGGAATTTGCTACTTTGTACTGAATAGAAAAATAAGCAGCATGAACGTAGATAAAATAAATGGCAAAGACCCCCACAAAAATAGCAATCAGGAGTTTACGGGGGGTGGTTGGTTTTAGCTTAGTCATTTTAGTATCTAGTATATAGTATATAGCGAGACTAAATATTGCTTAATTTTAGGCTTTTGATTAACCCAACAATTAATTTACTTACTTTTACACTTTGTAACGCCATGGTATTAAAGGATTCTTTCTTAAGGTAGGAGAGATCTTTGGAAATAAGGAGTTGGTTTTGAACCTCAGTCAGAGATCCTTTGGCAGTGTAATAAAACTGAATCTTTTCCTTATTGGAATTTCTAGAGAAACCTTCAGCGATATTGCTTGAAATTGATACGGATGCTCTTCGAAGTTGGCTAACTAAACCAAACTGTTCTTCCTTAGGAAAAGTACTAGTAAGCTGGTAAATTCTTAAGACTAGGTCATGACTTTCTTTCCATGCGATAAGATCAGTAAAACTTTTAATCTTCTTTTTGTAAATTAGTTGTTCCACTTGGCCCTAAATACTAAACACTTCATACTGTATACTTCCTAATTTACAATCCAATAATCAAAGCTGATATCTTCTTCACTATTATAGTAGACCTCCACGGTAAAGCCAACCTCATTTTCCTTACTAGTGACAAATAAAGGCTGCGGCGTCAAGGTCGTAGGTGTAATAAAGATCTTGGAGTCCTCAGTGATACTATTATTAGGTACAAATATTTGGTAACTACCTTGAGGCAGCGTGGCACTACCAATAGTGGGGTCTTTGAGATTGCCAGCACTACTGGTCGCAGTTCTTTGGGTACTAATACGCAGTTCCTCCGCCTCAATACTGCGAGATTTGATATCACCTAATGCTACTAGATTACCATCTCTATCAATCTTGACTTTACCACCCAGGATATCTAGGCCACTACTAAGCGGGGATTTTTGCAGATACAAAGTGCCACCAATATACTCACCCAAGGATTGATAACCAATAACTGATAACTCATTACCATTTTGAATCATCAGCGTGCCATCTTGAGAGAAGACCCCAGTCAAGTTTAGGTTACTCAAATAACTATCCCCAAATGATTTCAGAGTACCAGTGAAAGTCGCCGTGTCGGCTTGGATATCAACTGCTTCCAGATAATCAAGACCACTGATATTGGTAGTCGCACTACTAGTAGAAGCTGACTGAGTAGCGGTTTCTCCGGAGTAGGTGGCAATGGTGGATGGGGAAGCAGTCAAATAATCAAACCTGGCATTCAAAGCTTCCAAATTACCAGCTAGAATTTCTAACCCCTCGATCTGGTTGGCTTGGATTTTATCTACCGTGATTGTGCCCGCAAAGAAAGCATTACCGTCTTTATCAAATCTGATCGCAGGCTTATCGTCATCACCCAGAATCTGGACTTCACCATTTTCTCCTAAAGTAATCTTGAGGTCCTCATTTTTACTTTCAATCGTATCAATAATCGCTCTCTCGCTAACTAGAGTGGGGGTGATGATCTCTAGTCCCGCCGCCAAACGGTCAGTGATAACTTCCGACAAATTAGTTTGATCTACATCCGCTATACCAGATACAAAGTGATCCAAAATCGTCGTGGAGATTTCTCTCTGGGTGAGATCAGATCTGACGTCACCATTCTCGTCTCTGAGTGCTCCAACTTGATCTTCGAGCCTTTCACCATTAAAGTAACCATCTTCGATAAAGGCCACTGCTTTCCCAATACCAGTTTCTGGGTCAGTGGAATTTTGATCATTTAAGGCTCGACCAA
The DNA here is from genome assembly GCA_964349395.1 of uncultured Gammaproteobacteria bacterium. Taxonomy (GTDB): domain Bacteria; phylum Patescibacteriota; class Microgenomatia; order Woykebacterales; family RBG-16-39-9b; genus CAYGGA01. Next base: position 13,260 of record CAYGGA010000008.1, on the reverse strand, counting down.
CTATCTTAGTAGCTTTAGTAGCCTTCATGGCGACCCCTGGTATAGTGGAAGAAGTTAGGTAATCCCCAGCCTTAATCTCACCATTCTCATTACTGACGTCCACTGGCACTCGTCCTTTTAGACCGACAAATACTGGAGCACCTTGACCTGCCCCCGTACCATCACCAATCATTAACCCGGGCTCAGTGGACACGATACCCAGAACGTCCGGGTCGTAGGCACCAGCTGATTTTTTCACACCCGCGGGTAAGGACTTATCAATACTGACGACATTACCTGGCCGAATATCCGGATCAGTGGTGTAATAAGCCTCGGCTAAGTCCGCACCCTCTACCTTAAAGGCCAATAGAGTACTACCGGCAGCCACGTAAGTACTATCTGATCGAGCCGCATTTTGCGCCCACTGCAGGGTGACAGTACCGGCAGTACCCGCAGTAACGATCGTACCATTTAGGTACAGGGCATCGGACTTTAAGACCACCGAACCGGTATTGGTACGATCAACAATTAGTGGGCTGGCACAAGCACTAGTTTGGACACTGCCGATACCGCTTCCCAGGAAGTTACCCCTCAAGGTACAAGTTGAGCTAGCCGGAGCGGACCATTGGAATTTGAAGTCAGCGGTGGAGTGAGTAGCCGCGATCAAGTTGGCATTGACGATCCAGGTTTCATTGGTACCAACACTCCAGGTCAATTGGTCGTCATTTTGCAAAGTGGTAAAGGTTCCGGTGATGACTTCAGTGGCGGCTTTTAGGATTCTGACCACACCAGCCCCGTGAGTATTATTACTGTCTAGACAACTAAACTGGCCAGTATCTTCAGTGTACTGAAGCCTACTATCAGCCCCTTTACAGTCTCTTAAACCAGCTCCAAATAACCCAGCCCCATCCAGATCTACGTCCGTAGCATAATTTGCTCTGGCAATGGGGGCATAATAGACAGTGGATTGATAAGTGGTACTACCAGGTCTACCCCCAAAGACATAAATATAGCCATTGGCACTTAGGGAGGTGTGATCTAGTCTGATTGCTGGTAAGGTGTAGTTGTTATAGCTCCAAGATCCAGTCCCACCATTGGGATTGAGGCGCGCATAATAGACCCGAGAAGTACCCTCCGACCCATTGGATCCACCCAGGACATACAGATAACCATTGGAGACAACCGAACTATGGGCACTAGTGAGAACTGTAGGTAAAGTATAAGCATTGGAAATCCAAGCACTTAGCTCACCACTACCATTAAGTTTGGAATAATAAATAGTCGAAGACGCGTTAGCTGGGTTTGCTCCCACACCACCCACGACATAGACGTAGCCATTATGAGTAAATGAGGTATGACTATGTCGACCAGTACCCGGCAGGGTATAGGCACTGGCGATCCAGTTACTTGTCGTGCCATTACTATTTAATTTCGCGAAATAGACTCGGGAGGTGGCACTAGCAGGGTCTTGACCTCCAAGTATATAGATATACCCATTGGCAGTAACAGTAGTATGCAGACCCAAAGACACATTGGGGATACTATAGGGGTTCGTGCTCCAAGCTTGGGTACTACCATCATAATTTAGTTTGGCATAGTAGATGTTGGAGGTATAGGCAGACCCATCAAAACCACCTAAGACGTAGAGATAACCATTGGCCACGAGTGAGGCCGTAGATGATCTAGCTGCGGGTAGGGTATAGACATTGGAATTCCAAGCTCCAGTAGTACCGTCAGGATTTAGTTTGGTGTAATAGACAGTGGAAATGTGAGAAGTTTGATTTACACCGCCAATGACATAAGCATAACCATTGGCTACGACCGAGGTAGCTGAGGCTCTAGCGATATTGGGTAAAGTATAGGGACTTGCTGTCCAGGCACCATGAGACCCATCAGTAGAGGTAGAGACTGTCTCACCACTATCCAAAATAAAGTTAGAGCTGCCCAGAGAAGTCATTCCACCATTAAATTGACTGGTACCAGAGACCTCCAGGTTACTATTGGAGAAGATATCCCCAGCATAAATCTGACCACCAGTATCTCCTCCTTCAGTCAACCCGCCTGAAGTCAGCCCAATCAGATCCAAAGTCCCAGCCACTTGAACTCTGGCTAATGAAGAGTAGTAAACGAAAGATTCAGTGGTACCTGAGTAAGTACCACCAAGTGAATACATATAACCATTTACAACCAAGACTGAATGTTCGCTAGTTAAACCTGGGTGAGTAAAGGTGTTGGATGCCCAACTATTAGTGCTACCGTTGCTGTTGAGTTTGGCATAATATACAGTAGAGGTACTGGTAGTCCCATCACCACCACCAATCACATACAGATAACCATTGGCTACAACAGCGGCTTGAGTTTGAGAGATTTGTGGTAGGGAATAGGCATTAGTGGTCCAGGTACCCAAAGAACCATCAGAAGCCAGACGGGAATAATAGACGGTTGATTGAGCAGTTGTGTCTGTACCACCAATGACATAGATATAACCATTAGCAACGACTGTTGAGTGTTCTTTTAGTAGTTGAGGTAGAGTTTGAGGACTTGTGGTCCAATTACTGTTGGTACCATCACTGTTTAGTTTGGAGTAATAGACTGTAGATTGGGTAACGGAGTTGGCCCCACCTAGTATGTAAAGATATCCATTTGCCACCACTGAGGTGTGTTCCAGCAATCTTTGTGGTAGGGTAAAGGCACTACTACTCCAGCTACCGGTACTACCATCTGAGTTTAGTTTGGCATAATAAACCGTGGATTGATAACCAGTACCACCACTGTTACCCCCAATTGCATAAAGGTAACCGTTGTTAACCACCGAAGTATGGTCAGTTCTCAATCCAGGTAGGGTATAGACATTTGTACTCCAACCATTGATAGATCCATTACTATTAATCTTGGAATAGTAAATATTTGAGGATTCATCATTACCTATCCGACCCGCCACAACATAAAGGTAACCATTGGCACTTACAGCTCCCTGAGACTGTAACCTAGTTGGTAAAGTATAAACACTACTAGTCCAGCCACCTGTTGACCCATTGGTATCAAATTGGAAGCTTCGGCCAAAATTATTGACTACTTCAGCGTCAAATAAATCTAAATTGAGGGTCAGATTGGCATCTAGATCTAGGGTGTCTTCAAATTTATTGAAATCAAGGGAATCATCCGCAATAGCTCCACCACTACATCCCGTACAGTCAGTCACTGTTAATTTAGTAATTACCGCACTGTCAAAGACAATCCCTTGAGCTCCCCTGAAAGATAAAGTATTGGCGCCTACTGAGATTACAGTATGGGCATCTAAATCTAAACTATCTTCAAACTGAGCAAAATCAAGGCTATCTACTGAGATATCAGCAGGTAGAATAGTACCATCTAAAATATTAGTGGTGTTTACTACTCCAGTACCATTTAGGACATTGGTGAGAGTCAAAGTAGCAATATTGGCAGAGTCAAAGACAATGGCTTCAGCCCCCCTAAAGGTCAGAGTGCTGCCTCCAGTAGTCAATACTGTGTGGGCGTCTAAATCAAGGGAGTCTTGGAACTGAGCAAAGTCTAGTGAATCTACAGAGATATCTGCAGCCAAGATAGTCCCATCTAGGATATTAGTACTAGTTACACAACCAGTACAGTTGATGGTATTTGTCAGGGTCAAAGTACTGATATTCGCACTATCAAAGACTACGGCCTCAGCCCCCCTAAAGGTCAAAGTGCTGCCACCTGTAGTCAATACTGTATGGGCATCTAAATCAAGAGAATCTTGGAATTGTGCAAAATCAAGAGAGTCAATACTAATATCTGCAGCCAAGATGGTGGCATCTAATATGTTGGTAGAATTCACAATCCCAGTACCAACCAGGGGATTGGTGACTGTTAAAGTAGCAATGGTGGCAGAGTCAAAGACTATTGTTTCTGCTCCTCTAAAGGCTAAAGTATTGCCACCAGTAGTGATTACAGTGGATGCATCCAAATCTAATGATTCTTCAAAATCCAAGAAGTCTAGGGTATCTGCACTGACATCAGCACTAACAATGGTGTCATTTAAGATATTAGTGCTGTTTATCACCCCAGTGCCATTTAGGACATTGGTTAGAGTCAAAGTAGCAATTGAAGATGAGTCAAAGACTACTGAATTCCCTCTGAAAGTTAAGGTGAATGAACTAGAGTCAATTATTTGATGAGCATCTAGTGTCAGAGTGTCTTTAAATTCAATGAAGTCTAGGGAGTCAGCAGCTGGAGCACCACCACCATCTAAAGCCTCCCAAGTATTGGCAGCAGTACAGGCTAGGACTGAAGCATCAGCACTGTTGACATAGATAGTTCCTATACCACAGGCAGCTGGGTTACCAGTGGTGGCTTTGGGTTGGAGGAAGAGTTGGCCATAGTCAGCAGCACTACTACCTCTCAAAGTTAACCCACCATTTACAGAGAGTCCTGACCAGAAGTTAGAATTACCAGTGACCTCTAAAGTTCCATTAGAGAAGATATTTCCAGCATAGATAGAGCCACCTGTGGATCCTTGACCACTATTTCCATTGGCATCAGTTAAATTAGCTGAGGTCTGGCCTAAGAGGTCCAGGTCCCCAGCAATGGATACTCTAGCTAGGGAAGCATAGTAGACAGTGGATCGGTAAGCAGAATCACTTCCGCCTAGAATATAAACGTAACCATTGGCCACAATTGAAGAGTGTTGATCCCGCCGCACTGGTAAAGTGTAGATATTGCTATTCCAACTGCCTGTGCTCCCATCACTATTGAGCCTCGCATAGTAAACAGTTGATTGAGTAACAGCACCATTACTTCCTCCACCAATAACATATAGATAGCCCTTAATAACTATTGAGGAATGCTGACGCAACGCTTGAGGTAAAGTGTAGGTATTGGTATTCCAACTACCTGTGCTCCCATCACTATTGAGTCGGGCATAGTAGACAGTGGACTGAATGACCGATCCATCAGCACTCAGTCCACCAATCACATAGACATACCCATTAGCCACTACTGAGGAGTGTTGATTGCGCAGGGCAGGAAGGGTGTAGGTATTAGAGGACCAAGCCCCGGTGGATCCATCAGCATTTAGTCTGGCATAATAAACGGTGGACTTTCGGAAATTGCCATCATAGCCTGCAATTACATAGACATAACCATTAGCTACCACTGAGGTGTGGTTTGCCAGAATTTCAGGGAGAGTATAGGTGTTAGTGGACCACGCTCCTGTAGAACCATCAGAATTCAGCCTGGCATAATAAACAGTGGATCGAACAGTTGCATTCCGCCCGCCAATCACGTAAACATAACCATTAGCTACTACTGAGGTGTGGGAAGACAGAATTTGAGGAAGAGTATAAGTGTTGGAGGCCCAAGCCTCTGTGCTACCATCACTATTCAACTTGGCATAATAGACTGTGGATGTGTAAGCGGAGCCATTGTAACCACCAATAACGTAAACATACCCATTGGCGGTTACCGAAGAGTGACCACCGCGAGCTGTGTCAGGAATAGTGTACACACTAGTACTCCAACCACCAGTACTACCATCCTGAGCTGAGTTAAAGATTGAATTCCTACCATTAACATTAAGAGCAAAGCCAGTGGAGGTACTTCTCTGATCTAGTTGCAAGGCATCACCAGTACCCGAGTTTGAGATCTGGAAAGCATCAACTGTGGTGGAGGCTGAAGTAACATTAATATCTAGTCCAGCTGCATCTCCCGAGGTAACTATACCAGTAGAGTTAAAGGTTTGAGCCGGACCAGTAGTACCAGAGAAAGTGGAGAAGAAAGCATTTGTACCCTGTGTCAAGACTGTTGCTGCATCCAGATCCAGTGAGTCCTGGAATTGATCATAGTCTAGAGAATCAACGGAGATATCTATTGCTAACACTCCACCATCATCAATATTGGTAGAATCCACTATTCCAGTTCCAATCAGGTTATTAGTTACTGTTAAAGTCCCAATCAGGGCAGAATCAAACTGGTAATTCTGTGCTCCCCTGAAGGAGAGGGTATTAGACCCAGCAGAGATGACAGTAGAAGCATCTAAATCTAGTGAATCTTCAAACTGAGCAAAGTCTAGGGAGTCTACTGAGATGTCGGTAGCCAAGATGGTGCCATCTAAAATATTAGTACTATTTACAATACCTGTACCCACAATTGGATTGGTGACTGTCAAAGTAGCAATACTAGCTGAGTCAAAGACATAATTCTGGGCACCACGGAAGGAGAGAGTATTGGAGCCATTACTGATTACAGTACTGTTGTCCAAACTCAAGGAGTCAGCCAAGGCAGCGAAGTCCAAAGCATCTGCACTAATATCTGCAGCTAGGATTGTGCCATCTAAGATATTGGTGCTGGTTATTACCCCAGTGCCATTTAAGACATTAGTGAGAGTCAATGTAGAGACATTGGCAGAGTCAAAGACAATGGCATTACCACCTCGGAAGGTGAGAGTGAAGGAAGAGGAATCAATGATGGTATTGGCATCCAGGTTCAAGGTATCTTCAAACTTGATGAAGTCTAGGGAATCATCATCGACACTGCCAGCCACATTATCAAGTCTGGCCCAGGTGTTAGAGGAAGTACAACCTTGGAAGGTAGAGTCAGTAGTATTAAAGTACACACTACCAGCACCACAGGTGGTGGGGTTACCAGTAGTCCCTTTACCCTGTAAGAAGAGTGAGCCATAGTCACTAGCTGATGAGCCATTTATAGTTAAACCTCCATTAACTGCCAGTCCATTCCAGAATTGAGAGTTACCAGTTACTTCTAATGTGCCATTAGAAAAGATATTGCCAGCATAGATGGAGCCGCCAGTAGTGCCACTACCACCACTTCCATTGGCATCAGAGATAAAGCCAGAAGTTTGTCCAAGAAGATCTAGATCTCCAGCAATGGATACTCTAGCAAGTGGGGCATAGTAAACAGTGGATAGGCTAGTAGAACTATCAGAGCCGCCGATCACATAAATATAGCCATTAGATACTACAGAAGCCTGGGTATTACTGACACTTGGTAGAGTGTAGTTACTTGTACTCCAACTCCCAATGCTTCCATCAGAGTTTAGTCTGGCATAGTAAATTAGGGATTGTTTGACTGAATTATTATCTCCACCAAGCATATAGAGATACCCATTAGCAACTACCGACGAGTGGTCGTCTACTATTTGAGGTAAGGTGAAGGTATTAGTACTCCAACTGCCAGTACTACCATCACTATTGAGGCGGGCATAATAGATGGTGGATTGGGGGTTTGAAAGATTGCTACCACCAATCACATAGATATAGCCGTTCGCTACTACGGAAGATTGGTTGATACGAGCTGTTGGTAGTGTGAAGGTATTATTACTCCAAGCTCCAGTACTACCATCAGAATTCAGTTTGGCATAGTAAACATTCGAAAATCTGGTAGTACCAGAGCTACAGGTAGAGTTACAACCACCCATCACATAGACATAGCCGTTGGCAACTACTGAGGAGTGGCTGTTTAAAAGTCTAGGTAATGTCTGAGCGTTACTACTCCAACTGCCAGTACTACCATCAGAATTCAGTTTGGCATAGTAAACAGTGGAAACGTCAGCGCTGGTGCTAGCACCACCAATGACATAAATATACCCATTAGCTACTACTGAAGTGTGCAGGTAGCGAGCCTCGGGAAGGGTACTGACATTACTAGTCCAGGCCCCAGTACTACCATCAGAATTCAGTTTGGCATAGTAAATTGTAGATTGAGCTGCAGTACTTTGACCACCGATTACATAAACATAACCATTAGCCACCACAGAAGTGTGTTCATTTAATCTTTGAGGTAAGGTATAGACAGAGGTGCTCCAACTACCAGTAGATCCATCTTGAGCACTGTTGAAGATACTGTTCTTACCATTAACATTCAAAGCAAATCCACTGCTGATTGAGGAGCCGTTGATTTGCAACGCGTCACCGGTAGTTAATGAAGAGCCAGTGATAGTGGCAACATCTTGAGTAGTAAATGCTGACTCAATTTCAAACCAGTCCCGGTGTTGGATAGTAGTACCGGTACCGGAATCATTGGTTTCCGCCGAAAATCCAGCTCCCGAAATTTCATTTTGACTGATGTAATTATTGTCCGAAGAGGCAGTGGAGACATTAATACCATACTGGCTCCCGCTAGTATCAGAAATCCGGTTGCCAGTAATGATATTGTTATCCGAACCGGAGATCATAATACCATCATCCGAGCCCCCAACCTCATTAATAACGTTCCCCACTACCGAATTACTTCCTGAACTAGTGTTGAGGAAGATACCGTGCTGCCCAGCTGATTTGATTGAGTTACCGGAAATGTTATTTAGGGTTCCACCATCAATCCTTATTCCGTTGTCAGTTGAGCCACTGTCGGGAGCAATGGTATTATTCGAAATAACACTATTGGTCAAACTGGTACTATCCAGGCCATCCCCGCCATTAAGGTAAAGGATGTTTCCGGAAATGGTATGGTTGGTGTCCATGGCAAAAATTCCATCACCGGTATTTTGGGCGACATTATTTCCAGTTATGGTGCTGTATGTTGTACCGCTGCTCATCGCAATACCAATCCCGCCGTTGCTGGTTATTTGATTGCCGGTAATAGAAGTGTAATTGGAATCTAGATTAATACCATCACCGGTGTTGGAAGAGATGGTGTTATTGGAAACAATAATATTGGTAGTGTAGGTAGCGCCGAGTTCAAGACCATCACCCGTATTACTACTTATTTGGCTGTTAGTAATGGTATTATTACTTACCAGATCCCCGCTACTGCCATGCAGGTTGATACCATCCGCACCGTTATCAAACACCCAAACTCGATCAATGCGGGAATGAGTAGTATCTTGATTGAAGTCAATACCCCGGTTGTTAGTTGAAGAGTAGGTAGCTTTAACACCGTCAATTGCCAAATTGGAAATTACTATTCCGCTGACGGTTGTTGTTCCACCATCTCCCACCATAATAACCCCATCCGTTGCTGCGGCATTGCCTTGACGCCTTAAGATAGTTGACCTTCCGGCACCGGTAAGAGTTACGTTGGATTTAGTGATGTCGACACCATCGCCCGCGGCGTCACCAATATCATAGGTCCCATCCAGAAGCACTACCACCCCACCGGTGGAAGGGAGGGCGGTAATAGCGGCTTCAATCGTGACATCGTCATCCGTCCCATCGCTTACATAATCCGCTTTCTCTTTATTTTGAGAGTCAAAGGCGGCCACAATCAGTGTTGCAGTACTGCGGTCCGCTTGCCATTTGCCATTGGCGTATACTTTCACCTGGTCATCATCAGAGTCGTAGTAAATGGCTCCTTCGGTAGTAGTAGTGCTGGAAGTTTTGGGAGTTAGATTTAGCTCATTGCTGACTGTCAAAATACTCAACGTGGCTGAATCTGCAATCAAACCACCTGAACCTCTAATGGAAAGAGCATTAGAACCAGTGGTAATCACCGTACTGGCATCTAAGTCCATCGAGTCTTCAAACTGAGCAAAGTCTAGGGAATCTACACTCAAATCAGCAGCCAAAATGGTTCCATCCAGGAGATTAGTTGAATTAATAACGCCGGTGCCTACCAATGGGTTGGTGAGTGTTAAAGTGGCAATGTTAGCTGAGTCAAAGACATAGTTAGCAGAGCCTCTGAAGGCTAAGGTATTACCACCATTACTAATGACAGTGGAAGCGTCTAAATCAAGTGAATCTTCAAACAAAGTAAAATCAAGGGAATCCACACTCAAATCAGCTGCTAATATGGTCCCATCCAGGATATTGGTTGAGTTAATGACGCCAGTGCCATTTAAGATATTAGTTAAAGTTAAGGTGGCAATATTGGCACTATCAAAGACAACTGCCTCAGCTCCTCTGAAGGTGAGAGTACTACCTCCAGTAGTTAACACTGTATGGGCATCTAAATCTAGGGAATCTTGCAGTTGAGCAAAATCAAGGCTGTCTATGGAGATATCAGCAGCCAAGATAGTACCATCCAGGATATCAGTAGAAGTAATGGATCCATCATCAATATTGGTAGAATCAATCACATTAGTCCCAATCAGATTATTGGTGATGGTTAGGGTAGCTATTGATGCCGAGTCAAACACATAATTCTGAGCACCTCTAAAGGAGAGGGTGAAATCTGAGTTAGAGATCACTGTATTAGCATCTAAAGCCAGAGAATCAGCTAGCTGAGTAAAGTTAAGGCTATCTACACTGATATCAACGGCCAGTATAGATCCGTTTAATATGTCTGTTGAGGTTACTGATTCGTCATCAATATTGGTAGAATCAATTACATTAGTCCCAATCAAGTTATTAGTGATTGTTAATGTGGTGATAGAGGAGGAGTCGAATACATAATTTTGGGCCCCTCGGAAGCTCAAGGTGAAGTCAGAATTGGAAATCACAGTATTAGCATCTAAAGTGAGAGAGTCTGCTAGTTGAGTAAAGTTGAGGCTATCAGCACTGATATCAACAGCTAGTATGGTCCCATCTAAGATATTGGTGGAGTTAATTACCCCAGTGCCATTTAAGACATTAGTGAGAGTCAATGTAGAGACATTGGCACTATCAAAGACAATGGCCTCAGCTCCTCTGAAGGTCAGGGTATTACCACCTGTAGTCACTACAGTATTTGCATCGAGGTCCAAACTATCTTCAAGTTGGGCAAAATCTAGAGAATCTACTGATATTTGAGAACCAGTGATAACTGAGTTATCCAGTCTAGTCCAGGTATTTGAGGCAGTACAACCTTGGAAGGTAGAATCAGTAGTATTGAAGTAAACACTGCCAGCCCCACAAGTAGAGGGGTTACCGGTAGACCCTTTACCATCTAGGAAGAGTGACCCATAATCCCCAGCGCTAGAGCCCCTGATAGTTAACCCACCATTTACAGAGAGTCCATTCCAGAAGTTAGAATTACCTTTAATATCCAAACTACCTACAGAGAAGATGTTACCAGCATAAATCTCTCCACCGGTGGAGGAGTAGTCAGCTAAGTTGCCTGAGGTTTGACCAACCAGATCCAGGGTGCCTGCCACTGAGACTCTGGCTAATGAAGAATAGTAGACAGTTGATGTAGCAGTTGAACCACTAATATAACCACCAATTTCGTACACATAACCATTAGCTACAACTGAGGAGGCATTAAATCTTGAAGCAGGTAAGGTATAAGGGCTACTAGACCAAGAAGAAGTAGAGCCATCACTATTTAGTTTGGCGTAATAAACAGAGGTTGAAGGGGTTGAGGTGCCACCCCCCATCACATATAGATGACCATTGGCTACTACTGACGTAGCGCCTTGTTTTAAAGCTGGTAAGGTTTGGGTGCTGGTAGACCAGGACCCAGTACTACCATCACTATTTAACCTGGCATAGTACACAGACGATTTCCGACTTGTACCATCAAAACCACCAATTACATAGACATAACCGTTTGCTACCACAGAGCTGTGTATGTATCGAGCTTCAGGCAGGGTATTAACGTTAGTATTCCAACTTCCAGTGCTACCATCGCTATTTAATTTGGCGTAATAAACAGTTGAGGTAGCATTTGACCCATCAAAACCACCAATTTCGTACACATAACCATTAGCTACAACTGAGGTGGCATACCCTCTTGAAGCAGGTAAGGTGTTAGGGCTAAGAGACCAGGCAGAAGTACTGCCATCACTATTTAGTTTGGCGTAATAAACAGAGGTTAGGTAATTGGTACTATTATGACTACCGCCAATAATATAGACATAACCATTGGCCACAACAGAGGTGTGTTCTCCTCGAGCGATCCCGGGGATAGTATAGACACTGGTGCTCCAGGCGCCGGTGGAGCCATCACTCTGGAGCTTGGCATAATAGACGGTGGAATGATGGACCGAACCAGAGCCCAGACCACCAATCACATAGACATAACCATTGGCCACCACTGAGGTGGCATAAGTTGTTAAACCAGGTAAAGTATAGGTATTAGTACTCCAATTACTAATTTCTCCATCCTGAGCAGAATTAAAGATACTGTTCCTACCATTGACATTTAAAGCAAAACCTTCACTAGTACTTCTTTGGTCAATCTGCAAAGCATCACCAGTCCCAGAGTTACTGATTTTAACTGCATCAGTAGTGGTAGAGTTACTACTAACATTAATATCTACTCCAGCCACCCCTGAGGTTACTGCCCCAGTAGAATTGAAAGTCCAAGCTGGTCCAGTAGTACCAGAGAAAGTATTGAAGAAAGTATTAGTTCCTTGGGTTAAGACTGTAGCACTGTCTAAATCTAGTGAGTCTTGGAATTGGTCAAAGTCTAGGGAATCTACTGAGATGTCTACTGCTAATACAGATCCATCTAAAATATTAGTACTATTTACAATCCCAGTACCCACAATGGGGTTAGTAACTGTTAGGGTAGAGATTAAAGCAGAATCAAACTGGTAATTCTGTGCTCCCCTGAAGGAGAGGGTATTAGACCCAGCAGAGATGACAGTAGAAGCATCTAAATCTAGTGAATCTTCAAACTGAGCAAAATCAAGAGAGTCTACACTAATATCTGCAGCCAATATAGTGCCATCAAGGATGTTTGTAGAATTGATTACCCCAGTCCCATTCAAAACATTGGTCAAAGTCAGGGTGGCAATGTTAGCTGAATCAAACACCACTGCTTCAGCTCCTCTGAAGGTGAGAGTACTACCCCCTGTAGTGACTACAGTATTGGCATCTAGGTCTAAAGAGTCTTGGAACTGAGCAAAATCTAGGGAATCAATAGATATATCTGCAGCTAAAATGGTGCCATCAAGAATGTCAGTAGATGTAATACTACCATCGTCAATGTTGGTAGAATCGATTACATTTGTTCCAATCAAATTGTTAGTAATTGTTAATGTAGCTATTGATGCAGAGTCAAAGACATAATTTTGAGCCCCTCTAAAGGAGAGAGTAAAGTCAGAGTTGGAGATCACTGTATTGGCATCCAGGGTGAGGGAGTCTGCTAAAGAGGTAAAGTTTAAAGTGTCTGAGGATATATCTGCAGCCAAGATAGTTCCATCTAAGATATTGGTGGAGTTAATTACTCCAGTCCCATTTAAGACATTAGTCAGAGTAAGTGTAGAGATATTAGCAGAGTCAAATACCACTGCATTGGCACCACGGAAACTTAAAGTGAAGTCAGAGCTAGAGATGACTGTGTTGGCATCCAGAGTGAGGGAGTCTGCTAAAGAGGTAAAGTTTAAAGTGTCGGCAGAAATATCTGCAGCCAGTATGGTGCCATCTAAGATATTGGTGCTGGTTATTACCCCAGTGCCATTTA
>CAYGGA010000007.1:0-46172 GCA_964349395.1 uncultured Gammaproteobacteria bacterium | reverse complement strand
TGGTTGCGGGTGCCGGTTTCGCACCGGCTTAAGTGAGATTATGAGCCTCACGGGATTCTATACCCCCCACCCGCGTCATGAGAGGGAATACTACCACGTCCTGAAGCTAAAGTCAATGTAATTATGATATAATACCCGTCTACGGCAGCGTGGCTCAGTGGCAGAGCAGAGCTATCATAAAGCTAAGGTCGCTGGTTCGAATCCAGCCGCTGCCACCAAATTATGGATAAAATTCCTTTTACTGATTTTGCAAAAGTAGAACTAAAAGTAGGTAAGGTCTTAGAAGCATCACCACTAGATGGCTCAGAAAAATTACTCAAGTTAATTGTTGATCTTGGGGAAGAGCAGAGGCAGATCCTCGCTGGTGTCCAGCAATTTTATAAACCAGAGGAGCTGATAGGAAAAAATATTATTGTGGTTGCCAATTTAGAATATAGACAGATGGTTGGGTCAGAAAGTCAGGGGATGATGCTAGCGGCTGATGGTGAAGACAAACCAATCCTTCTAACTACAGTGGAAGATGTTCCACCCGGAACTAAAATCCGTTAATTGACAACCAGGGGGTAGTTTGCTAAATTGATATCTTAATATGTTACAAGATCTAACTAGCAGAATTTATATGCACAAATTTGGCACCACCTCCGCGGTGGGCTTTGCCGATTTTTGGAAGTAGAGGTCAGTTAATTTCCAGACATCCACAAAGCTCGCTAAAAGCGAGTTTTTTTGAACCAAAAATTAGGAGGGAGAGTCTTGGAGACCGCGCTAGTTGGGCAAATCCGAGGAGTGGATCATCACCATCGTTGGCGGATCGATGAGCCCAATGGGCCACTTAGTACGGGTGTATGCAAGGTGTGTGGGTCGACCAAACAATTCAAGAATTGGCTTTCTGACATGGACTTCATCACCAATGAAGAGCACCGGGGTGGACAATCCCGAGGGAAAGGAAGTATATACGCTTGGTAGAGATCAAAACTAGAGGTGGGCAGAAACTGTGACAAACAGTTCTCCCACCTCTTTCAAGTTGACAAGAAAGTTTTTAATAGTTAGAATAGCCACCAATGTTACAGTCTAGCTCCAAAACTATTAGGAGCGAAGCGACGCAGAAGTTTGCATCGCAAAGCTTCTATTGGCATCACTTTACCGCTATTTAATAGTTGGTGAGTTTTGCGTGTTTTGGAACGTTAGTTAAATAGCCTCAGTTGATCCAGAAAACCAATAAGCTCGCCAACGGCGAGTTTTTTCATGCCCAAGAAGGGAAAGGAGAAAGAGAGATGGTACAGGTAGATCTGAGGACAGAGGCAGAGATACTGGCTGAGTACAAAAGGAGGCTAAAGCAGCAACGGCGTTCGGAAGCAGACAAATGGCGCAGCAAAGGTCGGATCGGGCACTCACCTTTGTGCAGTCGCCGTAACCTTCACCTCAAGGTTAATGGAGAAGAGCACTGCGTTGCTTGCCGAGGAAAGATCAACCGTGGTGGCCTTGGTCCTGAATACATTGGAGCCTGGGCTTTGCCACACTAGAAAATGGTAGGCAGTGAGCTTTTAGCTTGCTGTCTACCCATATAATTACATTTTAAGTATACTTGAGGAGAAATATATGAAAAGAATACTTACTGGGGATAGACCAACAGGTAAACTGCACCTAGGCCATTATGTAGGCACTTTGAAAAATAGAGTGAAGCTGCAGCATGACTACGAAATTTTTCTCATCATTGCTGATTTGCACATGCTGACTACTAGGATTGAAAAAGACAAACTAGCTGACCTCAAAGACAATATTAAAAACCTCGTTTTAGATTACCTCTCCGTAGGTATTGATCCCAAAAAAGCAATTATTTACCAGCAATCCCAAATTCCCGAAGTGACCGAACTATTTACTATTTTTTCGATGCTTATCTCCGTCCCCAGGCTTCAGCGAGTGCCCACTCTCAAAGAAGTGATGACTGATTTACAGATTGAAACTGCTAGTTTAGGGCTTTTGAGTTATCCAGTACTGCAAGCCGCTGACATCCTTATGGTGAGAGCCCATTTAGTGCCAGTGGGTAAAGACCAAGCTAGCCATCTAGAAGTCACCCGAGAGATTGCCGGGAAATTTAACTCTCTATATGGTGAAGTCTTACCACTACCAGAAACTTTGATTGGTGAAGTCCCCACTCTTCCAGGAATAGATGGTAAAGCCAAGATGAGTAAATCTCTAGATAATGCCATTTATCTGTCTGACTCAGAGGAAGTAGTTAAGCAAAAGGTCATGAAAATGTATACTGACCCCAACCGGATCCATGCTGATGACCCAGGGACAGTAGAGGGCAACCCAGTGTTTATCTATCATGACAGTTTTAATAGCAATGCAGGTGAAGTGGAAGAGTTGAAAAAGAAATATAAAGAAGGCACTGTCTCTGACGTGGAAGTCAAAGAAAAACTAGCTACTGCTTTAAATGCTTTCCTGGAGCCCATCAGAGAGAAGAGAAGTGAATTTGAGAAAACCCCTGGAATAGTTGAAGAGATAATTACCTCTGGAACTAAAACTGCTCGTGAGGAGGCCAGTGCAACTTTGGAAGAAGTTAAAAAAGCCATGGGCCTCAACTAAAAAAGAATTAAAAAAACAATTTCCAAATTTTAAATTTAGTGGCCGTTACACAATTTTTAGCCTACTTATTTTAGTAGGCTACTTGATTCATTTAAACAATTTCTTAACTAGTAAACCCACTCCTCAATTCGTTCCAATTAGTCTTGCCCAGGAAAATGTTCTTGCTGTCAATTCTACCCCAACCCCAACAATTGTGGTGGTAATAACCCCGCCACCAACGGGTAGGGTAGTTAGAGTCCCAGTTTTAATGTATCACTACATCCAAAACTCAGATGGTAGAGATGGTTTGACCCAAGATTTGTCAGTCAGTCCAGAGATGATAGATGCCCAGCTAAATTATTTGGTCACTCAAGGTTTCACTTCTATTTCTCCGGAGGAGCTTTACTTGGCCCTTGTCAAAAACCAACCTCTACCCTCAAAACCAATAATGCTTACTTTTGATGATGGTTACAGAGATTTTTACACGCAAGCCTACCCACTTTTGAAAAAATACCAAATCAAGGCCACCAACTTTGTCCCCATTGGGCTTGTGGACAGACCTTACTATTTGACTACTTCTCAAGTAAAAGAGTTGGGCAACGACCCCCTGATTACTCTTGCTTCACACACACTCCATCATCCTGACTTACCCCTTTCCACCAGGGAGTCTGCTTGGGATGAAATCTTTCAAGGAAAAGTAAGATTAGAAGCAGTCATTGGTAAAAAAGTAGACTACTTTGCTTATCCTTTTGGAGCTTTTAATGAAAGAATAGTAAACCAGGTAAAAGAGAGTGGGTTTAAGATGGCCTTTACTACTCAGGTAGGGAGGACGCATTCGGAGACGACACTGCTGGTCCAACCCCGAGTTAGGGTAGGTGGCACCCAGTCCCTAGAGACTTTTAAAGAGAAACTTCCTTAGCCTTCAAAGAGGACTCGGAAAAAGTAGACAATCACTATGCCGAGCAGAAAGAGACCACCATTAAGCATCTTTCTATCTTGAGCATACTTCTCATGGAGCACAGGGATTAGATCACTAGCTGCGATATAGATAAAGTGCCCCGCGGTCACGGCTAGAAAGATATACAGATAATTTTCAATAAATGAGGCAAAAAAGAAGGCTAGGAGTGCTCCCGCTACGGAAGTTAAGGCGGACAAGAAATTATAGAAAAGCGCGCGCGAACGAGACAGACCATTGGTAAGTAGTACCCCCATATCGGCAATTTCTTGGGGCACTTCGTGGGCCGCTACTGCCAGAGAAGTGGTAATTCCTAGAGGAATACTGGTGAGAAAAGCAGTGGTGATGGTCACACCATCAATAAAATTATGAACGCCGTCCCCAATCAGAATCAAAAAAGTACTTGCTTCTTGGCCATGAGCATGGTGGTGATGGAAAGCTTGGATAAATCTTTCCGCAAAGAAAAAACTAATAAAACCAGCTAGTGCCCAAAGAAAGATGTCATTCTCGCCGGCAAATTCTAAGGCTTCAGGAAGTAGGTCCAAAAAAGCCGTAGCCAGAAGGGCACCGGCCGCAAAATTTAGTAATTGGTTGGAAAGTTTTTCGGTGAGACCCCGCTTGGTTAGGAGCAAAAAACTACCTGCCAGCGAGAGGATACTGCCCAGAAAAGTAAAGAAAAGAATATTTACTAAGATCATACCTTTCATTATGCAAATAACTTGCATCTGTGTCAAGGAATATTTAACTGTTGTTAAGGTCTTTACTAAATGAAGCTAATTATATATAATTCTGCAAGAATTAATGAGTTGCAAATTAATCGGCAGACGAATATACTGCCCTAGTTAGACCCTTGATTTAGGCTCAAGGACTAAAACAGACATGGCTACAAAAGACAGCAGGAATCCAAAATTTAAATCTAGTTCTCTTCTTAGAAGCTTAGCTTTATACATTATTGTCTTAGTTTTGGGAATTGCTGCTTTTCTTAGTTTTTACCCTACTCCTAACTCCAATCAAAAACCTCTCGGCGAAGTATTAAATGTTATTAAAGAGGGCAAAGCCCAAAAAATAGTGGTCAATGGAGACGTGATTAAAGTGGAGCAAAAAGATGGCACGACGATTGAGACTTCCAAGGAAAAAACTGAATCTTTTGTACAGACTTTGAAAGCTAGTGATATTGATCCCAAAACTGTTCCTTTTGAAATCAAAGACAACGCAACTTCGGAAATCATTTTTTCACTGCTAAATCTGTTCCTACCCATTATTGTGATTGTGGGGATTTTTTATTTCTTGATGAGACAAGCCCGCACGGCGGGAGATAGTCTTTTCTCTTTTGCCAAATCCAAAGCCAAAGTTTTCAATAAAGACAAACCTAGTATTAAATTTGCTGATGTGGCCGGAGTGGACGAAGTCAAACAAGAACTCACTGAAGTGGTTGATTTTCTTAAGCACCCAGAAAAATACCGTGCTCTTGGGGCCAAAATTCCTAAAGGGGTTCTTTTAATTGGGCCAGCGGGGGTAGGTAAAACTCTATTGGCACGGGCGGTAGCCGGAGAAGCGGGCGTGCCTTTCTTCTCGATTGCTGGTAGTGAATTTATGGAAATGCTAGTTGGGGTAGGTGCTTCGCGAGTAAGAGATCTTTTTGAAACTGCCAAAAAAGCTAATCCAGCGATTATTTTTATTGACGAGATTGACTCCATTGGAAGACAAAGAGGGCTCGGACTAGGTGGGGGACATGACGAAAGAGAGCAAACACTAAATCAGATCTTAGTCGAGATGGACGGTTTTGAAGCGACGGTAAACGTCATTGTCATGGCCGCCACTAACCGCCCGGATATGCTGGACCCCGCGCTGGTACGACCAGGAAGATTTGACCGTCGGGTAAGTTTAGATTTACCTGATATCCAGGGTCGCAAAGAGATTATTAAAATTCATGCTAAAAATAAACCTCTGGCTAAAGATTTCAATATTGAAGCTTTGAGTAAAAGAACGGTTGGTTTCTCGGGTGCTGATTTAGAAAATATGTTAAATGAAGCGGCGATTTTGGCGGCTCGTAATGGCCGTAAGGAAATCACTAACCATGATTTGGAAGAAGCGGCTCTTAAAGTAAAAATGGGACCAGAGAAAAGAAAATTGCAATCAGAAGATGATCGAAAAATGACTGCCTATCATGAAGGAGGTCATGCTTTAGTCACCCGCATGCTCCCTCACATGGACCCGGTGCATCGAGTCTCGATCGTCGCTCGCGGTATGGCCCTAGGATTTACCATGATTCCACCGGCATTTGATCGCTACCAAGAAACCAAAACCAGATTGGAAGAAATCATCACTTCCCTTTTGGGTGGGCGAGCCGCGGAAGATTTGATTTTTAAAGAATGGACCGTGGGAGCAAGCTCAGATATTGAAAAAGCGACTCAGATTGCCCGGCAGATGGTGACTCAGTATGGTATGAGTGACTTAGGACCAGTAACTCTGGGACTTCGTGATGACATGCCTTGGGTAGCTCGAGATATGGGAGAATCTAAAAATTATTCAGAAGTCATGGCGGCCAAGATTGATGTTCAGGTGAGTAAAATTATTGATAGTGCTTTTGAGCGGGCCAAAAAAATACTGAGAGAAAACAAAGCTAAACTTGACCAAATTGCAGATGAATTGATGAAAAGAGAAACTCTCGATGGACCGGAGTTTGAAGCTCTCTTTGTCCCTGTAAAAACAACTTCCCGAAGAAAAAAGTGACTCTCTAAAAAATTAGAGGCAACCTGGAAAGATTGCCTCATTGATGTGTCGACCTAGGCTGGCACTAACTCTTGATAATGGGCAGTCGTTGACTTGCTTGCATGCCCCAGCGCCTTCTGAACCGTCTCTAGAGGCTCACCCCCATCGAGCATTTGCCGGGCGTAGGTGTGACGTAAGGTGTGGACTGTGACTTTTTTATCAAGACCAGCTCTACTCGCATAGTTCTTCAGAATCAGCCATAATCCCTGCCGAGTCAATCTTTCGCCTCGGTGGTTAGTGAAGAGCGCCGGCTCGCCGCCCTTGCGAACAAGGCGCGGACGTATTTGAGTAATGTACTCTCGCATCGCCTCCGTGACTGCGGTGTTGAGCGCTAGATTACGATCACGCCCGCCATTGCCAAGACACCGCACACTGGCCGGCTCAGTCCGAAGATCCAAATCACCGAGATCAAGCGAGACTAGCTCAGTGACTCGTAGCCCCGTAGCACAAAGTAGGGTAACCATCACCTTGTTCCGTTGTCCCTCAGGAGTCTGTTGTTGTGCCGACTGTTGAAAAAGACGGCCCAGCTCTTCGGGGCTGAGTGATCGCGGTAGGATCCTAGTAACGTGTGGAGTTAGCAATTCTTCCATCGGGTTCTGACTCACCAACCCTTCAGCCGTCAAGAAATGGAAGAACGACTTGATGGCGGCTATTTTCCGAGCGACGGTGGCGTCTTTGTACCCCGCTTTCTGTAGGGTCTCGATAAACGCGCGAGCGTCTTTAAGACGGACTTCTCTCCATGATCGCCGCTTTGCATCAGTAGTGCTGGCAAATTGGGTCAGGTCCGCTCGGTAGGCTGAAACCGTGTTCGGGGAAGCGCTTTTCTCCACCTCTAGGAATTGGAAAAACTCTTCCACCCACTTTGTCTCCATGATCACTCTCCGGTAGGTGTTAGGGTGAATTTTGCCTAAAAGGGCAAGTAAAGTCAAGCGTAATAGTTAGGAGGTAATTGAGTAAAAGAGTTAGAGAGATTTCTTACTAACTCGTTAACTTTCTAACTCGCTAACTTCTCAAACATAGTGTAAAATCTTCCTCGTGAAACAATTAATCCTGATTGATGGTCATGCTTTATTTCACCGCGCTTTTCATGGGATGCCCCCGCTTACGACCTCAAAAGGGGAGCTTGTCAATGCTGTCTATGGTTTTACTGCCATGATACTGCGGGTTATTTCTGACGTGAGTCCCGAATATATTGTGGTGACTTTTGATACTTCCGCCCCGACTTTTAGGCACCAAAACTACACTGCCTACAAGGCCAATCGGGCGGCAGCTCCAGAAGGTTTACACGAACAACTCCCACGAGTAAAGGAGATTGTTGCCGCTCTAAATATCCCCATTTTTGAAGTCCCAGGTTATGAAGCTGATGATTTGATCGGAACTTTAGCAAGGCAAGCAACTGAAGAGGGCGGCAAGGACTTAGAAGTTTATATTGTGACTGGTGATAGAGACGCTATTCAGCTAGTGACTGACAAAGTTAAAGTCTACACCCCTGGGAAAAGTTTGAGTGACATCATCTTATATGATATCCCAAAAGTAAAAGCGAAGTATGGTTTTGAACCGAGGCAGTTAATTGACTACAAAGCCTTAGCTGGAGACAGTAGTGACAATATCCCTGGAGTCAGAGGTATTGGGGAAGTCAGTGCCACTAAATTAGTTCAAGAGTTTGGTAGTGTTGAAAACATTTATAAGAATCTAGATAAAGTTCCTGATCGCCAGAGAAAACTTCTAGCAGAGGACAGTGAGAGTGCAGTTATGTCCAAAAAACTAGCCACAATTGACACCCAAGTGCCCATCAAACTGGACCTGAAAAAATGCACTGTCAGAGACTATGACAAAGAGAAAGTTGTTGCCCTTTTTACTGAGCTAGAGTTCAAGAGCTTGTTAACCAGACTACCCAAAAGTGACCAGGTGTCTTTTGGTCTCTTTGGAGACCAAAAGAATGTCATTGCGAGCGAATCCGCCAAAGCGGCGGATGAGCGTGGCAATCCAAAAGAGATTGCTTCGTCGACTGACTCTCCTCGCAATGACAACCAAAATCCATTACAGCGGATTTTGACCGAAATGACTGATTGGGGAGTGTTGATTGACCAAGGTGTTTTAAAGATCCAAGCAGGTAATTTAAATACTCAGCTAGTCAAAATTGAACAAGAGATCTATCACAGCGTGGGCCATGAATTTAATCTAAACTCTCCTTCCCAGCTTTCCTCAGTTTTATATGAGGAGTTGGGTTTAACTCCAGGTAGAAAAAAGAAAACTCATTTTAGTACTGATCAGGAAACTTTGACCTCTTTAATTGGGGCTCATCCTGCTATTGAGTTTCTTTTGCAGTACCGCGAGCTTTTTAAACTCAAATCTACCTACCTTGACGCACTGCCAGCCCTAATTTCAGCTGACGGCCGCATTCATACTCAGTGGCATGCAGAGGGAGCTAGAACAGGCAGGCTATCTTCCACCAATCCCAATCTGCAGAATATCCCTGTCAAAGGGGAGTGGGGGAGTAAAATCAGGCAGTTTTTTGTGGCTCCTAAAGATCATATGCTTTTGGCAGCAGATTACAATCAGATTGAGCTAAGAGTGATGGCTCACATGAGCGGGGACCCTGCCCTGACTGAGATTTTTAAAAAAGGACAAGATATTCATGCCACGACTGCTTCTTGGATCTTTTCCAAAAAACCGGAAGAGATTACCAAAGATGAAAGACGGGTGGCAAAAACAGTTAATTTTGGAGTTTTGTATGGTCAATCAGCTTATGGTTTAGCCCAACAGCTAAAGATTGACCCCAAAGTGGCGGCAACTTTTATTGAAAAGTATTACACAAGATTTGCAAAAGTTAAAGAATACCAGGAAAAAATCTTAGCGGAGGCTAAAGAAAAAGGGTATTTAGAAACTTTGAGTGGTTTTAGGAGATATTTACTGGAGTTGCAGTCTCCAAACTACGCCATCCGCCAGGCAGGGGAGAGAATGGCGATCAATATGCCGATCCAAGGTAGCGCAGCTGACATTATTAAAGCAGCCATGGTGAATCTAGACAAAATATTTAAAGCTAAACATTTGGGAACTAAAATGGTCCTGCAGGTCCATGATGAGCTGGTTTTTGAGGTCCCCAGACAAGAAGTTGACTCAGTGGCTCCTATCATCAAAAAAGAGATGGAAGAAGCCATGCCTTTGTCAGTACCAGTTATTGTGGAACTCAAAGTTGGTTCCAATTGGGGTGAAACTAAATCCTTAGACTAATTAGCTAATTCCCCCTTACTTGCTTAACAGGTGTATACTATAAGGTAACAATCTTAGGAGGGCAGTCGTGGATTGCTACTCAGTAGCAGATTCCTATCGTACCCAGTTGGAAGATCTCCCGCTTGGTGAAATTCAAGAAGTAATGAAGTGGGAGTTATGGGTGGTTTGTGAAGCCAGTGGCATACCAACCACCGTCGAGCTCGTTGGTACCATTCCCGGGTGCATCTACACTTGCAAGGATGAAGTGCGCGCCAGGACTCACGGGATCGTTGATCCTGTCATTTGGGGTGAGCTAGGGCGTCCGGTTCTGGATATTCATACCCCTGAAGATCTTCGTCTTACTCATTCCACCCGTTGCGTCAAGACAGTCTTGACCCCGGCTGTCTACCTGAAAGAACAAGAACTGGCCGTTGCTTGAAAAGACAACCCTCGTAACCGCTCCCCGCGAAAATGATCTCGCCTGGAGCGGTTTCTTTCTGGTAGAATGACTTTTATGGCTACCTCTTTTGAAAAAGTATTGGAAGTAAATAATTTAGTGAAAAAATTTGGTAGTTTTAAGGCTGTTGATGGCATCTCTTTCAATATAAAAGTAGGGGAAATCTTGGGTTTTCTGGGACCAAATGGGGCTGGTAAAACGACGACGATTAATTGTTTGCTAGGGGTAGTAAAGCCTGATGGTGGCAGTATTTCAGTTTTTGGTAAAGAACTTTTTAAAAACCGTAGTGAGGTGATGGGGAAAGTGAATTATTGCTCAGCTGAATACAATACTAGCTGGCACTTGACTGTCTATGAAGCTCTTTTAGTCTACTGTTTTCTTTACAGTGTGAAAGATAAAAAAGCTCGAATCACTGAACTCTTAGATCAGTTTGAGATCACTGATTTGAAAAATAAGCACTTGCGCAACCTGTCTTTTGGACAAAGAGCCCGGGTGAGTATGTGCAAAGCCCTTCTGAACAAACCGAAACTACTCCTTTTAGACGAACCCATGGCCTCAATGGATCCGGATGTGGTGGATAAGGGCATAAGTGTAATCAAAATGATCCAAAAAGAAACCGGGATGAGTATTTTGTATACTTCTCACAATATGTGGGAGATAGAACAAGTGGCCGATCGAGTAGTTTTTATTCACCATGGCAAAGTAATTTCTGAAGGGACGCCTTTGGAACTCACCCGTGAGCACTTGAAATTAAGTAGTAAGGAACCCAATTTAAGAGAAGTTTTTATCCAACTTGCCAGAGGTGAAGATGAGTCTAACTAGAATTACTGGAATCTTGTTAAGACATTTTTTCTTAACCATCCATCAGCTGGAAAGATTTGCTGATATGTTTCTTTTCCCAGTTTTAGCCTTGGTTTTGTGGGGGTTTTTGACAAAGTATGTTCAGATCCAGTCCTCCTCTTTGGCTGCTTTTTTCATGGGCGGGATGATTCTGTGGGTGATCTTTGAAAGAGTGGGGACTAGTATTGGCATTGATTTTATGTGGGATATCTGGGAAAGAAATTTAGTGAATATTTTGGCAACCCCGATTACCTTACTTGAGTACATTGTCAGCTTGATCGTCGTTTCTTTGCTGAAGGTTCTAGTATCTTTCTTAGCAATGTGGTTTATTGCCTCGATTTTCTACAATTTCCAGATTAATATTTATGGTCTATCTCTTGCTGCTTTTTGGACCAATCTGATTCTTTTTGCAGTGGTGATGGGGATATTTAATGTTTCGATTGTTCTGCGCTATGGTAATAGTGTCGGGCCACTGACTTGGCTGCTGCCTTTTGCCATCCAGCCTTTTGCCGCGGTTTTTTACCCGGTCTCAGTTTTACCAGTTGCAGTTCAAAAGATTGTCTGGTTTCTACCCCTGTCCCATGTCTTTGAAGGGATGAGAGCTGTTTTTCTAACTGGGAGATTTGATTCAGGGGAATTTTTGATTGGTTTGACTCTGAATATAGTCTATCTAGCTTTAGTAACTACTTTCTTTGTCTACATGTTCAATCTTGTCCGGAAGCGGGGGACGATAGTTAAGCTTTGACCATATGCCAGAGTTACCGGAAGTTGAGACCCTAAAAAGTGACTTCAATACCAAATTGAAGGAGGAGGTTTTTAGCAGCGTTGTTTTTGATAGTGAATATGGAAACTCAATAAAGCAGCATGCCAATCGCGACCTAGAAGCTATACTACCAGGAAAAAAGATTCAAGAAGCTAAAAGAGTGGGCAAGTACTTAGTTCTGGACTTGGACAACTCTTTTCACCTCACCTTTCATTTAAAGATTTATGGGAGGCTATTGATCGACCCTCTAAAAATACCCTTCAATGACCCCCTAAGGGTTACTTTCCATCTGGTTAGTGGTAAACAAATAAGACTGATTGATAGAAGCAATATTGCCTCCATTTTTTTACTTAACGACCAAGAATTAGCAGAGCTGAAAGCCAAACATGGCCCCGACCCATTCTCAGATTCAGTTGAGGATTTCCGAGACCAGTTAAAAGAAATTCCAGGTATGGTTATTAAGGAAGCAATTTTAAAACCAAAAGTAGTAGCGGGGGTGGGAAATATCTATGCTGATGAAGCTTTGTTCTTATCTAAAATCTCTCCTCTGAGAAAAGCTGGTAGTTTAACTGATCAGGAAGCCTCAATCTTGTTTACTAATATTAAAATTGTTCTAGACCAGGGGATTAAATACCGAGGCACCAGTATTGAGAGTTGGTATGATACCTCAGGAGTTCCAGGAGAAAATCAAAACCATTTAAAAGTTTATGGACAAGAAGGTAAACCCTGTCTTAGTTGTGGCAACCCCATTAAGTTAATTGAGCTCGCTGGTAGGAGAACCTATTTCTGTCCCATAGATCAGCCCGAGCAACAGTTGAGTCTTTTTTGAGCGAAGCGAGAATGAGGTTGCACCTCAGCTCTACCGACCGCAAGCTCAACCTCAGTTGAGGCTTATTTGGATGAGGTATAATTCTGCAAGAATTACCGAGCTTGCAGCTTGTATGCGCAAGCGAATATAATACTTTCAAACATTGAGGTGGGAGATGAGAGAATCCAGGTTATGGTCTCTCTTGGAGAGGGTAGACAACTATCTGCTAACTCTCTTGAAAACTACTTGGAAAGGAGTGCAGTCCCGTGGCCCACATTGGCAAACCCGAAAGGGAAATCTATGCACCGCCCGAGACAATCCCTCTGCCTCAGCCGCGGAGGATCGAAGAGCCAGTGGTTACACCACCGGTCAAAGAACCAGTGAAGGTGTAGGGAGTGACATGAGCCGAAGAAGAAATAAGCTGAGAGAATCTCGGATAGTGGCGTTCCCGTCACGACCAGACTTTACAGTTCTGAATAAGCATGTCACTGCTTGGCGATTCTGGAAAATCGACCGTGACGAAAGGGGTTTCTGTCTACGCTCACTGGTAGTAAACCAGAAATGGCCCAAGGGAGCTCTCCTTTACGCAACCTGTCGACATGAAGAGACCAACCATGATCTGGAATGCGGACGTACCGTTGATCACCAAGCACCACTTTTTGCGGGTGAGTGTGGTATCTATGGGTACCGTACTAAATATGAAGCCCTCAGCACCTCGCTTGCAGAAGGTTTCATGAGCGGACGGATCATCGGTGAAGTCGCCCTGGCTGGGCTTGGTATTCATCACCAGATGGGCTATCGGGCTTACTGCGCCTACCCCCTAAGCTTGGTAGCAGGAGCGTGTGTGAAATGTCGTGAGATCATTCCTTTCTCTCAGGCTCGTTTGGGTAAGCGTGAGGAAGATCAAATGGGCAAGGAGACCGACTCACCATTCGTAATCTACTGTGAGAAGCACATCATGGGGGAGGAGGCACCTTTCAACTGGGTTGCTATGCTAGCATCACAATACGGTATCCGTATTGGTGGTTTGCATGAATTCCTCGAAGTGGAGTCTTGATCTAGGCGGGTGTTGCAGCTAAAAACTGGACACCCGTTTTTCTTTCTAAAATCCTCTCATTAAGTTAAAATCTGTTTATGCCAGAATTACCAGAAGTTGAAACAATCAGACGGGATTTGCAAAAAGAATTAGTCGGGGAAAAGATAATCTCCATTGATTATATTGTTCCCAAAATGTTGCAACCAAATCCACAAATCGTGGTAGACAATACGGTTGGGAAAACGGTCCAGTCTTTTTCCCGAATTGCCAAAATGTTGCTTATAAATTTAAAAGAAGGTGGCCATGTGGGGATCCATCTAAAACTGTCAGGCCAATTATACGTGGTGGATCAAAAAATTCCGTTGGAAAAATATAGTTATGTCATGATCAATTTCGATAATGGGCAGCAGATCCGTTTCAATGAGATGCGCAAATTTGGATATGTGAAATATATTAAAGACACCTCTAGTCTTGACACTATTTTAAATGACTATGGTCCCGAACCGCTTACTCCCCAATTTACTGAAGAATCCTTTAAAAAAGTTTTAAAAAGTGCCCGGCCCATCAAAGTAGTAATTATGGATCAAAAAAAGGTTGCTGGAGTAGGCAATATCTATGCTGATGAAGCTTTGTGGTACTCAAAGATCCACCCAGAGACTAAAGCCAACAAATTAACGCAAAAGGAAATTAAAGAATTATTTACAGCCATCAACTTGGTTATTAAACAAGGGATTGATGATCGGGGAACTAGTATTGATAGTTATTTGGATGGGTATGGAAAAAAGGGTGGGCATGATAAAAACCTCCAAGTTTTTAGGAGGGACAAGAAACCTTGTTCTCGTTGCGGTACAATTATTCAAAAGAGTAGAGTTGGTGGTAGAGGAACCCACTTCTGTCCTAAAGAACAGGTGTATCATAATTGATAGCGGGTCCTGTCGCAGGTTGTCCTTCCCGCTAGTGCTCGCTCACGTTGTTCGTCTGCGCGCTATCGGGAGCCCTCCCACCTGCACTACCCGCCCTAAATGAGGAATTTATGGAAAAACCAAAAGTCTCAGTTGTAGTACCTGCTTTAAATGAAGAAAAGTATTTACCAGCCCTGCTGGAGTCTTTGGCCAAACAAACTTTGCCCAGAGAAGAGTTTGAAGTGGTTCTAGTGGTCGATGGACGCACCACCGACAATACTAAAAAAATTGGCCAAGAATATGGCTGCATTATTGTGGATGAAAATAAACATGGGGTCTCCCAGGCTAGATTTGATGGGTTCAGTGCTGCTCATGGAGAAATTATTGCCTCCACTGATGCTGACTCTAAGGTAGCTCCAGATTGGTTGGAAATAATTGTGAAAACTTTTATGTCTCATCCTGAATATGTAGGTATCACCGGTCCTGGGTACTTTTATGATGGGTCTTCTTTTAATAAATTTCTAGCCACTTGGCCGTATAGTTTATTTCAGCAAGTCAACCTGTTGATTGGGTTACCCTCTTTTCCGGGGTTTAACTTTGCCGTTAGAAGTGATGCTTACCAAAAAAGTGGTGGTTTTAATCCAGACTTGGTGTCATCAGAAGATGTGGATTTATCCTTGAAATTAAAGAAAGTAGGTAAGCTCGCCTTTATTCCCCAAATGATAGTCTACACTTCAGCTAGAAGAATTGAGAATCAAGGCCGATTTAAATTCTTCAAACACCACGCTACCAATTACCTAAACTTTACCCTATTGCGACGTAAGCCAGAAGGGTTTGAAAATATCCGATGAAAATATTAATACTGAGGTACCTAACTCTCTGATGAAAAGGAACTCTTCGAGTTCGTTTTCATATTCACCTTGCGGAAGGCGAATATGAAAATTGGATTTTTTACTGATACTTACCGCCCACAAATCAATGGGGTGGTGGAAAATGTCGATCTCTCTGCCCGAGAGCTGCGTGCAAGAGGGCACAAAGTTTACATTTTTGCGCCCAAAATGTCAGGTTATAAAGACAAAGATCCCCATGTGATCCGCTTAAACTCGGTCCGCATCCTAAAAAATCCGGAGGAAAGATTGGCGATGCCCTTGCCGACTAAGGGGTTTAGAGACATGCTTCGAATTGACCTTGACATAGTTCATGCCCATGGGGGTGGGACCATGAGTTTGCTTGGTTACCAACTGGCCGTAGTAAAAGGGTTACCTTTCCTACTTACCTACCACACCCTCTACACCGAATATTTGCATTATTTTCTAAAAGGTAAAGTGATTACTTCGGATATGGTAAAAAGAGCCAGTCGGGTGTTTTGTAATCTGTGTGACTCCGTGATTGCTCCTTCTCATAAAATTGAAAAAGAACTTCTCAAATACGGGGTTAGTAAACCAATTTTAGTGGTTCCCGGAGGAATTGATGTCTCTAGGTTCCAAAATCAACCAAAAGGGTATTTGCGCGAGAAACTAAATCTTAAAGAAAATGACAAAATTCTGCTCTTTACTGGTAGATTGGGGCAGGAAAAAAATCTTGGTCTTCTTCTGAAAGCCTTCAAAATAATTGCTAAAGTTCCGGGGTGTTATTTGGTTTTGGTGGGGGATGGTCCGGAGAGAAAAAGACTGGAAACGATGGTGCAAAATGCCAATCTAGAAAGTAGGGTCTTTTTCACGGGGTTTATCGCGGAAAATGATATCCCGAAAGTTTACGCTGATAGTGACTTGTTTCTTTTTACCAGTAAAACTGAGACCCAAGGATTGGTAGTAGCCGAAGCCTTAGCATCTGGGCTGCCCGTAGTGGCTGTGGAAGATGAGGCCATTGGGGAAATGGTAAAAGAGGGTGTCAATGGTTACTTAACTAAAAATAAACCAGAAGATTTTTCTGATAAAGTCATCTTTTTACTTAAAAACCCCACTATGAGAAAAACCATGGGGGAGAAAGCCAAACTAGAAATTAAGAAAAATTTTACCATCCACAAACAAGCAGAGACTTTAGAAAAAATCTATAAAGAAGTGCGGCTTTTCCAAAAAAAGAACCCCAGGTCCGTAGTCAAACTTACCAATCGAATTTCTTCCGTCTATAATTTCCTCAACACCGCGACTTTAGTCACGGTGTGGAAGAGTCTAGTCAGGAAACTTTGATGGCCAAATTGATTGACGGCAAAAAAATCTCTAAAGACATTTTAGAAGAGTTAAAAATCACTATTGAGCAGAAAAAACTAACTCCCAAACTGGCGATTGTACTAGTGGGGGAAGATCCAGCTTCACTCACTTATGTAAACCAAAAGCAAAAAAGAGGAGAGGAAATTGGGGTCGAAGTTGAGATCCATTCTTTTTCAGACCATGTATCTGGGCAAGAGATTGAACAAAAGATTAGGGTCTTAAATGAGGATATGGAGGTAACTGGAATTATTGTCCAGCTGCCCCTGCCCCCAACTTTGAATAAAACTGAACTGTTAAATTTAATTGCTCGTCAAAAAGATGTTGATGGGTTAAGAGAGGATTCACTTTTTAAACCCGCCACTCCATTAGGTATTATGGAGCTCCTAAAAAGAAGCCAAGTAGAGATAAAAGGCAAAAAAGTAGTAGTCATGGGTCAGTCAGATTTGGTTGGTCTACCTGTAGCTGACATGTTAAAAGTTGCTGGTGGGGAGGTAGAAGTGGTGGACATAAATACTCCTCACCCACAGTCAATTACCCGGGAAGCTGATATTTTAGTCGTGGCTATTGGTCAGCCAGAGTTTGTCAAAAAAGAAATGGTAAAAAAAGGAGTGGTAGTGGTAGATGTTGGAACCAACCTCACTGAAGGTGGATTAGTGGGGGACGTGGATCCTGAGGTTTTTGAAGTAGCCTACCAAATTACTCCGGTTCCGGGTGGAGTGGGGCCGATGACGGTAGCTATGCTTCTAAAAAATGTGGTGGCCTCGGCCCTCAGTAAACCTTGACGACAACCCTATCAAAGGCTAAAGTATATTTAGTATCAGATTTGCCCATGAAACTCACAAGAGAAATAATTTTACTTTTAACTCTAGTAGCTAGTGTTTTTGTAGTCTACAAAACCTTAAATAACCCTAGTGAAAAAATTAAATCGCAGACCAATCAACTCTCTAAAACTCCTTATTATTTAGACAACAAAACTATCAAAACTGGTAATCTCCAGGTTACTTCTGAAAGTAGTCTTAAAAAAGTTAGTGTTAGCTACTTGTCTCCTATGGATTTATCAGCAAAATTTGGCCTGACTGGGGACCCAAAATCAGCTGGTGACACCCTAACCTGGGAAAGTGGGTCAGAAAAACTCAACTATAACCAAAAAGATAGTAATTTTGAGTACACA
Source organism: uncultured Gammaproteobacteria bacterium (assembly GCA_964349395.1). Classification (GTDB taxonomy): domain Bacteria; phylum Patescibacteriota; class Microgenomatia; order Woykebacterales; family RBG-16-39-9b; genus CAYGGA01. The sequence goes on along the minus strand of CAYGGA010000007.1, from coordinate 28,480 downwards.
AGTAGCTCCAAAGCTTCCACAACTGATTTAAAAACTATTAGCGAAGCAGAAAAGATTGCGACTGATTTCGTTAGCCAGAAAAATATTATATCTCCAGAATTTCAAACAAAAATCAGTAGTACAGTTTTGATCCAGGACTTATCTGGTTTAGGAAGAACCACTGAATTTAGTAAAGCGATTCAGATTGGTGTTTATCTGCAGCCCACTTTTGAATCCAAACCAGTCTTGACTCAAACCCCTGCTACTTCAGTTTTAGCTGTTTTTGTTGACAAAAAAGGCAATGTGGTCAGATTTGGTGGCCCTCAACCATTGCTTGTGGGCAGTCAAACTACGGTGGCCCTGAAGCAGGGGAAGGAGGCAATAAATGAGGTGAAAAATAAAAAAGGTAAAGTAGTCAGTGTGAATTCACCCTCCACTAAAGAACTAGTTACTAACTTTGATTACAAAGAGTTAGAGGTAACAGATTCTTATCTTGGCTACCTTTTAGAAGAGTCCCACTTAGTTCCAATTTTTGTCTTCAGTGCAAAAGCGACCAATTCTGATGGCAAAAACTTAGACTTAGTTTTATATCTTCCCGCTACCAAGTAAATACACGCTCGGAAATACGCTCTTTGGTTGACTTTTATTAACCCTAGACAGCCTCACTGTCGCAGGACAGGTTTGACAAAACCTGTCCTATAGTATATAATTAACTAAATATCCTCAAAAAGAGGTGTGAAAGGTGAAAAGATCAATCCTGCTCGCGGCTCTTTTGAGCCTCTTGTTGGTGGCCTGCTCGGAGAGTGAGACCTTACCGCCTTTGGTGGTTAAGTCTACTCACGCACAGTTGCCCACATCTACCCCAGTGGCCGAAACCACCGTTCTGGTGGCCTCGGCAACCGTGGGAGATACGACGCCCATCGTCGCTAAGCAGACTGAACCCCAGGAGACTGCGGTTATCCAAACCGCTGTGCAGCCTTGGGAAAGGACCGATTGGGGGTGGGTATATGCACTGAGAGCAGCTCGTGGTCAGCACGACTACGTGCGCAACGCCTCATTAGCGCCGTGCGTGCGTCTGGCAACCTTGGTAAAGGACTGTGTGTACTTTGGCTGGGCGGACGAAACCGCGGAATTTGGTTACGATGGTAGTTCCACCTACTTCGTGACCTACAACCTTGTGGGTGGTGACCAAGAATTCGGTTTGTGGTGGACAGTTAAAGGAATTCTCTTCCCGCTAACCTATTGTATTGGTCAGACCTATGGTGATGTCCAGGTTGCAGTGAAGTTCCTCAGCTCTGAAGGTTTGGTGGACTTCTGTACCCAGGATCCTTGAGTCTCTGCCCTGACCTCGAAGACCATCTCTAATGACAGCAATGTCAAAAAGGTGGTCTTCTTCTTTGGGGGTGGTTTTTGGACTTGACTAGCTTTCCAAATTGAGGGTACTATATTAGAACAAGTCAAGAGTAAAACTTGGCTGATACTGCTCTAATGAACCTACGCAAACTCAAGAATTATTTTAAACTTGAAATCAAACCTCATCAGAAGGAGCATTTTTCCAACTCAACTCCCATTAATGAACGAGCATTAGTTTTGGCTAAAGAAGTATTGTCAGCTCGGGTGGGGGTGGGGTTATCACTACTTTTTATCATCTCCGTTGTCTCCGCGGCCATCTTTTTACCAATCGGTGAGAATTCACTATTAAACCTTCAGTTCCAGAAAAGACAGTCTACCGCGGTTGGAAGTGCTGTAATAAATAACTTTGAGGCGGTGACCAATTTTAATGGTCAAGATAGTGCTGGTCAAACTGTTACCAATGGTTGTATTACCACTGGGCCGCAGGCAGGGACGGCCGCAGTGAAATTTCTTTGGTCTGCTTCCAATACTACTGGCACCAGTCTCACTTGGTCGACAGGAAGGTATCCTGATCCGGGTACCAATATGCTCCCTAGTCAAACCGATCAGGTCATCAGTGGTTGGAACAAAAATTTAGTTACTAGTGTCTTGCTGACCGCGTTTGGTGACACTATTGCCGAGAGAACAATCTTCTTTACTACCTCTAGTTGTGACCCGGTTATTCCCAATCCTATTCCGGCGATAACGGTAGATTTAAACATTGCTACTTGTGACAATTGTGTTTACAGTAATGGTCCGCTGACAGATAGTGATAATCTCTTTTCTTTAAAATGGGCAGTTAGTAATGCTACTTCTTGTACAAGTAGTTCTTCTCCTCCAGTTTCAAATTGGGGAGGTGGGACACCCTCGTCCAATACATTAAATGTTGCCAGTGGTGGTGCTCACAGTGTGAGTATAAGTAGCAATACTACTTTTACTCTTACTTGTACAAACAGTGCGGGGACAAGTCGCAGTGACTCTGTGATCGCTAATTTTACAGCTACTCCCACTGCTGTAAACACTGTCTGTGCTACTTCGATTACTAGTCGTACAGTTTCGGTTAACAAGGGTAGTACTACTATAGTAACTTTTAATCCGACTGGGGGAGCGGCCCCTTCTGGTCTGAGGTGGGCACCCTCAATCAGATACGCTTCTACTGAAGGGGGCAGTTACCGCGCAATTTCTTCAGATGGGGTGAGTAATTCGGGCCTCGATTTGGGGGGTGGGCTTTTTGTTAAAACTAATCACTTAAGATTTAACTCATTTCCACTGACTGGTGGCTTGCAATTTATCTTTGATGCGACTAGTTATACACCGACAGTCACCGGGTCTTACGTGCTTTCCAATTTGTTATTTTTAGATGAGGGTAATAATTCTACTATTAAGCTGTGTAGTGCTGCGGTGAATATTACTGTTAATCCAGGATTAACTCCTACATCCACGCCTACCACAACAGCTACGCCAACTACAGCGCCTGATCCGGTTTGTGTCTTGAATGCTACCTTGAACACGGATAGGCAAGTCGCCGTGACTGGTGGTACGGCCGTTAACTTTACTTTAAACACCAGTAGTTTAGGTGTTGCTAACTACTCGATTGGCTACACTGCTGGTTCTAATACCAAGCTTTTTAGCACGATTGGTAACCGTTTAAACTTTGATGACGGTAATGCAGACAATTTATACATCACCACTACTTCATCAACTTTCAACAGCACTACTCCTAATGCTTCCAGAACCTTTACTTTCACGATAAACTCTGATCAGAATGTTACCTTTGGTACCTATACCTTAAGCAACTTGTTTATCGAAGGTGGTGGTAAGCGAATTAATTGTCTTTACCCATCCGGAAGTTCGGCAGCAGGGCAGGGAGGGATGGTAATTAAAGCCACCCCAATCTTTGTTACTATCCAAGGAAGGTATGTAGATCCGAATGGTAACTTGTTTACCAACAATACTTTAAGAGTAACTCTAAACAACGGTTCCACTACCTCCAACAATATAAATGGTACCTATTTTCTTAATCGCCAAAACCCCGGTACCTTTACCGTGACTGCCACTAATTTAGCTGGTTATACTGTGTCATATGCCTATTCTTCACCGTTTGCTCCCGGAACTAGTTGTGCACTACCTTCTTCCACTGCCTACAGACCTGGAAATGTAGTTACTGGAGTCAACTTACCTAGTGGCGGCTACTGCAGCGACATCTATTTCAAGTACACCCCCAGTAGTACTCCTACTTCGACACCAACTACTACCCAAACACCCACTCCCACAACTAATCCTGCTGGTGTAAGCTGTATTTCCACCCCAGCTAACCAGACGGTGAGTGTTAACAAAGGTAGCACCTCGACCTTAACTTTTAATCCTTCTGGTCCGACGACTACCACCCAAAGATGGGCGCCAGCTTTCCGTTTTGACACCACGAATACCGCCATTTCCCAAGATGGTATATCTAGCGCTGGCTACAATCTCGGTAGTGGTTCTACCAGCTTATTGATCAAGACTAATTATCTACGTTTTAACACCTTTCCTCTTAATGGGGGGTTGAAGTTTACCTTTGACGCCACTAACTATACTGCCACTACCAATGGCACCTTTAGGGTGGACAACTTACTTTTCTTAGATGAAGCTACCAATCAAATCATTAAGATGTGTTCTAATACGGTAAATATAACGGTGGTGGCTAGTACCGGTGGTACCCCGTCCCCGACAACGACTGTCACCTCAACTCCAACCACAATACCTAGTACTACTATTTGTACCATTAACGCTACTTTAAACAGTGACGATGACATTGTTGTTATAGGTGGGACACCGGTTAACTTCACTATCTCTGCCTCTGGGTTAGGGGTAGGGAATTACGCAGTAGGCTATACCTCTGGCAGTACCAATAGACCGATTGGGACCAGGCTGAACTTTGATGATGGCAATCCAGGTAATTTATACATCACCACTACTTCATCAACTTTCAACAATACTACTCCCAACAGCTCTCGAACCTTTACTTTCACTATAAACTCTGATCAAAATGTGACTTTTGGCGAGTACGCTTTGGATAATTTATATTTGGAAGTTGGTGGTACTAAGACTAACTGTTTATATCCTACAGGCAGTGGTGCAGCAGGGCAGGGAGGGATGGTAATTAAAGCCACCCCAATCTTTGTTACTATCCAAGGAAGGTATGTAGATCCGAATGGTAACTTGTTTACCAACAATACTTTAAGAGTCACTTTAAATAATGGTTCTACCACTGCTAACAATACTACTGGGTCTTACTTCTTAAACCGTCAAAATCCTGGGACGTTCACTGTTACGGCCACGCCTCTAGCTGGGCACACTATTTCCTATACTTCTTCCGGACCAAAATCTCCGGGGGAAAGCTGTTCAGTCCCATCATCAGCCAGTTACCAAAGTGGCAATGTGGTTACCGGACTCAATCTTCCCAGTGGCGGCTACTGCAGCGATATTTATTTTAAATACACCCCAACCAGTACTCCTACTTCTACACCTACCACACCTACGCCAACCATTAACCCAACGGTTACAGCAAGGTGTGATATCAATCTTAGTTACACTATGGCCAAAGGATCCATTGGACAAATTCGGATGACCCTTTCGGGAAGTGGAAAATGGGTAGCCAATCTGCGCTTTACTGATGGGGGAGAGAAGTCTCTATCAACTACTCCACTTGATATTGGCGGAGGGACCACGGTTTATGTTGACGCCATCTCGAGTGCTGTTTTAGGTAGTTTAACCGGTGGGCAGCAAACAATTATTATACTAGTAAATATACCCAACTCTACTGCATTGGAAGTTGGAGGCACTTATAAATTTAGTAATATTTTCTTGTCAAATGGTACCCAAAAGATAAATTGTGATCCAGAAGGGGAAATTGTGATTACACTAAGTGCCCCTATTGCCACATCTTCGGGGGGAACCACGCCAACTACTTCGCCCACATCCTCGATTACCCCCACACCAGCTGCTATTTCTTTTGCTGAGTGTTTTATCCAGACAGCGCCATTTAGCATCACCCAAGGATCAGTGGCTACTTTAGAAGTTCCAGTTAATAATGCCCAAGGGCAGCCACTCCTGAAAGGTAGTGGTGAGTGGTACCACGCTGTCAGATTTTATACTGGTCCTGATTTAAAAGAAACGGTGTTATCCAAAAAAGTGAGTGATATTGCCATTGGTGAAAATTTACGATTAGCTACAAATTCGGACCGGGTGATTTTTCCGACTTCCACACCGATTATCTATACTTTTAGAGCTGGATTGGATGCTCGATTAGACACTTATAAACTGGCCAATTTAGTCTTGTATGATTCTAAGGACAACTCCAAAGAAGTTAATTGTACAGGTGAACTCACGATCACGGTTACCAGCCGCGATTTAAAACCAGCGACATCGCCAGTAAAAAGTCCGTTTATCTCCGGGTATGATTTTAATCAGCAGGCAATCGGTAGTAATGGTCCTTACTTACATAAAGGAGTGGACCTAAAATCCAGGGACGGAAATCTGACTATTTACAGTCCATATGCTGGTGACGCTTATGTGGATGGAGTGGTTAATGACCCTTATGGCAATTTCACAGGATATGGCAACTATATTATCTTGAAATCAATGGGGGATAAATATAGAACTGTTTTTGCGCACCTGCAAACAATGAATGTTACCCATGGGGAAGTGATAAAGCCTGGACAACCAATCGGAGTCATGGGCAATACTGGATTTTCTAGTGGAATTCATCTCCATTACGAAGTTTTTGAGAATGGTATTGAGGTTGATCCTAAAGGATTTGGAGCTTTGGAAGGCAGTGTACCGGCCACACCCGAACCAATCAAACCTCCAGCCACGGACGGTATTATTTTTATGGAACATGAAAAAGGCAATCTGGAGCCTAGTGAGGCGGGGATCACGGCGACTTTGAAACAAAATGGTGGAATCCTGAAGTCTACGACTATTCTGGATGAGAGTTTCCCAGACCTCACCTATGGTCCCTATGTGGTTGAAGTGGCCACCAAGGCCGGGGTGAAAGTCGAATACCTAAATTGTCCGACTCCAGCTACGTGTCCGGCTGCATATACTACTGGCAAAATAGTCAATGTCAATCTGACTGCTACTAGCCATACACCCACCCTAAAGTTTAGGTATTCAATTACTAACCAAACCTCCCAAACTCCTTCGGGAGGGTCAGGTAATAGTCGAGATCAGGGGTCTAGCCCTGATGTATCAGCCAGTAACTGTAGTTTGAGCCGAAACAATTTCATTGTGGTTGGTGGCACACCCACAACCTTTGAAATCAGGGGCACCAATTTGCCCGTTGGGTATGTCTATGTGGGGTGGACTTTTGAAAATAAAGACACACTTTTTAATGATGCCAACAATAAATTGAGCTTCAACGACAATGATAATCCCTATATTAGTAGTGCCCTGACTTATCAATACAACAGTGTGGATAAAGCCAGTAAAAATTTCGGTATGACTATTTATTCCAATTCCCAAATACCAGAGGGCTCGTATGGGGTGACCAATTTTTATCTGTCCGTTAATGGCAAAAAAGTAATCTGTTCGCTGGAAGGGCAATCTATTTTCAGCTTCACCGGAGAGCGCCCTGCTAGTGTGCAAACCCCAACTGAGCCAGTTTCCACCAGCTGCAGCTTTGTCGGGAGCAGTATCACTAGCATCGATGTCACCAAAGGGGATAGTGAGGGGAATGGTATTTCTTTCCGGGTCAATGGTGGACCTGGACCCTGGGCACCGGGTATCGTCAGAGTAAATGGCGTTCGCGAGGCAGTGGAGACGGCTCCGGGTAAAACGATTGTTCTAGCTAGTGGCCAAACTGGAAGGGACGTCACGTTGACATCACTGCCGACTGTTTTTGCCGATGCCAATAATCAATCAGTTGACTTTGTCATCAAAGCCGACGTAAATGCTCGTGTCGATAGCTATATTATCAGAGATTTGATAGTGGTCCATGGGCCTACAAGTAGGCCCGATACTGATATAAACTGTACCAAGACACCAAGTGGGTTGATGATTACAGTCAAAGCCCCACCACCTCCACCGGTAACAAGTACTGGGGCCATCTGTCCGGCAGAATGTACTAAAGACCACATCCAAAATTATTTGATTAACAATTTCAATTCTGAGTATCAAGAATTTCTTAACGTAATGATTAATCAAGAAAGTAAGTATATCTGGAATGTAATTGCTGATGATGGTTTTAATTGTCCTAGTTCCACCCCTTGTTATGGGACCTTGCAGTTTATGAATAGTACTTGGGACACAGGACCCTCCCTAGTCGGAGAGAAGAGTCGGTGGTCAGAAAATGATGTTTATCCAAATCAGTCTTTTGCTCCAGGAGTACCTGGGTATCTAACTGGTTCTGAGGCTAGTTCCAACTTCCCGGATAATAATATTTGGAATCCATTTGGTCAGATTGAAGTTACCTACCAAAAGCTAGTGAAATGCCAAGATCGAGAATGGCCCTGGATGTATAAAGATTTCCAGATGAGAGCTCCAGGGTGCGGCTAACTATGAAAAAAATAATTCTACTGATTCTAATAGCTAGTATTTTAGGAGTGGGTAGTTACTTTTTGGTGACTCAACGCTTAGGCTCAAAACCAGCAGAAACCAAGCCAGGAGAAACACCTACCGAAAACAGAAAAGACTTGGAAGAGGCTACGGTACGGTTTAAGCAAGATACTAGTTTTGCTGTCAACGCTCCGGTTACTAAAAATCAGTTTACCATCACTTATGATGGCCCTTTTAAAACCTATGTTATCGAGATTAATGCAACCTCAATTGAGGATTATCGGTCTATTAAACTAGAGGCGGAGAAGGAATTCAAAAATCTCGGGGTTACTGATCTATGCGCGCTTAAGATTCTTTATATTGTTCCTAAAGAAATTCGTGACCAAGCCAATCAAAGTGACCTTTTTGCCTCAACTTGTAAAGCCTACCTCTAGAGACTTTTACCCTAAAACTTGCTTTTTACGTCCTATAGTGTTATAATTAAATTATTCTAGGTGGAGAGATACTGTGCGTGCCCTGTTCGTCTTGGTCTTTGCCCTTGGAGCTCTTCTGGGAGGGTGCATCTACCCTGAAGATGAGCCTGAGACCCTGACCACCCCCATGCCTCAGCCCACGCCTATCAAGGAGTGGTCAGCTGAGGAACTGAAGGCGAACACTGTCCTGTTCAAACAGGATACCGGGTTCGCCGTCGAAAGTCCCTACCAGGGGACTGACTTCCAGATCGAGTACGAGGGTCCGATCGTGACGTACTACGTCACCATTGAGGCTCAGGACGAGGTCACGTACCGGTCCATCAAGCAGAAGGTGGAAATGACCTTCATCGATGCTGGGGCAGAGGAGTTGTGCGGACTTAAAATCGTCTTCTTCCCCCCGAAGATGGTCGCCCCGAGTTTGGAAAAGAAGGACTTTTTCGCAACTGGATGCAAACCGTTCTTCTAGGCCTACTCACCAACCGGAGCCAGGATGTTGATTTTCAACAACCTGGCTCTCATCATTTTTAAGAAATTGGTAACTCTACTAAGAATTCAATTTCTTCACTATTTTTAGGATTTTTAGTGATACTTAATGTCCCACCTAGTAAAGTGAGGATATTGTCAGCTAAATAGACTTCCAGACCAGTCGCTTTGGGGAGAGTGGTAAAAAGTTCTGACCCCCCAAAGAATTTTTCTCTAAGATTTTTGGTATTTAAATCAGGCAAGGCAATTTGGAAATTAAAATAAATTTGCAGTTTTTCTCCTACTTCCTGTACATCCAGTAGTAAAGTAGTCTTATCTTTACTCAACCTAGTCCCAATCACCAACAAATTAGTAAAGGCTTTACTTAGTAAAACTGGGTCTGTTTTTAGAGTCACCTCATGGTCTTTTTTCAAAGTGTGAGTGATCTTTTCTTTTTGGGCTAAAGAGTCTAGTGAGTTGAGAACTCTGTCCAAAAGAGCAGTGATTTTAACCTCAGCTATATTTAGTCCGACCCCTTCTTGACTCAGCCTGACTGACAGCAGGAAATCTTCTGATAGTCTCAGCAAGTCTTGATTGATATGCATTAGCCGGTCAACATAGATTTTTTCCGTACCCGTGACTTTTTTATCATCCAGAAGGGTAGCATTGTAGCTTCTGGCATCAGAAAGTAAACTCGTGAATTTAAAAAGGGCCAAACTTAAAGTGTCATTTTGAATCTCCGCGATCTCAGTGGCACTAGTAGTATTTTCCACCACAATCAGTATCCCCAAAATACTACCCTCATGATTTTTGATGGGGGAAAATTTGACACGCGCCTTAATACCTTTATGACTGGTTTCTAACCGTAAGTTTTTGAGGATAAAGGAATGATTACTTTTCAAAACTCTTTCAACTGGCAAAATAGTAATTTTTTGACCCTGGTCGTCAGTTAATTTCAAAACCTCAAAATAGCTTCGACCTAAAACTTCCACCTCTGATGTACCAGTCAGATCTTCCCCAGCAGCGTTCATCATCACAATGAACCCTTTAGGATTTACCACTAAAATAGCGTCTTTTAAATTCGATAGCAGAGCTTGTTCTTGGGCTTGATTGGTAGTGACTTGTTTATCCAAATAATTTAGCCAATCAGTTTGCATCTCCTCGTGGTGCGAAAAAAGAGAAAAAAGCGGAATAGTGGCAATAAAAGACAGAAAAGAAATCACAATTAAGGACAAATTGTCGCCCAAGACTGTGGTCAAATCAGTTACTGGGGTTAAGGGGTGGAGCACAAGCAAAAAATGCATAACTATTACTGATAAGGTGGTTAGCAAGAAACTAAGGGCCGCTAAAGGATTGATAAGAATGGCTAAAGAGATCGCCGTCAGATGCGCGGTAATCAGCAGTGGACTTAAAAACCCACCGGTGGTTTGGATCAAGAGCGGGATGAGTAGTAGAAAAGGGGAAATCTCAATATAGGTTGCTAGTTTTATGTTAATTTTTCCCAAGCGGGGGAAAACAAAACGGTGGTAAACAATCACCATCAAAACCAGTACACCAATCAACTGGATTTGGTCTAGATTGATAGTACCTATTTGAGCTAAAGGGAAAGAAAGCAAAACTAGGAAGATAATAAATAAGGCGGTTTGGAGATTATCTACTCTGGACAGTTTCTTCATAACTGGTATTTAGTATACTAAATACTAATGCTAGATACACTCCTGTACACTCTCTACCTCTGGGTGATTTTTCTACTTTTCTCTCTGATTTTCTTTCCAATAGCAAGGACTTTTTTTGGTAAAAATGTAGAGGCAGGGTTTATCGCCTCCAAAGTACTTGGCCTCTTAGTAGTTAGTTATACTGCCTACATAATAGGTATTTTCCATTTAGTAAAATTTTCCACTTTTGAGTTGTGGGTGTTGTTGGCTATTTGGCTTTTCGTTATACAGGGGGTGTCCTTGCGAGGAGTGTTAACGACGAAGCAATCTCAGAGATTGCCGCATTTACTTAGTTCGTTCGCAAAGACAGTCCCTTTTAAGAAGATTGCCTTTCTAGAATTAATCTTCTTCTTACTTTTCTTTTTCATGGCCACAGTTCGAGGTTTTCAACCCCAAATCATGGGGCTAGAAAAATACATGGATTTTGGGTTTATCCAATCAATCTTGCAGAGTGACTATTTTCCTCCCCCAGATATGTGGTGGGCGGGAGAGACTCTAAATTATTACTACTTTGGCCATCTCTTTTCTGGAGTCTTGATTAAACTGACGGCTATTCCACCTTCTGTGGGTTACAATTTAATACTAGCCTTAATATTTGCCCTTTGTGGCAGTTTGATAATTACTTTTCTGTGGTCTTGGACCCAAAAGTTGTGGGCAGGTCTGCTCGGGGCCTTTATGCATCTGGGGATTGGGAATCTGCATTTGGTCACCAACTACTTTGAAAAAGGTGGAAATTTTTCACTTAATAGTTTTACCAACTACTGGCAAGGTTATTGGTACCCTGATTCTTCTCGATTGATTCATCATGTGATTACTGAATTCCCGGTGTACTCGTTTGTGGTTTATGATCTGCATGCTCATGTTTTAGCTTTTCCTCAAGATTTACTAATAATTGGTTTAGTTGCAGAGTTTTTTAGGAGCAAGAAATTTTATCTAAAAGAAGGACTACTAGTTGGTTTTCTGCTGGGGTTAAATTTTCTCACCAATGCTTGGGATCTGGCAGTTTATTATGCACTGTTGGGATTAACACTCTTACTTTTGGTAAGTGTGCACGCACGGAAATTGCCAGAAATTCTAAACCTTGGGGTAGGGTTGATGACTGCCATTGGTACTAGTTTTCTAGTGATTGTGCCTTTTTGGCTCCATTTTGACTCCCTTTCACTGCCGGTTTTGCCCACTGATTACCACAGTCCTCTGTGGCAGCTATTTCAGCTGTGGGGGTTTTGGTTTTTCCTATTTATCTCTTTTGCAGTCTACTTGTGGTTGCGGAAGAGTCAAGAATTACGAGAAAGTTTTGACTGGTTTGTTTTAGTTTTGATGGGGACAGGAGTTTTGTGGATTGTGATTCCAGAATTTGTCTATGTAAAAGACATCTATGGGGGAGATTACCAAAGAGCAAATACGGTTTTTAAATTGACTTTTCAAAGCTGGAATTTGTTTGCTTTAGGAGGAGCATACATTGTTTGGAGGCTAGTTAGTCTTAAAACAATAGGAGTAAAAAATCTCCTCCAAGGAGGTTGGGTCTTAGTGTTTTTGGGATTACTGATCAGTTGTGCTCTTTACACCCCCAGAGCCTACAAGAGTGGTTACCATGATTTCCAAAAATATTCAGGGTTGGATGGTGAAGCTTTTCTTTCTACTACTTACTCTGAGGCAGATTATGAAGCCATTAAGTGGATTAGGACTCAGACCCCCAAAGGAGCCGTGGTTGTAGAAGCAGCTGGGGACAGCTACACTGAGTATGGTCGAGTCAGTAGCTTTACAGGGAGGCCCACCGTGGTCGGGTGGGGGGTCCATGAATGGCTGTGGAGAGGTAGTTTTGACCCAGTGAAAGAACGGCAGATTGATGTCCAAGCTATTTATTCTACTTCTAGTGAAAGCGAATTTAGGGAATTAGTTAGAAAATACAATGTCAGTTATATTTATTACAGTTCTTTAGAAAAGGTGAAATATCCGGTGTTGGCAGAAGGTTTACTCAGAAATAGTAAATTAGTTTTTGATAAAGAAGGTGTCCAGATTTACCAGGTCAATTAGTTTCTACTAAGACTTTGTCTAAATTTTGAGTTACACCTGGATTTGTGGATGCTTCTAAAATTTCAACTCCGATCAATTTCCCGTCTTTCGAATAATCCACTAGAACATTGTCACTTACTTTCTTAGAGATATGGTAAGAGTCTTTTTCACTAAATTTAATATACATGGCGTCAATCTTTTTATCGTAAGTGATTTTCATTTTAAGACTCCAAAAAATACTCGGTGATTACAATCATTTTACCACCTTCTTCTATAGTTACAACTTCTAAATTACTCTGTTCAAAATGCTTTCTAAATAGCTTTCTGTTTTTATAACTTTGTAGTGTTTTTTATGGAAAATTAATAGTTTCTAACACCATATCTTTAGTTATTGTTGGTCTGGATTTTAATTGGTCCAAAGCGTGATCAGAAAAAGTTATCCTCACCAAATTATCTTAACATAGTTTCTTGACAGGGAAGGGTGGTTAAACTAAAGTTTATTCATGCCAGAAGAAAATGTAGCTGCTAGTCCCACTTCTGTTACTCCAACATCAGTTAATCCAGAAAATCCCATGTCCAGAAAATTTCCAAAGTGGTTAGTCTGGGTTATGGCAATAATTCTACTTTTAGCTTTAACTGGTGGTGGCTACTGGCTTTTTTCAAATAAAGAAGCTACTGAGCAATCTTCTACCCCAACCACAGTCACTAGTACCCAAACCCCAACCCCAACTGCTTCTGCAAGTGCTACTCCCACTGTGGACCCCACTGCTAGTTGGACTCTCTACACCAATACTACCAGTGGGTACTCAGTCAAATATCCATCTGAGTCATTTGTCAGAAGACTGTGCCCAGATGAAGAGTTGCTTTTGCAAATAAGGACCCCCACATCTAAAGATGATACTAAAGTAGCTGCAACTTGTGGACGAGGAGGCAGATTTGATGTCGAGGTAGTTACTTTGAAAGAGCCAAAAGAAGAACCTAAAACTGATGAGACTTTTACGGTGACCAAAAGTACCGTGCTAGTTGGGGGAGTAAGTGGTAGGAAATATGTCAGTGTCCTAAATCCTGGAGTGGATTGTCCTTGTCCGGCTTGGGCAACTGAAGTGTATGTAGACTATGCTGGGAAAACTTACCTGTTAGCTTTTGGTAGCAAAGACAAAGCTACTCTCTATGACCAAATCTTGGCTACTTTTAAATTTACTAACTGAAACTAATCTTTCCACCTTCTTAGTTGAAAATCCAGGACAAATATGGTTTAATACTCCCACAATTTAAGGAGAGGTAAGAGTTGCAGACAGCCAAAGAAGCAAAGAAACGAGTCCAAAAAAGTCGAACTCAAGCAAAAGCGCAGCGCCAAGGTCGGCATGCTGCCAGTCGGGGTGAAAGCCGACGTCTTGACAGTGTTCAGGAAAGAAAAGAGAATCGGCAGCGTCGCAAAGAGCAAAACCTGGCCCAACGAGAAAAAGAGCGTCAGCTTTCACTTGCCAGGATCAGGACTCACCGACTGATCCGTAGCTTGATAAGGCTCCGAGAAGACCAGGAATTGGACGTGTTGGTCTCTGAAGAAGCCGCCGATAGATGGTTCGAGGGATTACAAAACAAAACTCGATTGGCCTTGGGTTTGGCCAATGGTATGAAAAAAGCACTCGACACAGCGTCACGGCAGCTATCGGGCAAAAATCGCCGTGTTGTCAGCCCTACAGGGTTGGTAGAGGCCAATAATTTTTGGCAGCAATTTGAGGATCTGGAGAAAGTTGTTAAGACCATGAGGTCAATGAGAGAGTAAAGTAACCGGGGAAGAAGTGCTGCTCTCAGCATTCAACCCCGGCTTTTTTGTGGTCTTTAGTTCAGCGAGACACCACTTGCCATCAAGATCAGGACGGTGATGATCACCACGACGATGGCCAGGTGATGTTTGACCAAGACCCAATCCATCTGGGCCAGTACCTCTTTTGGCTTAGCCAAAAAGGCAAACGGATGAAAGACAGTACGCAGTTGGGGGCGGACCAGGACAGGGAGGTGCAATCTTCTCCTTTGGATTTTGGGGTTGGCTCCGAATTTGACTACTGGAGGAAAATAATGGCCATAACCCCTCCTAAAATTAATCCCAGCAACAAGCCAATCTTTACTAGTTGCTGTTTGCGGGTATAACGAGAAACGTAGGCTCTCTCTATCGGCATGATCTCTCCTTATGGATTGGAATAAAGAGTTAGTGCCATGGCTATGGCCAGAAGTACCAGCACTACAGTAAGGGAACCGCGGTGCCCTCTGCTCGTGGACAAAATTAGAGACTGCCACCACCTTCTTTTGGGGCTGTTTATTGGAGTGGTAGATTCAACGACGGGCGAGGGAACACTTTTTTGGGAACGTGAGCGCTTATAGTTCCTGCCACGCATTTTTCAGCAGTCTCCCTTTCTCTTGATGAAAGAATAATAGTCCTATCAACCAACCAAGTCAACTCGATTTTCAGCCTTGCAATCTTGCGGTTATTGTGCGATAAATTAGTGACACGTAACAAGAAACAGGTAACAAGAAAATCAACTTGTCACCTGTAACCTGTCACCTGTAACTTAGATGTTCCAACCTAAATACACCATTACCAATAAAATCTTGAGAAATATTGCGGGTATCGAAGCTTCGCGTGAAGTTATCACCAATGCTCCTTTAGTTCCCGCCTGGGAAGCTAAATTTAGAGAGGAAGCCATGGTAAGAAGTGTTCATCACAATACTCATATTGAAGGCAATTCTTTGGATCAAAAAGAAGTAGCTCAGGTGCTGAGTGGTCTAAAGGTGGTAGGGAGAAGTAGAGATATTCAGGAAGTTTTAAACTACCGTGATGTTTTAAAATACATTGACTCCGAATACAAAAAAGATGACCCCATCACTGAGAGTGTGGTTTTTAAAATCCACAAACTGACGGTCAGTAAAGTTTTAAATGAGATTGACTCGGGGTCTTACCGCCTCGTCCAAGTCGCGGTCAAAAACAATGTGACTGGGGAAATCTCTTTCCAGCCACCTCCTTTTAAAGACGTTCCTCACCTGATGCATGATTTTATTTTTTGGCTCAATCACACCGATGAAAATGATATTGACCCAATACTGAAAGCCGGGATTGCGCACTACACTTTAAATGCCATCCATCCATTTGTAGATGGCAATGGTCGGACGGGGAGAGCGATTGCCACTCTCATACTCTATCGAGCTGGTTATGACATCAAGAAATTCTTTTCACTAGAAGAGTACTATGACTCTGATGCTTCTAGGTATTATGAACACCTGCAAAAAGTCTCCAATCAAAGTAAAGATTTACTAGAAAGAGACTTTACTCCTTGGCTGGAGTATTTTACTGAGGGGCTTCTCATTGAGCTTAAAAAGATCAAAGACAAAGTCCAAAGACTGAGTGTGGATCTAAAGCTAAAAGGCAAGATTGGCCAGGTTTCTTTGAATGAAAGGCAAATCAAGATAGTGGAGTACATGGAAGAGTTTGGGAGAATATCAAACAAAGATTGGAGAAATCTTTTGCCTATGGTCTCTGATGACACTATCCTGAGGGATCTAAAAGATTTGATGAAGAAAAAGCTTATTAAGAAGAGGGGCTCTACTAAAGCTTCCGTGTACATTCTTAAGTAGGTGATAAGCAAAAAGTAGTCAACTTCTTTCATATTGCCAATTTGTGATATAGTGCACCTAGATTGGGAAAGGAGACTGTAATCATGCCTTTGGATCCGCTTCGGTATTGTCCCAAATGTCGAGCTAACTTGCCAGATCCGGTCCGCAACCAAGAGGGTCACGAAGTCCAAACCTGTACCAACTGTGGGCACCAAGAACGGGTAGGCTAATCAATGGGATTTCTTGGAAAGGAGGAGAAAGAGATGCCTGCATTGCAGGAAGCACCACCCAACAAATGTCCCAAGTGCAAAGGAGCGATGATCATCGATAGAGATTGGCATGGGACTTATGCCAGTTGCATCATGTGCGGTTATGTTCACGAAGTCCTGACCAGCCCGCCCATCGATCTGGCCGCTGAAGAGGCTGCACTTCCCCAAAGGCAACGCCGCCGCCGACCATCACACGGAAAGCTCCGTTTATGACCAATCACCTGCGCACCAAAGAGGGGTTTTGTCACTACTGACTGACCCCTCTTCCAAACCATAGTTTTTCCTTGCCTTTTAGATTAAAATCTACTTATGAAATTCTCACTCTTGGCTGACTATTTTGAGCAACTAGATAATACTTCCTCCAGACTAGAATTGATCAAAATTTTATCTGAACTTTTCAAAAAAGTTCCCCATACTGAAATTGATAAAACTGTTTATTTACTCCAAGGTAGAGTAGTGCCTTTTTTTGACCCCACTGAGATTGGGATGGCGGATAAGATGGTAATGAAAGCGCTTGCCAAAGCGTATAACATCGACCCAATCGAGGTAGCAAAGTTGAATTCAAAGTTAGGCGACTTAGGTCTTACCGCCGAGAGCTTTAGTGAAAAGTTAAGAGTTAAAAGTGAAAAATTAGAAACTGGATCAGTTCACTCGGCCTTGCTGCAGATCGCTATAACTACTGGAGAGGGTAGTGTCGATAAGAAAATAACTTTGTTGGCTGATCTTTTGCAAGAAATGAACCCCAAGGGAGCTAAATATTTACTCAGAATTACTTTGGCTAAACTCAGACTGGGAGTCGGTGACCCAACTGTCATGGAGGCACTGTCACTAGCTAAAGCTGGAGACAAAAGTGCTAGACCTAGTCTGGAGGAAGCTTACAATAAAACTTCTGATTTAGGACTTGTAGCTAAAACTTACTGGGAAGATGGTTTATCTGCCATAGAGAGGATCAAAATCCAAGTCGGCAAACCAGTCAGACCCGCACTAGCAGAGAGACTGCCCAATTTTGTGGAAGTGGTCAAAAGAATGGGTAGTGATTTTGCCGTGGAGCCAAAATATGATGGCTTCAGAGTTCAAGTCCATCTAAACAGAAAACATAAAATTGCCGAGATTTTCTCCAGAAATTTAGAAAATATGACTCATATGTTTCCTGACATATTGGAAGCAGCAGAAAAAGAAATTAAAGCCGACTCAGCTATTTTTGAAGGGGAGGCTTTGGCCTACAATGCCAAAACAGAAGAGTTTTTACCTTTCCAAGAAACTACCAAAAGGCGCCGCAAGCATGACATTGGGGAATTTGCTCTCAAATTACCTCTCAAAGCTTTTGCTTTTGATCTCCTGTATGTGGATGGGGAAGATATTACCTCGCAGCCCTATACAGAAAGGAGGAAAAAATTAGAAAAAATCCTACCCCACCAAAATGACTTAATGGTGGCCAAAGAAGTCTTACTCCACACCCCAGAAGAACTAGAGAAAATGTTCAATGAACAGATCGCCTTGGGACTAGAAGGGGTGATGGTCAAAAAACTTGATGCTACTTACAAAGCTGGCGGTAGAGGGTACCACTGGATCAAAGTCAAAAGAAGTAGTGGTGGAGAACTCTCTGACAGTGTTGATTGTGTTTTACTTGGAGTCTACACTGGGACTGGCAAGAGAACTGAATTTGGGGTGGGAGGGCTGCTGGTAGGGCTGTATGATAGTAAAAAAGATGAATTTGTGACGGTTACTAGGATAGGAACAGGTCTAACTGACGAGGAATTTCGAAAAGTGAATGACATAGCCCAAAAGCTAAAAGTCTCCAAAAAACCAGCCAGAGTAAATAGCCTGATCACTCCTGATATTTGGGTGGAGCCCAAAGAAGTCCTGGAGATTTTTGCAGATGAAATCACGGTTTCTCCTCGTCATACTGCTGGGTATGCTCTCAGATTTCCTCGTTTAGTTTCTTTTCGGGGAGACTCAAAAAGAGCTGAGGACGCCACTACTGTGAAGGAGTTAATCAAGATGTATGAGAATCAAAAGAAGGTGAAGTTCTCCTAGAAGTTTCCTTTAAATCTTTTTCCATTTGATCTATTATTAATCTTATCTTTAGTTAGGAAGGTGAGATGACTCAAGTTACTTCAGGGTTGAAGTGCCCAGACTGCAGCGGTGGGCTGATTCCCTCCGAAGGGCTCCAGCTTTGCCGAAGCTGTGGTTACCAGGGAAATGGCGCCCCAAATCATGAAAAGGCAGCGATGAAGTTTTCCCCACTGACCCATTGCCCAGATTGTCAAAGCAAACTGGACTACTCCAGCGGCTACGGGTCCTGTCACAGCTGTGGTTACAACATGCCTGACACCTAGAATCTATCCCAATGCGGCTTTCTCAAACTGAGGAAGCCGTTTTCTTTTGCAATCTAAGGCAAGATAATTTAAAATATACGCCAAATAGGAGGAGAATCATGGCCCAGATTTGCCCAGATTGTAAGACCGTGCATTACCGAGGGGCGATCGACTGTCTTCACAATCGAAAGTTGATTCAACATAGTGCAGAGCAAATGAGGCACGATGTGCACCATCACCTGGAGATGTGTGCAGGGTGCCCTGATCCCGAGCAGCACCTGCGGAACCTGGCTCGTCTCCAGCACCCAGATAAACCCTTCACCATGACTACCAGGTTTAGGAGGGAAGAGATGGGTTGGGATCAACGTTTGCAGTTTTGGTTGACAGATAAACAGCGGTATTGGGTTGTCTATATCTCTTTTGTCGTGACCTGGGCAGTGGGGGTACTCTTTGCCTTTCTGGGACCCAAAAACTTGGGGATCTATAACTTGGTGATTGCCTTTAGCCTTTTGCTTTTGGGCATCATAGTTGGTTTTCTAGTTAGTTGGTTTTTCAAGAGGCACCGGCTGGAAAAACCAGTCAGGATCTTTTAGGAGTAATCAGATGCTGAAGAGATTGCTCTGGCTTACTTCTGAACAGCAGTTGCTTCTTTGCTGGGTAACCTGTGGTTTACTGGGGATGGTGGGGAGTTGGTTACTCATTTATGGGGAAGATTCGAGTATAGACTACCTCATGATCTTCCTCGGTTTTGGCTTCATGTTCTTGAGTCTGGTGGTACCTATGTTCCTAGCTCTGATGTTCGTGAGGTTTCGACTACAAAGAATAGAAAAAGGACTCTTTGGTGAAGACCTCTGAACTAGAAGAAAGGGTGCGGGAACTTCTGCCTTGTTGCACCCACTCTGGGTGTGTGAAAAGTGACGTTAGAATACGGTCCAACTCACACCAGAAAAGTGGTAATGCCGTCACTGCAGAATGCCTCTTTTGCCAGAGCTGTCAGACTGAGTACTATCCTGACGGGATAGAAGAGATTGAAGATCTTCTGAACCTGATTCGGATTGCTCGTCTAAATGCCCGTGGTCTCGCTTAGAGTGAGAAAATAATACAGGCTTTCTATCTTTAGGAAGCCTGTTTTCGTTGACAAAACTTCTTTGGTTGCTTAAAGTATTGGTAATTTTGGAGAGAGGTAAGAGATTTGGCCACTACTATTAAGGAACGGTTGGCGCAGCAGCAAGAAGAACTGCAAAAGGACTGGGAAGAGACTCTCACCCTCCTTTTGCCCCGGTGTCGGAATTCCAACTGTGGCAGCACTGATATCCGTACCAAGCGCAGCCGGTATTTTGTCAGTCCGGGCAATGGCATCATTGGCCCTGGTGGCCACGGAGCCACTTTTGCAGAAAGGATTGATTTTTTGTACTGCGGCGAGAAAAACTGTGGTCAAGTCTATTGGCCTGAGGGGATGGAGAAGCTTGAGGAGCTAAACGCCAAGATCCAAAATCTACAGTCCGAAATTGCTCGTGCCCAGCGTAACTTTGGCTACTGGTGATATCACCTTCCCCAAACCGACTTCTTTCACTGAGGTCGGTTTTCTTTTAAATACTTGATACTTAATTCTCAATACTTAATACTAGAGTTCATGTCTATTGTAGCTGATTTACATATGCATTCTAGTTTTGCCAGAGCCTGCTCCAAAGAACTCAACTTTGAGAACAATTCTACCTGGGCCAAATTCAAGGGTATTGATCTGCTTTCCAGTGCTGATTTTACTCACCCAGTGTGGTGGGAAGAAACCAAAAAGACTTTAAAAGAAAAAGGTAATGGTTTTTATACATTTAATAATGTGGATTTTGTCTTGGGTGGGGAAGTCAGTGTGATTTACTCCCAAGGAGGCAAACTAAGACGAGTCCACCTGCTTCTTTTTGCACCTGATTTTGAGACAGTGGAAAAAGTAAATAAAGAATTAGGGAAAAGAGGGAAACTAGGTAGTGATGGTAGACCAATATTGGGCCTGACCTCACAAAATATTGCTCAGATTATGCTTGAGGCTCATCCAGATTCTTTGATTATTCCTGCCCATGCTTGGACCCCCTGGTTTGGGATGTATGGCGCCAACTCTGGTTTTGATTCTTTGGAAGAATGTTTTGGATCCTATACCAAAAATATTTTAGCGATTGAGACAGGGCTGTCTAGTGATCCTTTTATGAATTGGCAAGTAGAAGAGTTAGATCACAAGTCAGTGGTGTCTTTCTCAGATGCACACTCTTTACCCAAAATGGGCAGAGAACTAACAATGTTCAAGGATTGGGGTAATGCTGGCTACAAAGGGTTAGTACATGCTTTAAAAGATCAAGCGATTGATTACACTTTAGAATTTTATCCCGAAGAAGGAAAATATCACTTTACTGGTCACCGAAACTGCAGTATCAAATTGACACCAGAAGAGACTGCTGACCAGGGTGACATATGTTCAGTGTGCGGCAAGAGATTGACTGGAGGAGTGCTGTACCGAGTCAACCAACTAGCCAAAAGGACTGAAAGTGATCTAAAAATAGTCAAGGAAGGTATTTTTAAGAAATCATCATCATTTCCTAGACCTCCTTATACCAATCTAGTAAATCTATTGGAAATCATCTCTGAAGCTTTGGGAAGGCCGACATCTAGTCCCAAGGTAAAAGAAGAGTTTTTTAAACTTGTTAAAGAAGTGAGTCATGAGTTAGATTTACTGACTACTATTAAACTAGAAGACATTGAAAAATACACTCACCCCAGAGTAGTGGAGGGGATAAGTAGAGTCAGAAGTGGAGACATCATCATTGATCCTGGTTATGATGGAGTTTATGGAGTAGTGAAAATCTGGCCAGAAACAGTAAAAAAAGTTAGAATTGACCCACCCAAGGTAAAAAAGGAAGACACTAGTCAGTTAAAACTCTTTAACTAGCATGCGAGTCATAAACAAGTACTTAGAAAAATATGTAAAGTACCTCTATCTTTTAACCATTCTTTTGGGGGTGATGTATATCCTGACTGTATCTCAAAGTGGTTTGAGTTTTCTGAGTGTTTATTTTTTCTTGGTGGGGGTTTTAAATCTCTGGGCTAGCTGGGGTCTATATAAAAAACTCCACTGGGGGTGGAAAATCACTGTTTTAGCCTCAATTTTAAGCCTTATTTACCTTTTCTTGTACTGGGTTTTAAATGGTTTTGTAGTCAATCTTTTAGTTTTATACCTGGCAATTAAATTTAGAAAACACCTAGTAGGTAAAGAAAGTGCCAAAATTTCCACACCTGCTTGACAGCTTGTTTGCCTAGAGGTATACTCATCCCAACTCACTGACTTTGCCTTGTTGCATCGGTCTTTATCTTGGCCAACGCTAAGTAGCTGTAAAAAAGCTGCACAGCGCCTTGTAAAGGATAGCTTCAAAAGACCGAGAGCTTAGGAAAGTCAAATATGAGAAGAGGGATAACTATTTGCGTGTGGGTAAGTTTTCGTAACGGGCGGGACTGATTCTGATAAGAGCCTACCTATTGGGTCAGTTGGGGCTCTCTTGCTCAGCAGAAGCAATAGCCTGTGCAAAATACTTGTACCCTAGGTAGAGTAGTCTTTGAAGACTGAGGTCCAAACAACCTGCAGAGGGTAGATCATGCTTTTGGCTTAGCACCTTTGAGACCAGGTGCGAAGATAGCGATTTAGGGAGTTGATCGCGAAGCATCCAACTGTATGCGGATAAAAAGGTAGCGTCGGTAAAGTCAGTTCGTGAGCCTTTTTGTCTAAAACAGGTCGTCTCATCTGGGCTGGGTTTTGGTGTGATTGCAATCACTACAACTCAGCCCTTTCTTTTTCCAGACTCAGAGTCACCTCTTAAGCTATACTTTTTTCCCTCTCCTTGTTAAAATTTAACAAATGGTGCCACTAGCCCACGTTATCTCTTTAGTTTTTGATCCCATTATTACGAGCACTTTGGCTCTTTTTCTCATTATCAGTAGTGCCGAGAAAGATCTGAATAGAGTGGTTTTGTGGTTTGGTTTAGTCTTTCTGGTGGGGATGTTGCCACCTTTGATATTTCTCGTGATTGAAAAGAAAAGGGGAAGGGTAACTGATTGGTTTTTATATAACCGCAAAGAAAGAGTTCCTATCTATGTAGCGACTCTGATTTCTTTGTCAATCACATTGTTTCTGATCTGGAAACTAGAAGGACCCCAAATTCTGCTCGTCTACTCTTTAGCTTCACTACTAAACTCACTCATCTTAGCCTTAGCTACTTTTTTAGGGCATAAACCCTCTGTCCATGCTAGTGCAGTTACCTTTTTAGTTTTAGTCTTAATCAGTTTGATCTCTATTCACTACTGGCCCGCCCTTTTACTAATACCCGTGGTTGCCTGGTCTAGGGCCAAACTAGGAAAACATACCTGGCCACAGCTTTTTGCTGGTGTCACTATTACTTTAGTAGTAGTGCTCACCACGCTCAAGCTCTTTGCCTTTATTTAGCCTATGAGATAAACTTAGAGTATGCTTCTTACTCCCCATGTTTTAGTTGGTGCCGCCATTGGCAGACAATTTGATCATGCCTATTTAGTGGCCCCGCTAGCGGCTGCTTCTCATTTTGCTCTAGACTTGTTTCCTCACTGGGACTTGAGGATTGATTTAGAAAATGAAGATCTAGAAAAACTGGATATTTTGGTCATTATTTTAGATCTGGCCACTGCATTATTTTTACTGATGATTTTGCTTTACAGAAGTCCTTATTGGGAAATGATGCTAGTCGGAGCAGTCAGTGCGGCTATTCCTGATATCCACCATGTCATCCAGGCTCTAGCTGATCCTAAAAAATGGGAGAGATTTGCCAGGTTGGGGAGACTGCATGGTAGGTACTCTAGGGTTCATAAAAAATTCAATTGGGACCATGACTCTAGATTTATCTACGGCATTGCCACCCAAGTCTTAGTAGGCATGGCTGCTATTCTTTCTGTTTTGAGTTTCTAATTTCTTTCTAAATAGATTTGGTATACTAAATTTATGAAAGTATTGAATTACACTGTTTATTTACAAAAAGCTGAAGAAGGTGGTTTTGTAGTTTCTGTCCCAGCACTTCCTGGATGTGTGACTGAAGGTGAGAGCAGGGAAGAAGCTTTGGAAATGATTAGAGATGCTATTTCTGGTTATATTGCATCTCTTAAAAAACATGGCGAACCTATTCCAGAAGATGTAACTGAATTTGAAAAAGTAACCGTTTCTGTTTAATGCCCAAAATCACTCCAGAATTTAATAAGTTGAATTGAAGGATGGTAGCCCCAAGGGGATTCGAACCCCTGATCTCGGCCTTGAAAGGGCCGCGTCCTAGGCCACTAGACGATGGGGCCTAGTGTGAGGAGGATTCTAACATAATTATAGGATCTTCGTCCACTTCGTGTTCAAAATCCTGCTTCACTTCGTTCCTAAGGATCAGTTACAAGTAAGTGATTCTGCGCCAGCCTGACTACTGGCCAAGGGCTAAAACAAGAATCTTATCGCTGCTTTTTTCTTTAGCCAATCCGTGTTATTAAATATTACCCTCTAAAACAGCTCAACTCTTGACAATACAGACTCATAGTCTATAATTTCAGAAAACTAATTAGCGAGGGAGTATGATGAGCGATCGAGATCTGTTCGAAGACTGTCCCTTCTCAGTTACTCAACCCGATCTTTCTTTGGAACAGGTGATGGCCCATTTTCAAGGGTGCGACACCTGTGATGGGCTTTATCGACAGGAACACCAGCATTATTTGAAGGGCGAAGTTCCATTCCTCTTTGCTGATGGCCCAGTGAGAGAAAACCTTTGGATTCAAACTGTCAAAGAAGGTATGGATTTCGAGGCCTTTATGGTATTTGCCTTGGATTTTTCCAGAAAAGCAAACGCCCTAATTGAGGTTGTCCATGACGCTGGAACCCACATTTTGGCTCGGCCTGACGTCCGCTTTAGGTTGGAAACAGTGCTTCATCAGCAATACAGTTTGGTGAGATTCAAAAGCACCGGCGTAAATCAAGACCTTGTCAAGCAGAATTTGGCAGTATTGCACCGGAACTACCGACGGCTCAGGGAGTTGATGGGGTTAGGGGTCTTCAGCGAAATGTTTGGTCTATTGAGCAGTTCTGAAGTAACGTTCGAAGAGTTTCTTAATTCTTGGACAGTTGCTTTGGGATTTGATCCAACTGAGATTCAAAAATTGCAAGGTTAGCGTGTATTGGGGTGTTGTCTAAAAATTGCAGCACCCTTTTTCTTTACTATTTGGTCTTTGTCTTCTCAATTCTTTTTACCAACTCATACCCAATCACCGAGAAACTAGTGGCAACATTCAGGCTATTACCCATGCCATACATAGGGATATCTACTAACAAGTCACATTCCTTCAAGACTTCATCAGAGATACCATCGCGTTCGTGGCCAAAGACAAGGGCTAGGGGAAAGTGATACTCAACTTCTGTGTAAGGTTTACTGGAGTCAGTCTGCTCGACACCAATAACCTGAACCCCATCTTTCTTGAGTTGTTTAACTAAAGCTGAAGTATCTTCCGCTCTTCCCCAAGGAACATAAGGAATAGTTTTGATGGCGGTTTTCTCAATCTCACGTTCTGCATGTTCAATGCTGCCTGGAAATCTAGGGTCATCTTCCAGGGGAGGGAAGCCAGTAAACCCACCAAGGTAAAGTTTTTCAACTCTCAAAGCATCAGACAGTCTGAAAAAAAGCCCTACATTTTGTAGAGATCTGATATTGTCCAAAACAACTATTAATGGATGTCTAGGAATTTTGGCAAACTCTTTTAAGTTTGGTTTTTGGTTAACTAGTTCTTCTGAGCTAAGTTTCTTCATAAACTGGCAACAAGTGACACGCAACACGAAACAAGAGAACTTCTTACTCGTTTTGCGTACTGCCTTTTGCGTGTTGCTAAACTATTATCCCACCACCTTGCAAACCTTAGCCAATTTGGGTATGCTCTAGGGCAATGAAATTCAACTTAGATTTTACTCAACTTTTAAAAATAGATTACTGGGTCAATCCAAATCCAGGACCAGGACAACTGCTGTTTTTAATCATCTCTCTAAAAATTTCTCTACTACTATTATTAGCTGGAGTGGTGGCCTGGTATCTCAAAATTAAGAAGTTTAAAAGTAATCAACCTGTTAAAAGTCTCCTGACCAAAATCATGTGGACTTTGTATACCTTTAGTGTGATTAGTTTTAACCTGGCTTTTTTTAGAACTCAAGGACTAGGGTGGGTGAGCTTAAGAGTTTTGTGGCTTATCTTTGGGGCCAGCATCCTAATTTTTGCCGTCTATTACTTTTTTTACCTACAGCGGAGGCTACCAGTAGAAGTAAAGAAAATAGCCGATGAAAACCTCAAGAAGAAATATTTTCGCACTAAAAAAAAGAATTGATGTTTTGCTTGATTGTTAGGTGTATACTGTAGATATCAAGGCATAGGTTGGAAGGAGATGGATGAGTTTAGTACCCTACTGTGCACTTGTTTGGCACCAGGATGTGCCAAGAAGTACAACCCCTTAGACTCCGATAGCTACACGCCCAATGTGTATTGCAGTGAAGACTGCGAACGGGCGGCGCTCCACGGAGAGTCAATCTTGGATAGTCTCTATCGTGAGATGGGCAAGATTCGACAACCTCGACCCAAATTCATCAGGACAGCAAACCCATCACTACCAAAGGTAGCCTAGTAGGCAATCTTTGGCGAGAGTGATACAATCAGCCAATCAAGAAAAGGAGGGCTAGGTTTTGATATCCTTTTTGGTGCCTCTGGCGCAGTCTTCTGGATCGGGCCCTGGCCTGTGGCTTTTTGCCGCTCTCGGCCTAGGAGCTGTGGCTTTTGGGGTAGGTGGTTTGGTCCCATGGGAGCGACTATGGCGAAGAAAGGAAAAGAGACCAAAATGACAGTTCTGGATATTAAACCTGGGGACCAGGTTGATCCAAAGGATCCAATCAAAGTCTGCGATCGCTGCGGACTGCGTTACGATTGGCACAAATCAACCAGCACGATGCTGAAGATGACCTACTGTGGGTCACTTTGTGAACGTCTGGGGCTTGGGTTCACCCTGGATGCCGTCATGACGATGCAGCGAGTGGTAAAAGTGAAGTCAGCCACCTCTAGGACTGAGGTAGCGCCTGCACTGTTGGCTTCTATCTAACCAAGGAGAGAAAGCTCTGTTTGTTCTAGAACCACACGGCCGCCGGCTCTAAGTCACATCAAAAATGTTGACTCAGAGCCGGTTTTATCTTACATAATAGAAATTCTTTTCCTTGCTCCTGTATTGACAACACCCAACTCCTTTGATAAGATCCCAACTGATATGTAAATATCTTGTTTTTCTCTCCGATTAATCGGAGGACAACTAAAAGACCGTTCGAAGCAATCTCGCCTCGAGCGAGATTTCAAGTTGTAAAGGGGAATAGAAGCTGACCTAAAGCTCACTTCTGCGCCAGTTTGATAACTGGCTAAACAAGCACCTTGACAATTAGATAGCCAAATATCTCTTTTACTTGACAGTGAAAGAGATGGTAGAACACAGTCTCGTCCGCTTAATTTATTAAGCGAGACGGACAAACCAAAACGTCAATTTCTTGAACGTAAGTTTGAGACCACGGAAGATGGGTATCTTCCACAAAATGGTAAGGAAAGTTGAAGCTTCCGGCTTCGCTTTTGTTATCGAACGGTGAAGAAAATTCAAACTATGTTTGAATTTATTTACCGTGAACGGTAATAGTCAGTTTTCCAAATTTATTTGGAAATTAATTATTGCCAGCAACACAATAGTCACTTCGAATTCTCGAAGATTCTTAACAGAG
The DNA here is from genome assembly GCA_964349395.1 of uncultured Gammaproteobacteria bacterium. Classification (GTDB taxonomy): domain Bacteria; phylum Patescibacteriota; class Microgenomatia; order Woykebacterales; family RBG-16-39-9b; genus CAYGGA01. Next base: position 889 of record CAYGGA010000007.1, on the reverse strand, counting down.
TCTTTTTTGAAGAGTTTGATCCTGGCTCAGGATGAATGCTGGCGGCGTGCCTTAAGCATGCAAGTCGACCGACAGCCCGCAAGGGCGATGAGGGGCGGACGGGTGAGTAACACGTGGGAATCTACCCTAAAGTGGGGGATAACTAGCCGAAAGGTTAGCTAATACCGCATATGATCGCAAGATCAAAGGATGTAACTATTCGCTTTAGGATGAGCCTGCGGCCTATCAGCTAGTTGGTGGGGTAAAGGCCTACCAAGGCAACGACGGGTAGCTGGTCTGAGAGGATGGTCAGCCACAATGGCACTGAGACACGGGCCATACACCTACGGGTGGCAGCAACTGGGAATCTTCGGCAATGGGCGAAAGCCTGACCGAGCGACGCCGCGTGAAGGATGACGGCCTTCGGGTTGTAAACTTCTTTTGCGTGGGACTAACACTGACGGTACCACGAGAATAAGCACCTGCTAACCACGTGCCAGCAGCCGCGGTGAGACGTGGGGTGCAAGCATTATCCGGAATTACTGGGCGTAAAGAGTTCTGTAGGCGTCTTGTTAAGTTCCTATTTAAATCTCCAGGCTCAACCTGGATTTCGGTAGGAAAACTAATAAGATTGAGAAAAGTAGGGACATGGGGAACAAATGGTGGAGCAGTGAAATGCGTTGATATCATTTGGAACACCAAAGGCGAAGGCACCATGTTGGGCTTTTTCTGACGCTGAGAGACGAAAGCGTGGGGAGCAAAACGGATTAGATACCCGTGTAGTCCACGCTGTAAACGATGGATACTAGATATTGTCGGTATTGACCCCGGCAGTGTCGTAAGCTAACGCGTTAAGTATCCCGCCTGGGGAGTACGGTCGCAAGGCTAAAACTCAAAGGAATTGACGGGG